>NZ_JBPXMB010000024.1:0-183597 GCF_051918945.1 Streptosporangium sp. LJ11
GTCTTCGCCGACTCCTGCACCGACTTGGTGTTGGCCGTACGCCAGCCGCTTTCCGCGCCGACCTGGGAGAAACCCATGACGATCTTGCCGTCGTCGGCGACCTTGCCGCTGTCGGTGCCGGTGGCCGGCGTGCTCGTGCTACCGCAACCCGTCATCGCCGTGGCGATGACGCCCGCCAGGACGAACGCTGAGACTTTTCGGAACATGGGGGGTGTCCTTTATGTGAGCGTTAACATTTTGGGCGGAAAACCGTGAATTGTGCTGGTCGTCCGATTTGACGGCTACCTCGGCCGAGTGCCGTTCTCCCGCAGGGTGAGCGAGGGCGTGCGCGAGATGTTCACCTGGCGCGCCCTCCGCGCGGACCCGCCACGGCAGTGCGCAGGCACTGCGTCGCCGCGCGGCTTCGCGGTTTCCGGACGCCCGTTCCGCGCGCGCCCGGAGACTTGTCGAGCATCCGGGCGACCGTCCGGCGTGACACGCTCGCCGACCCGGACGCCTTGGCAGCCACCGGCGGGTGGAGCCCCACACTTGTCTGCACGGCCGCTCCTCATCTTGCGTTGGACAAGACTGTGAACGCTAACAACCATGCCGTCAAGCGATCGCCTTATTACGGTCTAATCACACCGGAAACGTGAAGCCGTGAGCCACCGCGGTCCTCGCGGTCGCCGGCGGTGGCCGGGCGAGGGTGTTCGGCGTGGCCACGCCCGCCGGGGCACACCGAACACCCCGGGCCGGCCGGCGGAAATCCACGCCCACCAGATCGCGAAGAAGACCTGGAGGAAGGGGAGGAGCCCGGCAGAGCCGTGACCGTCGGCGATGCCGTGCACGAGCCGGCCTGTGACACCCCGGCGCCGGGAATTCGCGACCGGGAGGATCTCCGAGGGCGAGGTCGCGGGCCCGGCCGGCACCGGGCACGCACGCGAGGCAGCCGTGGACACCGGGCACGGGAAGCCGGCGGGGAGGGTCGTCAGCCCGGGACGTGGTCCCCGATAAGGTGAGAAAGGGGCGATGACCATGGCGGATACCGCGCCGACGAACGAACCCGGTGAATCAATAGATCTCGAACAGGCCGCGATGATCTTCGCGGACATGCGGCCGCGCCTGTTCGGGATCGCGTACCGGATGCTGGGCAGCGCCGGGGAGGCCGAGGACCTGGTGCAGGACGTCTGGCTGCGCTGGCAGACCTGTGACCGCCGCGCGGTGGTCAACCCGGCCGCGTTCCTGGCGACGGTGACCACGCGGCTGGCCATCAACGCCGCCCGGTCCGCGCGGGTCCGCCGCGAGACCTACATCGGCCCGTGGCTTCCGGAACCCGTCGACACCAGCACGGATCCGTATCTCGGCGCCGAGCGGGACGAGGCCCTGGGGTTCGCGGTCCTGCTCCTCCTGGAGAGACTTTCGCCCAGCGAACGCGCCGCGTACGTGCTGCGGGAGGCGTTCGACTACCCGTACCGGCAGATCGCCGAGATCATCCGGCTCAGCGAGGCGGCGGCCCGCCAGCTGGTCAGCAGGGCCCGCAAACACGTGGTCGCCGAACGTCGCGCGCCGGTGACCGGCGCCGAGCAGCACAGGCTCCTGAGGGCCTTCGTCGCCGCCGCCCGTTCCGGCGACCTGGCCACGCTGGAGGAACTCTTCGCGGCGGACGTGATCAGTTACTCCGACGGCGGTGGCGCCGTCCGGGCCTCTCGCATCCCCGTGGTGGGCGCCTTCCGGGTGGCCAAGTACCACAGGGCGTTCGCGAACCGGTTCTGGGCCGGTGTCGAGGTGGAGTGGGCGAGCCTGAACGGGCAGGCGTCCGCTCTGCTGAGCCGCGACGGCGTGGTGTTCGCGGTGGCCACCGTCAACGCCTCGGCCCAGGGCATCGACCAGGTGCTGTGGATGATGAACCCGGCCAAGATCGCCGCGGTGTCCGCCGCGGGCTGACCCGCCGCCGCGCGCCGCCGGCCACGGGTCGCGGCCATGGCCGCCCGCCTGAGGGCAGATCGGCGGGGATGCAGGGGACTTTCGTCCCTAACGTCGTCGTAGAGCGAACGGGCAGCCTGGAGGGTATGAAGCTCGACTCGGCAGGTCTGCAGATCCTCTCGCGCCAGGAGTGCGTCGCGCTCCTGGCGTCGGCCTCGATCGGGCGCATCGTGTTCACCGACCGGGCCCTGCCCGCGGTGCAGCCGGTCAACTTCGTCCTCGACGGCGAGGACATCGTGATCCGCACGGGCATCGGCTCCAAGCTCGCCGCCGCGGCCGGCGACGCGATCGTCGCCTTCGAGGCCGACGAGTTCGACCACATCACCCGCACCGGCTGGTCGGTCACCACCGTCGGACCCGCACGCGCCGTACGCGAACCGGACGAGATCGAACGCCTGTCCGCACTTCCCCTGCGCACCTGGGCACCGGGCAGCCACGACCACTACATCGTGGTACGCACCGAGCAGATCACCGGCCGCCGCCTCGCCTCCGGACACGACGGGCAGGAGAGCTGACCGTCCGGGGCTCTCGGCCCCGGAGCCGTCCCGCACGGACCTTCCGTCCCATCCCGGCGAGCCGGTCGTCATCAAGGACGCCGAGGTGCGACGGCGACCTGCGGTGGACGTCAACCGCATCGTCCTCGGCGTGACATGCCGGCACGCGTCCGGCCCGTGGACGCCCGCCGTCCCTCTTCGCCGCGCGGCCGGCCCGCACCGCCTCGACCGGCCGGCCGAGGGGGCGGGCAGGCCTTGACCGGACGCGCCTTCCGCAAGTTTTGTGATCTTGAAATTTCGCGGAACGGTATCCCGAATTCCTGGACAGCCGGAGAAAACAAGCAATAGCCTCAATTCCACTTTCCAGGTGATCTTGCCATGGCAAGTCGACGGGGGCGGGGGTTCCCACTGATCATCCGGCGGGCGGAGACACTCGGAGGGGATGTGGGCGCTCAAGCGGAGGCCGGCGACATGGCGCGCCAGATCGTCGGCGCCCGGCTCCGGCAGCTCCGGCTCCAGTGCAACCTGACCGCCGCCGAGGCCGGCAAGGCCATCCGTGCCAGCGAGTCGAAGATCAGCCGTATGGAGACCGGTCAGCGAGGCTTCCGCAGGGACGACCTGCGTGACCTCTTCACGCTGTACGGAGTCACCGACCCGTACCAGCGGGAGATGCTGCTGTCCGTGGCGTTCGGCGAGCGCAGGCCGGGCTGGTGGGACAGCAAGGAGCTTCCGCTGGACGCGGCGGTGGTGATGCGCCTGGAGCAGACCGCGGACCTCATCCGCACCTACCAGCCGTTCGTCGTCCCGCCGCTCCTGCAGACCCCGGAGTACGCGGCGGCCGCCTACCGGATGAGCCGGTACCCGGTCCCGCCCCGCCACGTCGAGAGAAGCGTCGAGCAGTTGCTGCGCCGCCAGAAGGTGCTCGCCGGCGCCGACCGGCCCGTGCTGTGGGCCGTGATCGAGGAGCCCGTGCTGTGGCGGCCGATCGCGGGAGTGGAGGCGCACATCCGCCAGCTCATCGCGCTGACCGCCTCGGCCCAGATGAAGGGCATCAGCATCCAGGTGAATCCGATGGGTTCACGGTTCATCCCCGGGCACGGGCCTTTCACGATCTTTCGCCGCGGTTACGGCCGGCCCCAGATGATCGCCGTCCACGGTGAGAGGGAGGAGGTCGCCGAGCGATCCCTTCGGGAGGAGCACGCCATCACGTTCGACCGGCTCTCGGTCGCGGCCTGCGAGAGCGGCGACACGACAGCGCTTCTGATGAGGATCTGTGACCGCATTCACGTAATGGACGACCACACACCTTCACCGAAAGGCGCCCAGTGACCCATCCCAGTGACGCATCGCAGGCGAGTGCGGCCCGCATGTACGACGTCATGCTCGGCGGCCAGGAGAACTTCGCGGCGGACCGGGAAGCCGTCAAGATGCTGGTGGCTCATTTCCCGACGGTCCCCGACGCGTGCCGGGCCAACCGCGGGTTCCTGCTGCGAGCCGCCAAGACCATGGCCGACGCCGGTATCGACCAGTTCCTGGACATCGGCTGCGGTCTGCCCACTCCCCCGAACCTCCACCAGGTCGTGCGGAGCGTCCACCCGGATGCCCGCGTGGTGTACGTCGACAACGACCAGACGGTCGTCACGCACAATCAGTCGACGGTGGACCACTCCGGCGTGTTGACGATCCACGGGGACCTGCGCCGGCCGCAGGAGATCCTCGACCACCCCCGGGTGCGGGCCACGCTCGACTTCACCCGGCCGATCGGCGTGTTCACCGTCGCGGTGTGGCATTTCGTCACCGGCGACACCGCGCACGACCTCATGGCCCGGTTGCGTGACGCCCTCGCGCCGGGCAGCTACCTGGGGCTGACCCACGCCTGTTCCGACACGATGCCGGAGGACGAGGCGTCCGCCGGGCTGGCGGTGTACGGGCAGACCCGCAACCCGGTCAGGCTCCGCACCATGCGCGAGGTCGGCGAGCTGTTCGAGGGGTTCGAACTCCTCGAGCCGGGACTGGTCCTGGCGGCGGACTGGCGTCCCGTCGACGACGACCCGTTCCCCGAGCGCGCGTTCGAGGTCGTCGCCGGTCTCGGCAGGATCCCGCCGCGCTGAACCACCCGTGGGCGAACGCCGGATCCCGCCGCGCCGAACCGCCCTTCGGGCCGGGAGGCACCTGCGGAAACCAGCCGTCGGCCGGCCGTCCGACCACGAACTCGGCTCACGTGCGCGAGGTGCGTCCTCACATGCGCGAGGCACGTCCGGAACGGCCCGATCGGTCCGGCCGCTCCCCGCTCCGAGACGAGGTCGCCGCCGCTCCTAGGATGAGCCGCATGCACATTCTCGAACTCGAGCGGCGGGCGAGCGACGCCTCGGGGAAGGTCACCGCCACCACCGACGGCGCACCGGTCCGCCGGCCGCCGGTCGCCCACCTCGGACGTGACGCGCGGTGGACCCCATGACGGACTTCGGCTTCGTCGCGCTCGGCGACAGCTTCACCGAAGGGGTCGGCGACCCTCTTCCCGACGGCACGTTGCGCGGGTGGGCGGATCTCGTGGCGGCGGATCTCGACGCGCCCGGCTTCGGCTACGCGAACCTGGCCATCCGGGGGCGCAGGTTCGACGACGTCGTCGCGCAGCAGGTCGACGTGGCGATCGCGATGAACCCGTCACTCGTCAGCATCGCCGCGGGCGGCAACGACGCGCTGTGGCGCGGCTTCGACCTGACCACGATGCGCGACCGCTTCGACCAGGTGGTCGCCCGCCTGCGCGCGTCGGGCGCGGACGTGCTGCTCTTCACCTTCCCCGACCTGAGCGTCCGGCTCCCGCTGCCCCACGTGCTGCGGCCCCGCATCGTCGCGATGAACGACCTCGTCACAGAGGTGGCCGAGCGGCACGGGGCCCACCTGGTCGACCTGTTCGGCGACCGGGCGTTCGACGACCACAGGCTGTGGAGCGCCGATCGCCTGCACCTCAACCCGCTGGGCCACCGCCGGGTCGCCGACCAGGTCCTGGCCGCGCTCGGCCGCGCCGCCGCCCCTCCCCCGCCCCCTCCCGGCCCGCCCGCGGCCGGACCGGCGCTGCTCGCCGACCTCCGCTGGGCCTCGGCGCACCTCACCCCCTGGCTGCGCCGCCGCCTGACGGGCCGCTCCTCGGGTGACGGGATCCTGCCCAAGCGTCCCGTCCTGACGGGCGGGTTCGAGTCGCCGTCCGGCCCGCCCCCGGACCCGCGGTCCGGCTGAGCGGCCCGCCGAGAGCCGCGCACGATCGGCCGGGGGCGGGCCGGGGATGGCGTGGCCCGGCGAGATTCGGATTCCTGTGCCGCTTTCCGTGTGGGGCGCCGACGGGCGCCCCACACCGGGCCCTCGGAACGGCCGAGGCGTTGCTCGCCCGCCGCGTTCCCGGCAAGGTCGTCCTCGACCTGTGAGGGGGGCCGCTCCTTTTCCCCGGGAGATCTCCTCGCTTTCCCTGGAAGTCTCCCCCCGCTCGGGAGATCTCCCCCGCCGGCTTTCCCGGGAGAGCTTCCCGCTCGGCGGGGACGCCGTATGCCCTTCCCCGCGTCGGCTCACCCACGGCGGCGAAGACTGCCGGATCGATACCGAACCCCGATCACCGACTGTAATGCTTTAACGTAATTTGAGTTAATTCTTATATTTCGCGAGGTATTAGCCCCAAAGACCTTAATTGGGGGCAGGCGATGGCACTCACGAAGGTGGCAACCCGGGACTGGACACGGCGGCGGACCGTGAAACGCGAGCGGCTGGAGGCGGTGAGACCCTTCACCTCCGGCACCTCGGGCACCTCGGGCCGGGTCCTGGACACCGGGCGCACGCGCGACGCCCTGCAGGCGCTGTTGCGGCCGGGCGACCGGGTGGCTCTGGAGGGCGACAACCAGAAGCAGGCGGACTTCCTCGCCGAGGCACTGGCCGGGTGCGACCCGAAGGTGGTGCACGACCTCCATCTGCTGATCTCCTCGATCAGCCTGCGTGAGCATCTGGACGTCTTCGAGCGCGGTGTGGCCCGCCGTCTCGACTTCTCCTACGCCGGCCCGCAGAGCGTGCGCATGGCGCGGCTGCTCGCCGACGGCACGGTCGAGGTCGGGGCGATCCACACCTATGTCGAGCTGTACGCGCGGATGTTCGTCGACCTCACCCCCGACGTCGCGCTGCTCTGCGCCGAGCAGGCCGACCGCGAGGGAAACCTCTACACCGGACCCGGCACCGAGGACACCCCGACCATCGCCGAGGCGACGGCGTTCCACGACGGCGTGGTCCTGGTCCAGGTCAACGAGCTGGTGGACAGGGTTCCCCGGGTGGACATCCCCGGCGACTGGGTGGACCTGGTCGTGGAGAGCCCCCGGCCGTTCGCGCTGGAGCCGCTGTTCACCCGGGACCCCCGCCAGATCGGCCAGGTGGAGATCCTGATGGCCATGCTGGCGCTGCGCGGGATCTACGAGCGGCACGGCGTGACCACGCTGAACCACGGGATCGGCTTCGACACCGCGGCGATCGAGCTCATCCTGCCCACGTACGGCGAGGAGCTGGGCCTGCGCGGGAAGATCTGCAAGCACTGGACGCTCAACCCGCACCCGACGCTCATCCCCGCCATCGAGAGCGGCTGGGTCGAGTCGGTGCACTGCTTCGGCGGGGAGCCCGGCACGGAGCGCTACGTCGCCGCCCGCCCGGACGTGTTCTTCACCGGCAGGGACGGGTCGCTCCGGTCGAACCGGGTGCTGTGCCAGCTCGCGGGCCAGTACGCCGTGGACATGTTCATCGGGTCGTCGCTGCAGATCGACGCCCGCGCCAACTCCTCGACGGTCACCGAGAGCCGGCTGACCGGTTTCGGCGGAGCGCCCAACATGGGACACGACCCGCACGGCCGCAGGCACGCCTCCCCCGCCTGGCTGAGCCTGCTCACCGGCAGGGCGTCCGCGCCCCGGGGGCGCAAGCTCGTCGTGCAGATCACGCAGACCTTCCGTTCCGGCGGCGTCCCGGCGTTCGTGGAGTCGCTGGACGCCGTCCAGGTGGGCAAGGACGCCGGAATGCCCATCCCGCCGGTCATGATCTACGGCGACGACGTCAGCCACGTGGTGACCGAGGAGGGGGTGGCCTACCTCTACAGGGCCGTCTGCCTGGCCGAGCGGCGCGAGGCGGTGGCCGCGGTCGCGGGGGCCACCCCAATCGGCCGCGACATCGCCGAGCGGCGCGTGGACGAGCTGCGCCGCGACGGTCTGGTCGCGCTGCCGGAGGACCTCAAGGTCGACGTCCGCAAGGCGGACCGGTCCCTGCTGGCGGCCCGCAGCATCGAGGATCTCGTCGCCTGGTCCGGGGGCCTGTACGATCCGCCCGCGCGGTTCCGGACCTGGTGACCGGCCGATGACCGTCACCGGCGGCGCGCTCGCGGCGGGGGAACGGACGGCGAGGCCCTCCGCGGCCCTGCTCGCCGACCTGGCCGTCCGCGCGCTGTGCCAGGAGGCGTGCCTGAGCCCCAAGCCGGGCCTGGCCGACCGCCGTGGGCGCGGCGCGCACGACGACATGGACCTGCCGCTTCTCCTGGCCTCCGCCCGGGCGCTGCGCCCCATGTTCCGCTCCCTCGCCGAGGCGGCGGAGCGGACGCCCGCCGGGATCGAACGCCGGGAGGAGCTGGGCCGGCTCAGCCGCGAGGGCGAGGCGGCCATGCTGCGGACCACCGGGGGGGTGAACACGCACCGCGGGGCGGTATGGGCGCTCGGGCTGCTCGTCGCCACCGCCGCGGGCGCCGCCGACGAGCGGGAGGCCGCCGGCCGGGCGGCCCGGCTCGCCGCCCTCCCCGACCGGTACCTCCCCGCGAGGGCGCCCTCCCACGGCGAGCGGGCCCGGCGGCGGTACGGGGTGCGCGGCGCCCGCGGCGAGGCCGAGGCCGCCTTCCCGCACGTCGTCGAGGTCGCCCTGCCGCGGCTGCGCCGGGCCAGGGCGGCCGGGCTCCCCGAGGAGGCGGCCCGGCTGGACGCGTTGCTGGCGGTGATGAGCCTCCTGGACGACACCTGCGTCCTGCACCGCGGCGGCCCCGAGGGCCTGCGCGTCGTACGGTCCGGTGCCGGGCGCGTCCTGGCCGGGGGAGGCGCGGGCACGGCCCGCGGCCACGCCGCCCTCGCCGAACTGGACGAGCGGTGCGTCGCACGGCGGCTGTCGCCGGGCGGGAGCGCCGACCTGCTGGCCGCCGCGCTCTTCCTCGACATGGTGCCGTGGCCGGAGCCCGTCACCCGGGCCGGACGGAAGGTGCTCACGTGCAGACGCTGAACTACGAGTTCCCCGCCGACCGTCCGGCCGCCCGGCGAGCGCACGTCGGGGTGGTCGGTTCGGGGGATCTGGAGGTCCTGATGACCCCGGAGCGGGCCGCCGTCGCCCGGGTGCGCGTACGCACCAGCGTCGACGGGTTCGACACGGTGTGGCGGACCGTGCTGGAGCGGTTCTTCGCCCGCCACGGGGTCGCGGGGAGTTTCGAGCTCAACGACTTCGGGGCGACCCCCGGCGTGGTCACCCTGCGCCTGCGGCAGGCCGTCGAGGAGGGCAGGGCATGACGTCACAGGACACACGAACGGACTGGACGGACTGGAACGCGCTGCTCGCCCGTACCGGCTTCATAGAGCTGGGCGCCCGGGCGCGCGCCGTCGCGCTGCTCGACACCGCCACCGCCCGCGAGCTGTGCGGCCCCTTCGACCGGATCGAGTCGCCCTGGCTGGAACCCCAGGGCGTCGTCCCGGAGTCCGACGACGGCGTCGTCGTGGTCAAGGGGAGACTCGGCGGGCGGCCCGCGGTCGTGATCGGTGTCGAGCAGGCCTTCCAGGGCGGCGGCATCGGCGAGGTCTCCGGCGCGAAGATCGCCGCCGCGCTCTCCCTCGCCGCCGCCGACAACCGCGCCGGCACCCCGACGGCCGCGATCCTACTGCTGGAGACCGGAGGCGTACGCCTGCAGGAGGCCAATCTGGGCCTGGCCACGATCGCGGAGGTGTGCTCAGCGCTGCTGGAGCTGCGCGCCCTCCAGCCCGTCGTCGGCGTCATCGCCGGAGCGCTGGGCTGCTTCGGCGGCATGAGCATCGCCGCCGGGCTGTGCACCTCCCTGATCATGACCAGGGAGGGCCGTCTCGGGCTCGACGGTCCCGAGGTGATCGAGTCCGAGGCCGGCGTCGCCGAGTTCGACGCCTCCGACCACACGCTGATCTGGTCGATCGACGGCGGCACGCGGCGCACCGAGACCGCGCTGGCCGACGCGCTCGTCCTCGACGACGTCACCGCCGTGCGAACCGCCGTGATCGACGCGGTGGGGCGCGGCGTGCCCGGCGAGCACCGCTCCCGGCGAATCGGCGAGCTGCGGGCCCGTCTCCAGGCCGTCGACCCGGCCCATCCGCCGGAGCCGGCCGATCTCGCGGCCGTCTGGGCGAAGGCCGTACCGCGGAAGGCCGCACCGCCGGAAGACCGCGCCACAGCAGCCCGTACCGCGGGAGCCCGCGCCGAGGGGAGACAGGTGCCGAGCCGGGGCCGGAACTGGACGCGGGCGCTCGCCGACGGCGACGTGAGCGACACGGTCCCGTCGGTGATCACGGCGGACGCCACCCTGGGCGGCGACGTCGCCCGCCTGATCGCCGTCGTGCCGGACCCGCGGAGCCCCTACCACCGGGCCCGCCTCGGCGAGGTCGGCCTCCGCGAGGGGCTCGCCCTCGCCGAGGCGGTGACCGAGGTCGTCACCGGGGACGCGCACCTGCCCGACGACCGCCGCCGCCCGATCGTCGCCGTCGTCGACGTGCCCAGCCAGGCCTACGGGCGCGTCGAGGAGGTGCTCGGCATCCACCACGCCCTGGCCGTCGCGGTGGACGCCTACGCCCGCGCCCGCACCGCGGGGCACCCCCTGATCACCCTCATCGTCGGAACGGCGCTGTCCGGCGGATTCCTGGCGCACGGCGCGCAGGCCGGCCAGATCCTGGCGCTCGACGACCCCGGCGTGGTGGTGCACGCCATGCACAGGAAGGCCGCCGCGAGAGTGACCCGCCGGACCGTCGACGAGCTCGACGAGCTGGCCCGGCGCATCCCCCCGCTGTCCTACGACGTCACCGACTGGGCGAAGCTCGGCCTGTGCGACGAGCTCCTGGACGTCGAGAACGCCGGCGACCCGACCGGCGAGGACGCGGGAAAGGTGAGGGAGGCGCTCACCGCCGCCGTCGAACGGGCCCGCCGCGGCCCCCGCGACCTGGGCAACCGGCTCACCTCGCCCGCCGCCCGGCGAACCCGGGCCGCCTCCCGGCGCGTCCGCGAGGCGCTCGCCGCCCAATGGCCGTGACCGCGCGCCCGCACGACCTGCTGCGGCTCTCCGGAGCCGCGGCGCTCGGCGACACGCCCCCGGGGTGGGTACCCGCGTCGATCGCCGCCTGCCCCTGGTGTGTCGTACGGCGGGCGCCGCGCCCGCCCGGCCTCGTCCCGGTCGGCATCCGCGGGACCGAGCGATGGCAGCGCCACGCCGCCCTGGTCCCCCGCGACGCGGTCATCCGCTCCGTACCGCCCGAGGAGCTGAGGGGGCGGCCCTGGCTCCCCCTGCTCGCCGTCACCCTCTCCGCCGTCACCCTCCTGCTCGCCGGCGAGCTGGAGGCCGACACCACCTGGGGCCCGATCGGCGGGGTCGGCTTCGAACTGGCCACCGGGCAGCCGGTCACCCACCCCGGAAGCGACCTGGACCTGCTGATCCGGGCACCGCGCAGGCTGGACCGCACCCTGACCACCCGGCTGGCGGCCTTTTTCGTCGCCCTCCCCGGTAGGGTCGACTGCCAGCTGGAGACACCCGGAGGCGGGATCGCCCTCGCCGAGTGGGTCCGCACCGGCGGCCCCGTCATGGCCCGTACCGACCACGGCCCGCGCCTGGTGGACGACCCGTGGGCCCCCGCATGAGCGTCGCGTTCCTCTACCCGGGCCAGGGCACCCAGCGGCCCGGGATGCTCCACGACCTGCCCTGCCATCCGGCCGTCACCGCGACCCGCGCCGAGGCCGAGCGGATCCTGCCCGGCTCGTCCCTGCGGGACACCGCCGAGGCGCTGGAGTCCACCGTCACCGCGCAGGTCGCGCTCTGCGTCGCCGGAGTCGCCGCGACCCGCGCCCTCGCCGGCGAGGGCGCCGTTCCCGACGCCGTGGCCGGGCACTCCGCCGGAGCGTTCCCGGCCGCCGTCGCGGCCGGCGCCCTGACCTTCGCCGAAGCCCTCACGGCCGTGCGCCACCGCGGCGAGCTGATGCGCGACGCCTACCCTCGCGGGTACGGCATGGCCGCCGTTCTCGGGCTGACCGTGCCCCAGGTCCGGCGAGTGGTCGAGTCGACCTGCACCGGCGACGACCCGGCCTACCTGGCCGTCGTCGACACCGACCAGCAGGTCGTGGTCGCCGGCAGCGACCGCGCCCTGGAACGCCTCGCCGCGGCGGCCGCCCGGGCCGGCGCCCGGCGCGTGCGGCGCCTGGACATCGCCGTCCCCTCACACTGCCCGCTGCTCGGCCACGTCGCCGACGCCATGGCGGACCACCTCGCCGCGATCCCCCGGCGTCACCTCGCCGTCCCCTATCTCGGCGACGCCACGGGCCGCCTGCTGCGCGACTCCGCCGCCGTCCTCGACGACCTCGCCCGTGGCGTCGCCACCACGGTGAGATGGCGCGACGTCATCGCCGTGCTCGGTGAGCTCGGCACGACCCTGTTCGTCCAGACACCCCCGGGGGACGTCCTCGCCAGGATCGCCCGGGCCGCGCACCCCCGTACCCGCGTCATCAGCCTCGCCGACACCGGCGTCGCCGACGCGGCGCTGCTCACCCGCCGCGCCCGGGGGGACGGAGCCGATCGACACGCGACCGCCCGGAGAACGGACGCCTCGACGAGACCGGCTCCCCGACGAGACCGGTTCTCCGACAAGACCGGTTCTCCGGCGAGACCGGCGACCGGCCGCGAAGACGCCGGGCACCACTCACCGGAACCCGAAGATCGCCCATCACGTCAAGGGGGAGAAAGATGAGATCCGCACGCACCTGCCGGCGGCTCCGGGGGATCGCACCCGCGGTGGCACTCGCCGCGGTCGCCGCCTCCGCGGTGGCGTCGCCGGCGACCGGCACCCAGACGGCCACGGCCGTCAGGGCGTCCACGGCGGCGCACGGGTCGCCGGCGCTCACGGCCGAGCCGTTGCCCTGCCGGTCGCCGGGCCGCGTCAAGCCCACGGTCGTCCTGGTGCACGGCGCCTGGGCCGACACCTCCAGCTGGAACGGCGAGGTGAGCTCCCTGCAACGAGCGGGCTACGTCGCGCGGGCCATCGCCAACCCGCTGCGGAACCTCAACGGCGACGCCGCGTCCGTCGCCGACTTCCTGAGAACCGTTTCCGGCCCGATCGTGCTCGTCGGGCACTCGTACGGAGGCTCGGTGATCACGAACGCCGCCGCGGACGTCCCGAACGTCAAGGCCCTGGTGTACGTCGACGCGGCGGCGCCCGACGTCGGGGAGACCACCGGCGGGCTCAGCGGCCGCCGCTCCGCCCTCTCCGCCGATCCCGCCTCCCTCTACGACATGGTGTCCTACCCGGACGCGCCCCGGGGAGCGACGGACCTGTACCTCAAGCAGGACGTCTTCGTCCGCTCGTTCGCCTCCGACCTGCCCCGGGACACCGCGGTGCGTCTGTGGGCCACCCAGCGGCCCGCCTCCACCAGCGCGTTCACGACGCCGTCGAAGGCCGCGGCGTGGAAGACGATCCCCTCCTGGTACTTCATCAGCACCGGCGACCGGATCATCACCCCGTCCTCGGAACGGTTCATGGCCCACCGGGCGCGCTCGAAGGTCACCGAGTTCCCCGGCGGCTCGCACCTGACCCTGGTGTCGCACCCGGACGCGGTGACGGCGGTGATCGGGTCGGCGATCTGCTCCGTCCGCTGAGCGGTGACCTCCGATCAGGCCGCGAGTCCGATCCGAAGCCTGAGCGGGCAGGATGGCCAGGGGCCCGGCGGCGACGGCCTGACGCAGCGAGCTCAGCTTCGCCTCCACGACGCTTCGAGCCGTCGGGCCCTCGGCGGGGCGGAGCGACGGATGTGGGATGAACTCGTCCCCGTTCCGCTCCACCAGCCCGGCCGCCTCCAGCACGGCGGTCCGTTGCGGAGCGGCGGCCAGCACGTCGGCCAGCGGGGCCGTCAACGCGTCGCGCGTCGTCCCGATCACGTCGGCCAGCGCCCAGGAGGCGGCCTCCGGCGCGGCCACCGGATCGTCGTCGAAGACCGGATCGACCTTGCCATCGAAGGACATAAAGCCCACAAAAGAGCATTTATGGGCACCAAGAGGGGGAAATAGTACAGGAACTTCTTGGCGCGTCCCGGCGAGCGATCCGTCTGCCGGTGGCACGAGGGAAGGCCGCCTCACCGACCGCGTTCGAGGTCGCCGGCGATCTCGGCGGCCAGCCGCGCGGCGCGGGCGGCGAGAGGCGAGGGAGTGCGGTGGGCCTGGCGCACCAGATAGATCTTTCGCGGGGCTATCGGCGGCCGTAGCGCGTGGACGCTCAGCGCCTCGTCTGCCGCGGCGCCGGCGGCGTGAACGACGAGCCAGGGGAGGATCACCGAGCCGAGGCCGGCCCGGACCATGGAGAGCACGGTTTCGTTGCCGGCGGCGCGAAAGACGATCTCGGGGTGGACGCCGTTGCCGGCGAGGGCCTCCTCGAGCGCCGGCTGCGCGCAGTCGGGTGGCCAGGCGACCATCGGCGCCCCGTCGAGCTCCACCAGGTCGACATGCCCGTCGGGAAAGCGCCCGCGGGGGGACACCAGGTGGTACGGGTCATGGAGGAGTTCGAGGTGCTCGACGTCGGTGCCGGCGATGCGGTGGTCGTGGAAGAGCAGGTCGACCTCCGACAGGTCCGGAGACCCCGGCTCCTCCTCGGAGAGCCGGATGTCGCAGCCGGGGAACTCCTCGCGGAGCCTGCGGACCAGAACCGGCAGGAGCGTGGTGGACACGCTCTGGAAGGTGCCGATCGTGAGGCGGCCTTCGCCGGCCTTGAACCGCTCGATGGCGGTGCGCATCGCGTCGGCCCTGGCGAGCAGCTCCGCGGCGTGGGTCAGCGTCACCTCGCCGAGCGGCGTGAGCCGGACCCTGCGCGGGCCGCCCGGACGGTCGAAGAGGAGGCCGCCGACCGCGCGCTCGAGGGCGGCGACGTGCTGGCTGACGGTGGACTGGGTGTAGCCGAGCCGCGATGCCGCCCTGCCGAAGGAACCCTCGTCGGCGACAGCGGTGAGGGTGACCAGATGTCGAAGCTCTACGTTCGCCACACCGGCCACGGTACTTCGCCAAATCCGATCATAAGCATCGAAAATCATCGCTTTTCACGATGGAGAAGGAGACCTAGCGTCGGTGGCATGCCTGCTAATCACCGATCGGCGTTGTGGGTCCCGCTCTTCGACGAGCTGGCCGACCCTCTTGTGGTGGCACGACTCGCGGCCGAGGCCGAGGAGGCCGGCTGGCACGGGTTCTTCGTGTGGGACAGGCTCACCTGGCCCGCACCGGTCCAGCGGGTCGCCGACCCGTGGATCTCGCTGGCGGCGGTGGCGACGGCGACCGGCTCGCTGCGGCTGGGCCCGATGGTCACGCCGGTCGCGCGCCGCCGGCCCGCGAAGCTGGCCCGGGAGACCGTCTCGCTGGATCGGCTCAGCGGGGGCCGGCTGACGCTGGGCGTGGGGCTGGGCGGCGATGTCTACGGCGCGGAGTTCGCACGCACCGGGGAGCAGGTCGACGACCGGGTCCGGGCGGAGATGCTGGACGAGGCGTTGGGCATCCTCACGTCCGCCTGGTCAGGGCGCCCCGTGCGCCACCGCGGACCGCACTACGTGATCGACGATCTCGCGTTCCTGCCCGCGCCGGTCCAGCGGCCGCGCGTGCCGATCTGGGCCGCGGGCTACGCGGGTCGCCGCAGACCGCTGCACCGGGCGGCGCGTGCCGACGGGTTCTTCCCGGTCGAGCTGCGGCACCCCGACCAGCTCGCGGAGATCGACGAGACGATCCGCGGCCTGCGCCCCGATCCCACGGCGCCCTACGACATCGCGGTGCCCCTGCCACCCGGCGCCGATCCCGCCGCGTACGTCGCCGCCGGCGCCACCTGGTGCCTGACGGAATTCGAACCGGAGGCGATGGCGCTCGACCACGTGCGCGGAGTGCTCAGGGACGGCCCCGCCGTCCCGGCCCCGGAGGAGGTCGCATCCTCATGACCACCGCGACGCGAACGGCGGCCCCCAGGGCGCGCGGCACGGGAAGGGACCCGTCGTGACCGAACGCATGATCACGGTACGAGGGGTGCGGCTGTGCGCCGAGTCCTTCGGCGACCCGGGCCGGCCGCCGGTGCTGCTGATCATGGGGACCGGCGCCTCGATGCTGTGGTGGGAGGACGGCTTCTGCCGCGAGCTCTGCGAGGGTGGAAGGTTCGTCATCCGTTACGACCATCGCGACACCGGCCGGTCCGTCACCTACCCGCCCGGGCATCCGGGCTACGACTCAGGCGACCTCGTCGAGGACGCGGTCGGTGTGCTCGACGCCTTCGGAATCCAGGCGGCGCACCTCGTGGGGGTTTCCGCGGGAGGCGCCCTGGCGCAACTGGTGGCGCTCGATCATCCCGGCCGGACCGGCACCCTCACCTTGATCAGCACCACGTTCGCCCTGCCCACCCCTCGCGGTCGCGATCTGCCCGGGCCGGCCCGCGAGTTCGCCGGGTTCCCGCGGGCGGCACGGCCCGGCCGGGCGGACCACGAGTCGGCGATCGACCACCTGGTGAGCCACGCGAAGATGCTCACCGGTGGCCGCCGGCCGTTCCCCGAACAGCAGGTCCGGGAACTGGTGCGAGCCGACACCGGCCGCGCGCGCGACCCCGCCTCGGCGCGGAACCACGACCTCCTCGAGGACGCGCCGCGGGAGCGTCCGCCACTCGCGAGCATCCGGGTGCCGACGCTGGTGGTGCACGGTGCCGCGGACCCGATGTTCCCGCTTCCGCACGGACACGCGCTGGCCGAGGAGATACCGGGCGGCCGGTTACTGGTCCTGCCGGACTCCGGCCACGGCGTGGAACGCGCCGACTGGCCCGTCCTCGCCTCGGCGATCCTCGAGCACACCGCCGGTTAGTCCCGATGCCGGTTAGTCCCGATGCCGGTTGGTCGAGGGCCGTGGGCGGGTGTCGAACCCGGGCCGGTCAGGACGGTGTTCGCGAGGCCGCGTCACGCGACGGCGGTCCCCTCCAGCTCGACCATCAGGTCGGGGATCGCCAGCCGTACCACCCCGAGCATCGTGGTGGACGGTGCCACCCCGGCGGCGCCCAGCCGCGACGCCAGCACGCCGTAGTGCTCGAAGAGCCGATCGACGTCGGTGGTGTGGACGTTGAGCCGGACGAGGTTCGCGAGGGACATGCCGGCCTCGCCGAGCACGGCCTCCAGGTTGTCGAGGCTCAGCGCCAGCTGCGCCGCCATGTCACCGGCATGCTGGGGTTTGCCGTCGCCGCTCATCGCGGTCTGCCCGGCGCAGTACAGGGTCCGGGTGTGCCCGGAGACGATCTCACCCTGGTTGTAGCCCAGCTCCACCGACCACGCCCACGGGTTGACCGCCGTTCGCTCCATCGCCACATCAGCTCCATTCGATTCGTCGACATCACGTACGTCGCCCGGCCCGGTAGTCACCGTCTTCGTCGTGATGTCGACAAGCCTCCCGGCAAATCACGACATCCTGTGTCGTGTATTTCTGTAGGGTTTTCGTATGCGTGCCGACCGGTTGGTCTCGCTGGTGCTGCTGCTGCGGCAGCACGGTCGGCTGTCCGCGGCCGCGCTGTCCCGCGAGCTGGAGGTTTCCACCCGCACCGTGCTGCGCGACATCGAGGCGCTGTCCGCGGCCGGCGTCCCGGTCTACGCCGAACGCGGCCGGCACGGCGGTTTCGCGTTGTTGCCCGGTTTCCGGACCGAGCTCACCGGGCTGAACCACGACGAGGCCCTCGCCCTGCTGGTCGCCGGATCGCGGCGCGGCGCACAGGCGTTCGGCCTCGGCTCGGCACTCGCTTCGGCGATGCTCAAGGTGGTCGACGCGCTGCCGGAAAGCTATCGGGACACCGCGGCCGGCGCGGCCGGGCGATTGCTCGTCGACCCGGAGACCGACCTGCTCTCACGCCGGCTGGCCGACGAGGAGGTGTCCGACGCCATAGCGGCCGAGGTCCTGCGCGCGGTGTTCGCCGGACACAAGCTGCGCATCCACTACGCGGCCGTGGACCAGACCCCGCGGTGGCGCACGGTGGACCCGATCGGCCTGGTCACCGTACGCGACCGGGGCTACCTGCTGGCCACGAGGTCCGGCGCGGACCGCACCTACCGGCTGTCCCGGATCCTGGCGGCCGAGGAACTCGACGAACCCGCACAGCGACCGGACCGGGTCGACCTGGACCGGGCCTGGCAGGAACGCGGCACCCGGTTCCGGACCGGCGGCGACCAGGTCACCGTGCTGGTACGGGTGGACCCCGCGCGGCGGGAGGACCTGGTGGGCACCGCGCTGGCCGTCCTCTCCGAAGAAGCCGGTCCGGACGGCCGGCTGCGGCTGGAGGTGACCTTCCAGGATCCGAGACACGCCGAATGGGCGCTGTGGCAGCTCACCACGAACGCGGAGGCCCTGGCCCCGCAGTGGCTGCGCGACTCCCTGCGCGACCGCGCCACCGCGATCGCCACCCGCTACGGAGTGCCGTCCTGAGAGGTGAGGTGGAGAAGCAGCCGGTCCCGCGCCCCGGAAGCGACGGTCAGTCGGCCGGGCGGTAGTCCAGGACGATGGCGCCGGAGCTGAAGGCCGCGGTGCCGGCCAGCTTCCAGGCGGAGGTGGTGACGCCGTCGGGGAACAGCCGCTTGCCGGAGCCGACCACGACCGGGTGCAGGAAGAGCTTCAGCTCGTCGATGAGCTTGTGCTCGATCAGGTAGGCGACCAGCTCGCCGCTGCCGTAGATCAGCAGGTCCTGGCCCTGCTCGGCCTTGAGCTTGGCGACCTCCTCGGCGACGTCCCCCTCGATCACGGTGGCGTTCCACTCGGGGTCGCGCAGGGTGGTCGAGGCGACGTACTTGGGCAGGCCGTTCATCTGCTCGGCCCCCGGCGTGCCCTCCATCTTCGGCCAGGCCTGCGACATGCCGTCGTAGGTCTTGCGTCCCAGCAGCAGCGCCCGGCTGGCGTGCAGCTGACCGCTCTGGAACCTGGCGTGCTCGTCGTTCCAGTACGGGCCGGTCCAGGCGGGCTCCTCCACGACGCCGTCCATCGAGATGTAGATGACTGCGACGACCTTGCTCATGATCTGCTCCTCGGAGGTGGCGGCCCGTCCGGCCCGCTGTTTCGATGTGCCTTCAGCGTGGCGGAACCCGTTTACGGATTGTTTACGGCTTCCGCTCCACCGGTCGCGCGGATCCGGCGACCCCGGCCCCCGGGCGGCGGAACCCGCACGAGCGTGGCCGCCGTGCCGGGCGCTCGCCGGGCGATCCGGGCCGGGGCCGGTCAGGCCATGTCCCAGAGCAGGCGGTAGTAGGCGATGCGCTCCGGGTCGGGGGCGATCCCGTACGCGTCGTACACGACGCCGTCGTAGCCCGGCTCGTAGTTCCACTCCATGCTCCACACCGCGACCGCGAGGTCCGCCCACCGGTCGGCCACGCCGAGCGAACCCAGGTCGACGTGCGCGGCGAACGTGCCGTCGTCGTGCAGCAGGGTGTTGGGGACGCACGCGTCCCCGTGGCAGACGACGAGGCGGTCGACGGCGGGCGGCTCGCCGATGCGCGCCCGGGCCTCCGCGAGGTCCAGGTGCCGATGCTCGGGAAACCGGTCGGCCGGCCCCTCGCCGCCGGCGATGCGCTCGTCGGCACGGACGAGCCGCCGGTCGACGCCCCAGTCGTACGGGCACAGGTCGACGGGCAGGGCGTCGTGGAGCAGGCGCAGCCCCCGGCCGATCGCGGCCGCCGCGGTCACCGGGTCGACGCTCCACCGGGGATCCACCGCCGAGAGGCCGGGAACCGCCTCCGTGACCAGCCACGCGCCGTCGGCGTCCGTACCGTGCTCGACGACCCGCGGGACGGTCACCCATCGCCGCGCCCAGGTCAGCCGCTCCGCCTCGCCGGAGAGGTCGATCTCCGGGGTGCCCGCGGAGACCCACTTGACGTATCTGGTGGCACCGTGCCCGCCTTCGAGGCGGAACGTCAGGCCGCCGAGCTCGTTGCGCCACACCGGGGTGACGGTGTCATCGCCGGCGAGCGCCGCGACGACGCCGGGGACGGCCACGGGGCCGGTCGGGATCTCTGAGATGACAGGACGGCTCATGAGAACCTGATCCTCCTGGCAGAGCGGTGCCGGTGACAAACGGGTTTCCGAACCGGTGAAGGCCCCCGGAGAAGCCGGTGCCGGGAGCGGCGCGAAGCCCGTTCCATGATTCCGGCTTTGACCGCTCTTAAGCTGCGGCGCCCCGGGGGTGGGTAGGAAGAGGGGAGTTCTCGGGCGCACGGGTCCGGGTCTCTCCCCGAACATCGCGAGGAGGACCTCATGAGCACGCGACCACAGCGGGCGACGGCGCCCGTCCGGGTGCCGGCCGGTGCCTCCGCCGAGGGGGACGGCATCGTCGTCGGTGCGGGCCCGGTCACCGTTGACGTCTACGTCGATTTCCTGTGCCCGTTCTGCAAGACGTTCGAGCAGACGTCCGGGCCGGCACTGAACGGGATGGTGAGGGAACGGGCGATCAGCCTGGTGTGTCACCCGATGGGCTTTCTGGACAGGTTGTCGACCACCCGGTACTCCTCCCGCGCGTCGGCGGCCTCCGGCTGCGCCTCGGACGGCGGGAGATTCGTCGAGTACACTCGCGCGCTCTTCGCCGGCCAGCCCCCCGAGGAAGGACCGGGACTCACCGACGACGAGCTGATCGAGCTCGGCGGCCCGGCCGGGCTCACCGGCCCGGCGTTCGGCGAGTGCGTGCGCGACGGCGCCTACCTCGACTGGACCGCCTACGTGACGCGGAAGGCCATCGAGCGGGGGGTGAGCGCCACGCCGACCGTCCTTGTCGAGGGCACACCCGTGCCGGCGACCCCCGAGGCGATCGTGGCCGCCGTGACCGCCGCCGCCCGCTGACCCCGCCCCTGGAGGGGCCGGCCCTCGCCCCCGATCACCGGGGCTCGATGCCATCCAGGATGGAAAAGGCGATTCAATGCTGAAATAGCATAAACTTGCTTCGTGGACGTCCTTGGCGCCTGGAGAGCGTTCGTCAACGTGAGCGATCGAGGAAGCTTCACGGAGGGTGCGGCGGCCACGCGCGTGCCGCAGTCGGTCGCGAGCCGCCGGATCGCCGCCCTGGAGAAGCACCTCGGGGAACGGTTGTTCGATCGGTCGTCACGCGGGGCGATGCTCACGCAGTTCGGCCGCGACATGCTTCCGTCGGCGAAGCGTCTCGTCCGCCTGGCCGACGACATGGAGCACGAGGCGGAACGGGCCAGGCTCAATCCCCTGCGTCTCGCCGTTCCCGACATCTGCACCGTTCGCGACCTCGCGCACCTCGGCGCGGAGGCCCGCGGCAACGACATCCACCTCGACTTCCATGCCGCCGCCCCGGCCGAACGGGCGGAACTCGTCCGATCTCGCGAGGTTCGCGCCGCCCTCACGGTGACACCGCCCGGCGACGCGACCTGGTCCGTACGGCTGGGCCTCGCCGGCGCCACGGATCTCCCGGTGGCAGCCGTCTACGTCGAGACCCTCCGGGCCGGCCGCGCCGCGCGGTCGTCGCGAAGAAGCCGGATCTGGATCCAGCCCGAGGACGACGTCCCTCACATCCGCGACCGGATGTTCCGGATCCGGGACGCCGTCGGCCTCCAGCCCGCGCAGGTCGTCGTCGCGGCCACGCTCGCCTCCGCCGCGGCGGAGGTCTTCGGCTCGGCGGATCTCCTCCTGTGCTCGGTCCGGCAGGCCGAGGAGCTCGGACTACACTGGCGCCCGATCGGCGAGGTCCACCTCGCCCGCGGCTTCGAGGTGTCGGCCGCCGTCGGGGACGACGCGGAGCGCATCAGGATCCGGCTGTGGCACGCGATCGCCCGCTGTCTCGGCGCGCGCGAACAGGACGGAGGGACGCCATCAAGGTCGAGAGCCTGATCCGCGAACTCCGGCGAACGCTCGACGACGCCGGGCTGCGCGGATCGTTCCTCGTCCGGGACCTGCACTCCGGTGACGAGGTCGGCATCGAGCCGGACCTCGAGTTCCCGATCGCCTCGCTCGTCAAGATTCCGCTCGCCATCGCGACGCTCGAACGCATCCGGAGGGGCGAGCTCGACGCCTCCACGCAGATCCTCGTGCGGCCGGGCGGGATCGTCACTCCGGGGCCGACCGGGCTGAGCAGGTTCCGGCATCCGGCCAGGATCGCCGTCGACGACCTGCTCTACCTCAGCACCTCCCTGAGCGACAACACCGCGGCGGACGCGCTGTTCGCCCTCACCCCGCCCGCCGAGGTCTCGGCGGTGCTGCACGGGCTGGGGCTGCGCGGCATCACGGTCCGCCACACCATCCAGGAACTCGTCGAGACCCCGATGGAACGCCTCGACCCGGCCGACGCCCACCTCGCCCACTTCCTCGCCATCGAAGCGGGGACGGCCGGGCGGGGGCATCGGATCCCGCAGCTCGACGTGACGCGCGCGAGTTCGGGATCCGCGCGAGCGTTCATCGACCTCCTGCGGGCGCTGTGGACGCCGTCCGCGATCGACCCGGGCGTCGCCGAGCGCGTGCGGGGCCTCATGGCCGACAACATCCTGCGGCACCGGCTGGCACCCGATTTCACCTCCGACGCGTCGAAGTGGTCCTCCAAGACCGGGACGCTTCTCAACCTCCGCCACGAGGTCGGCGTCGTCGAGCACGCCGACGGCCAGGTCTTCGGCGTCGCCGTCCTCACCGAGTCCCGCGTGCCGGCCGCCAGCCAGCCCGGAGCCGAGGCGCTCATGGCACAGGTCGCGCGCGCACTCCGCGATCGGTTACGCCACATGTGAGCCGCCGGACCCCGTGTGCCCGGGCACACGGGGTCCGGCGGATGCCGGACGGCCGGTCAGGGGTTCTTGACGATCGGCTCCTCGGCCGGCTTGTGGTCCGGCGCGCCCGCCGGTCCCTGGTCCGGCTTGACGATCGACTCCTCGGCCGGCTTACGGTCCGGCGCGCCCGCCGGTACCCGGTCCGCCTTGTGGTCCTGCTTGCCGGCCGGTAGCTGCTCCACCTGGTCGGCGGGCGGGGCCGTGACCGTCACCGGGGTGCCGAAGTCCCCGAAGTCCAGGACGTTTCGCTGGCTGGTGTCGCCGAAGACGACCTCCAGACGCCGGACCCGCCCCTGGTCGTCCACGTTCACGGCTCCGGTGATCTCCACCGGCCCGCCGGCGACCCCCTTGAGACCGGGATCGTCCGCGCCCTCCAGCGAGAACGTGAACCTCTGGCCGGTCCAGCCCTGGCCGGAGGCGGAGCCGTCCTCACGGACCTCGGTGGCCGAACGGAGTCGTTGCAGGGCCGCCTGGGGGTCCAGCGGAGCGAGCTTGACCAGGGCGACGGCCTGCGGAGCGCTCCTCAGCTCCGCTTCGACGCGCGGAGAGACCATCCACTTCGCATCGCGCTGCTGCCGGACGTACATCAGGTCGCCGACGAACCGGGTTTCCGCCCCGTCGCCGGCCCTCGTGATGACACCCACGCGCTGGGCGGGGTCGAAGGCACCGTCGAACGTCTTGGCACCGCTGGTGCTGTGAATCCGGTAGCTCTCCCGGCCGGTGTTCTCGGCCGCGGCGGCCACCTGGGCCTGCGCCGAGGACTGGCTCGCGGGCAGGAGCAGCGCGACCATCCCCACCGCCGCCGCGGCGGCCAGCGAGGCGATCGGGGCCAGGACCCGGGCCGGGCCGCGCCTCGGCGCCGCCGGTGCCGGTATCGCCGGCATCGCCGGCATGAGGTCGATGCCCGCCGGCCGATCCTCGGTGGCCCTGACGAGCAGTGCGCGGAGTTCCTTCTCGTTCATGAACGGCTCCTCGTGTCGGTGTCTCACCGGATCCCACTCCCCTCCGCCTCGGTTCGGTTGACCATCGTGTCCGGCGAGATCATCCGGCGCATCGCCCGCAGACCGCGGTGCGTGTGGGTTTTGACCGTTCCCGCCGAGCAGCCCATCAGCTCGGCGACCTCCGTTTCCGGCAGGTCCACGAAGAAGCGCAGCACCAGAGCCGTCCGCTGCCTGACCGGCAGCCTCGCCAGCGCGTTCCGGACCTCCTCGGCCACCGCCCGATCCTCCCCCACGTCCCCGGGGCCGGGCAGATCGGGCAGTTCGGCGCGCGGGATCTCACGGCGCCATCGGGCACGCCACCAGGATCGATAGGTGTTGACCATGATGCGGCGCAGATAGGCGTCCGGTTCGCTGCTGGTGTCCAGCCGGTGCCACACCCGGTACAGCTTGCCGAGGCAGGACTGCACCAGGTCCTCGGCCGTGTGCCAGTCGCCGGTGAGCAGGACCGCCGTTCTCAGATGGTGGTCTCCCCGATGTCGCACGAAGTCCGCGAAATCCGCGTCCACCCGGTCTCCTCTCGTCGGTGAAAGCCACCCCTGACACTCCCTGAGCCACACCCCGGGTTGACCGGAAGGTCATGGAGTATCCAGAAATTTCCGCTAGGCGCGGCAATCACCCCGAGCAAGCGGCCCGGCGAGCGCCGGCATCGCTCCCCCGGCGACGGCGAAACCGCCCCGGCGGGACGGTTTCGCCGTCGCCCCTCAGGCTCGGAAGGACCCTCGGTTCACCCGCCGGCCGTCCCGGCCACGACGGGTGCGGACGCGTCCGGCGCCTTCGCCGGGTCCTCGGCGGTACCGCCGTGGGAACGTTCCCGGCCGGGGGAACGCTCGGCCGGGGTGATGCCGCACAGGTCGGCGACGGTGTCGAGGGGGACGTCGGCGGCGACCGCGCGGACCAGCAGGGTCTCCATCCCGCGCAGCAGCGCGTACACCGTGGTGCGGGGCAGGTAGGCGGTGTCGGCCAGCAGGTGGAGCTCGCAGGCGTCCCTGGCCTGACCGGTGATGAACTGGACCGTGGTGGCGTCCACGTGCTCCCAGGAGCCGGCCGGGGAGAAGGTGGTCCGCGCGGTGAGGGCGGCGATCGCGGCGGGATCTCCCGGCGGCTCCACCGCGGGCAGGTCGGGCCAGTCGCCGCCGCCCCGCGTGTCGTTGAAGTAGGCCGACAGGTCGATGGGCCCGCCCCGTTCGCGGCCGAGATCCTCGCGCATCGCCATCAGCCTCAGCGGTTCGTAGAGCGCGTGGCGGTAGGCGGTCAGTGCCTGCCGGTGCCCGGCCCGGGTGGCCCCGGCCAACGTGCCGCCGGGCGGCACGTCCAGCGTGAAGATCCCGTCTTGCGCGGCCGGGCCCACCAGCACACCGATCCGCGGATCATGCCGGTTGGCCGCGATGAGCTGCATCACCACCCGCCGATGCCCGGTCAGCGCCGACAGCAGCACCGCGCTCGCCGTGGTCAGCACACTGGCCGAACTCACCCGCCAGCGCGCCGCCAGCGCCTCCGCGGCCACCCCCAGCGCCACCGACTCCATCCGCACCCGGATGAACCGCGGCTTCTCCGCCACCGCCGGCGGATAGTCGAACA
This sequence comes from Streptosporangium sp. LJ11, assembly GCF_051918945.1. Classification (NCBI taxonomy): domain Bacteria; kingdom Bacillati; phylum Actinomycetota; class Actinomycetes; order Streptosporangiales; family Streptosporangiaceae; genus Streptosporangium; species Streptosporangium sp. LJ11. The sequence goes on from NZ_JBPXMB010000024.1 coordinate 25,088, forward strand.
TCGACCGCGGCGCCTCCTCCAGCACCGCCCGCCAGTGCCGAAACGCCCGCTCCCCCCGCTCGGCCCCCGCCCCCTCCCGCTCGAAGAACGCCTGATCCATCGGCTGCCACCCCGGATCAGATCCCTCGGTCCCGGCCAGCAGCGCACGCCAATCGGCCGCCAGCAGATCCAGCGCACCCCCATCGGCCGCCAGGTGCGACACCCCGAACGCCACCGCCCGAGGCCGCCCCTCCACCGTCACCACCGCGCACCGCACCGGCAGCCCACCCGCGTAGTCGAACACCTCCGCCGCCAACCCATCGGCCACCTCCCTGGCCACCGCCATCGGCCGGACCCGCCCGCCCACTTCGACGATCTCGACCACCAGCCGCCCGCAACGCGCCACATGCTGCACCACGCCGTCGACGCCCGGCCGGAAATTCGTCCGCAACGTCTCGTGCCGCTCGAACAGCCGCCGCACCGCCCCCAGCACCACATCAAGATCACGCCTGCCGTACACCGGCAACGTCCAGGGCATGTTGAAATAGGGATCATCGTCACCCCGCCACGTGGTCAGCCGCCAGATCGACGCCTGCCCCCAGGTCAGCGGAGCCACCCCACCCCGCGCACCGGCGAACTCCACCACGACCGCACGCCGCGGCAGCTCGGCCACCACCACTCCCGGCCCGTCCGGCGGCCGTACCCGTGCCGCCGGGGCCGGATCGTCGATCCCGGCCCGGGCCAGTTCAAGATCAGATCGCGGAGAAATCACGCCGTCGGAATCCACGCCACAAGGCTGATCTTCCCGAACCATGGTGTCAACAGGTGTTTCGGCAGCTGGACCGCCGTTTTGCCCCTGCGGGACCCGGGTCTTCGCGCGGGCCCGAGGGTGCCCGGCCATCCGGCGCGAGAGGCGATCGATCCGTCCCGCGCGGTGTTCCCGCGACCGGCGCGAGAGGCGGCCGATCCGTCCCGCGCGGCATCGCCGTGAAGAGAGATTATGGTGTCCTGGGTGAGCCATCCGCCGCATTTGGGGAGATATGTCCGATTTAAAGGTCGACAGCGCACCGGCCGCTCCTGTCACCGTGCTGCTCGTCGAGGACGACGCGGTGATCCGCAAGACGGTCTCGATGGCACTGGAGCGCTACGGCTACGAGGTGTCCGTGGCCGGCGACGGCCTGACCGGCCTGGAACTCTTCCGGGACGGGCGGCACGATCTCCTGCTGCTGGATGTGATGCTGCCGAGCCTGGACGGCATCGGGCTGTGCCGCAGGATCAGGGAGTCCAGCACGGTCCCGATCCTGATGATGTCCGCGCGGGGTGACGCGCTGGATGTGGTGTCGGGCCTGGAGGCCGGGGCCGATGACTACGTCGTCAAGCCGGTCGACACGTCCGTGCTGGTGGCCAGGATCCGCTCGCTGTTGCGCCGGGCCACCTTCGCCCCGGCTGCCGGGCACGCGCCGGAGCCCGTCTCCGGCGGTGACCTGGTCTTCGGCGATCTGACCATCGACACCGGCGGCCTGGAGGTGCTCCTGGCCGGTGAGCCGGTCACGCTGGCCCCCACCGAGCTGCGGCTGCTGCTGGAGTTCGCGGCGCATCCGGGAATCGTGCTGGACCGGCACACGCTGTTGCGCGACGTCTGGGACTACGGGTGGGACGGTGACAGCCGCGTGGTCGACCTGTGCGTGCAGCGGCTGCGCAAGAAGATCGGCGCCGATCGGATCGAGACGGTCCGCGGGTTCGGCTACAAGCTGCGGCGCTGAGATGGGACACGCCGCCGCCCGGCCGGCACGCGGGCTGCCGAGCTGGAGGTCGCTGCGCTGGAAGATCGCCGCGCTGGTGACCGTGGCGTCCTGCGCGGTGGCGCTGGCCGTCGGGGTGCTGGTGCATCGGAGCACCCTCGATCGTTCCATGGACCTGGGCAGGGAGCAGGCCCTGACCGCGCTGGTGTCCGCGGTGGAGAACCACCGGCGCCCGGGCGGCGCGTGGAGCGGCGAGCCCGACCCGGCGCGCGTCCCGCCCGCGCTGCTCCAGCAGGTCAGGAGCACCGGGAAGGCCGGCACCTGGTACGACGACCGTAACCCGGACATCCCCTGGATGTGGGCGGCCGAGCCCGTCGGCGACCAGGTGGTGGCCGTACAGATCGACATGGGCGTCGAACTGCGCAGCAGGCAGGCGCTCGACCGGCACATCGTGATGGCCGCGCTGGCCACGCTCGGGGTCGTCGTACCCTCCGCGGCGCTGGCCGCCGAGCTGCCCAGCCGGCGGCTGAGACGGGTGGCCAGGACCGCGCGACGTATCGCGGACGGCGACCTGGACGCCCGGACCGCGGAGGGCGGCCGGGACGGTGACGAGATCACCGAGATCTCGGCCACCGTCGACTCGATGGCCGACAGCCTGCAGGAGCGGCTGCTGAGCGAGCAGCGCTTCACCGCCGACGTCGCCCACGAGCTGCGCACCCCGCTGATGGGCCTGGTCACCTCCACCGAGTTGCTGCCGGAGGGTGAGGTCACCGACCTGGTCAGGGACCGGGTGCGGGTACTGCGGGCCCTGGTGGAGGACCTGCTGGAGATATCCCGCCTCGACGCGGGCACGGAACACGCCGATCCCCGGCCCGTGGCGCTGGGCGACGTCGTCGAGGACTGCCTGGCCAGGACCGGGCTCCAGGCGCGGCTCACGGTCACCGGGGCCGCCGGGGACACCGGGGCCGAGACCGACCCGCGCCGCCTCGACCGGATCCTCGCCAACCTCGTCGCCAACGCCCACCGCCACGGCCGCGCGCCGGTCGAGGTCACCGTGGACGGCACGACGATCGTCGTGCGCGACCACGGTCCCGGATTCCCCGGCGTCCTCCTGGCGGAGGGACCGCAGCGCTTTCGCACCGGCACGGCCGAACGCGGTCGCGGCCACGGCCTGGGACTCACCATCGCCCTGGGCCAGGCCCAGGTGATCGGCGCCACCCTCACCCTGGCCAACGCCGCGGACGGCGGCGCGGTCGCCACGCTCCGCCTTCGAGACCCCGAAGGCTCCTGAGGTCTCCGCGTTTCCCGCGGCCTCTACGGCTTCCGGGGCGATGGGCGGCCTCCGGGCTGATACACACCCGATGCACAGCTGAGCGGCCCCGGATACGCGGTCCCGGCGGCACGGACATCTGCACCGCGCAAGGTGGCCGGTGCGCGCGACCGTCGCGCGCCCGTCCCCCGGAGGTGCCGCCCCATGCGCTCTGCCCGTACCCGCGGTGTCCCGGAAGAAGCCCATGGTCTGCCGGGAGAAGCCCGCAGCACGGCGGGAGAGGCCCGCGGTGTGCCGGGAGACGAAAGGCCGGAGCGCGCGCTCTGGGCCGACGTGGCCAAGGGCGTGTGCATCCTGCTCGTGGTGCTCTGGCACGTCGTCGTGAAGCACTACCTGCGGATCGACTGGGGGGTGTCGCCGCCGATCCCGGGGGCCTGGGGCGCCCTGACCGAGCAGTTGCTGCCGCTGCGCATGCCGCTCTTCTTCACCATCTCCGGCATGTTCGCCGCCGGAGCGGTGGCCCGGCCGTGGCGGGTCGTACGCCGCTCGAAGGTGGGCCGCTTCCTCTACCTCTACGCGGTATGGCTGCTGATCCACACCGCGGTCCTGGCGCTCGTGCCGTCCTTCGACACCGCCCGCGCCGACGACGTCGCCGACCTGCTGGCCCAGCTCACGATCACCCCGTCCAACCTGTGGTACCTCTACGCGCTCGCCCTGTACTTCGCCCTCGCCAAAGCTGCGCGCCGCGTCCCGGTCGCCCTGGTGCTGGGGGGAGCGCTGGCGCTGTCGGCCGTGGCGTCGGCCGGGCTGCTGGAGGCACCGGGCAACCGTGCCGGCCTGTACCAGAACCTCGTCTTCTTCCTCGCCGGGCTGTACTTCCGGCCGTACGTCGAGCGGCTGGCCGCCACCGCGGGCTGGGGACGACTGGCCCTGACCGGCGCCTGCTACGCCGGGTGCCTGGCGGTGGTCGCGATGACCGGCTCCCGGGCCTGGCCCGGTGTCTGGCCGGTGGTCTGCGCCGTCGCGACGGTCTTCGGCGTGACGGCCGCGGCGCTGCTCGGCCGCCGCGCCACGCTCGGGAACGCGCTGGCGAGGTTGGGACGCCGCACCCTGCCCGTCTACGTCATCCACATGCCCCTGCTCGCGCTGCTGCACCTGGCTCTCGTGCCGCTGCTGTCGACCGGCATGGACGGCGGGCTGCGGATCGTGCTCGCCGTCGTCGAACCGGTCGCCCTGACCGCCCTCGTGATGTGGCTGTGCCTGACCCTCCACCGGCTGCTGCTGAGGCTGGGCGCCACCTGGCTGTTCGATCTCCCCGGCCGCGGCTCGCGAGCGGCGGGGTCGGCAGCGTCGCCGTCCAGCTCGGACGGGCGTACGGCGCGCACGTGACCGCACTCGCCGGCGCCGGGAACCTCGACTTCGTGAGAGACCTCGGCGCCCACGAGATCTTCGACTACGCAACCACCAGCCCGGCCGACCTCGACCCCTTCGACGTCGTTCTCGACACCGCGATCGGCACCGAACTCAGCGCCTTCCACCGGCTCCTGGCGCCGAGAGAACGGATGGTGACGATCACCTTCGATTCCCGGCACATGCTCTCGTCACTGTCGTACATCCTCACGTCCACCGTGTTCGGCTCGCGGCGCGTGAGGTTCAGCGTTGTCTAGCGAGGAACCCTGGGCGTTCACGCCCGGGAGGAATCGCTTCCCGGTCCCGGGGTTGTGAACGTCTGGTCGTTGGTCCGGGCGTTTCTGGTTTTCGATGTACTTCTTGATGATGCTCAAGGGTGCACCGCCACAAGGGGGGCGGCGCAGGAGGACGGCGACCGGAAATGGCCGCCCCACGGGGGCGTGTGGACGTGGGCGGAGTACTCCTTGCACGGCAGGCGGGCACAGAGGCCCCCTGAGGGGGAGTTGACCAGGGTCGAGAGGGCGACCTTGGGCGGGGGTGGGGGTGGACGAGCAGGTGCACCCGGTCGGGCACCTGGTCGTGATCGGTGTTGAAGGCGACGAGCGGGGTGCCGAAGCCATCGCACACCCCGATCATGATTTCCGCGCAGGGGCGCAGGGGCGTAGTGGTTCGTCGGTGAAGACGTCGCGCCGGTATCTGCCGATAGGTGGGGATGCAGGCCGGATGCGCGTGCGGTGCGCGGACAACGGTTCGCCCCCGGGTGAATGCCGGAGTCGGGTTCTCAGGTCGCTGACATGGACCGAACGTTATTGTGGGCGAGGTGAAGCTGGTGGTGCAGGTGAGACTCCTGCCGACGCCCGAGCAGGCGGCGGCGCTGGAGGCGACCCTGCGCGCGGTCAACGAGGCCGCGAACCTGGTCTCTGCGGCGGCGTTCGCCGGCGGCGTCAGAGGCGAGTACGCGCTGCGTAAGATCACCTATGGTGAGCTGAAGGCCGCCGGGCTGGGAGCGCAGGCCGCCCAGCATGTGATCAAGAAGGTCGTCCACGCCTACGCCACGCTGCACGCCAACGTCCGCGCCGGGAACCTGGGAGCACCAGGGTCACCGCGCCGCCTGCGCGCGCAGTCCAAACCGATCGTCTTTCGCCCCGGCGCGGCGCAGCCGTTCGACGACCGCTGCCTGTCCTGGCAGCTCGACGCGCGCACGGTGAGCATCTGGACGACCGCCGGGCGGTTGCGGGGGGTGGCGTTCACCGGGTCCGCCGAGCAGATCATGACCCTTGCCGCGTATCGGCGGGGCGAGTCGGACCTGCTCACGCGTGACGGGATGTGGTTTCTGATCGCCACCTGCGACCTCCCCGACCGGCCGCTCACCGTTCCGAACGGATTTGTGGGGGTGGATCTGGGGATCGTCAACCTCGCGACCACCAGCGGCGGGACTCGTCACAGCGGCAAGGGCTTGAACGCGGTCCGCCATCGCCACCGCGAGCTGCGCCGCCGCCTGCAGGCCAAGCAGACCAAGTCCGCCAAGCGGCTGCTGAAGCGGCGCCGCCGGGCCGAGGCCCGCTTCGCCGCCAACACCAACCACACCATCGCCAAGCAGATCGTGACCGAGGCAGAACGCACCGGATGCGGGATCGCCCTGGAAGATCTCCGGGGTATCCGTGAGCGGGTACGGCTTCGCAAGCCCCAGCGGGTCACGCTGCATGCGTGGAGCTTCCACCAGTTGGGGAGCTTCATCGCCTACAAGGCCGCCCGTCAGGGCGTCGCAGTTGTTCACGTCGATCCGGCCTACACCTCGCAGGCCTGTTCCTGCTGCGGGCATGTGGACAAGAACAACCGGCCTGATCAGGCGACCTTCTTTTGTACGTCGTGCGGTTTCGCTGAGCACGCCGACGTCAACGCGGCCCGCAACATCGCCTCGCGCGGTGTGGCGGGCTGGGCAGTGAGTCACGCTGCCGACGACGCGGCCTGAACCGTCGAACCCATCGACGGCGAGGAGCTGCAAGCTCGATCGTTTAAGACCGAGAAGCTGACCGGCAACCCCACCCACCGGCTCTTCGCCGACCTGACCCGGCTGGTGGAGAGCGGGGACCTGCGGCCGGTCGTCGACACGATCCATCCCCTCGCCGACATCGCCGAGGCCCACCGGGCACTGGAGGCCGGCGGCGTACGCGGCAAACACGTCATCCGCATCGGGTGAGCGGAAAGGCCCCGCCGCCGGTGCCGGGCGCGGCGGGGACCTTCGACGACGGGACCTCCGGCGACGCGCGGTCAGGCGCGGCGCAACCCGACGTACTGGAGCTCGGCGAAGGCGCCGACCAGGAGAGCCTGGGCGAGGACGAACGCGACGCCCAGCGGATTGGGATCCACCCAGCCGGTGAACAGCAGCAGGACGCTGTCCACGGCCCACAGCGCGTTGACGGCGATCAGCGTCCAGACGCCTCCCCTGGGCGGCACCGGACGGCCGGCGAGGTAGGCGACGAACGCGGTGAACGGCAGCAGCCCGATCCCGGCCCAGCGGAGCAGCGGCTCGGGCAGGGCGAGCAGATCGGCCAGCGGGGCCGCCGCGACGGCCAGGCCGAGCGCGAACCCTCCGGTGAGGAGGGCGTCCGTCCGCAGCACGCGGGTGAGCAGAGGGGTACGGGAGGTGAGCGTGGTCGTGCTCATCGATGTCTCCTTCGCCGAGGATGCGGGCTTCCGGCTTCGCGGAAGGCGTCGGGGCTTCCGACACGCTCAGCACACCGCCTCACCCGCTGCCATCTGCAGACATGGCACTGCCATTCACTGCCAGTTCTCCCGGCGAAGATCATCCGCGACGAGTTTGGCCGCCGCGTTCTGCCAGTTGTAGAGCGTGCGTTCGGGAACCTCCCGGACGAACCAGTCGAACGCCTGCCGCTCGGCGGCGGCGAGCCCGCCGCGGCCGGCCCCGCGCCGGTAGGGACGCAGCCCCCGGACGTACGGGAAGTACAGGACGTTGTAGAACCGCCACTCCTCGCTGGTGCCGAATTCCCCTTCGCGGGGCTTGAGCCGCTGGATGCTCTCCAGCAGCAGGTGCTTCAGCTCTGCGGCCCGCTCCAGCGGGCTGCCACCGGTGACCCGCGCCCCGATCACCGGCAGGTTCGCGAGCGGGCTGCTGGCGAGCTTGCCCAGATCCCCGTAATTGGCCAGGGCACGCCGCGTCAGCCGTACGAACTCGGCCTCGTCCGGCGGCGGCGGACCCTGCTCGCGACGCGGCAGCGCCTCGGACGTCTCGCGCAGCTCGGCCCGCTCGCGGCGGATCCGCGGATCACCGGGAAAGGCGATCCGGTCCAGCGCCCGGTGCACCGGACCGGCCAGCGTCTGTACGGCGACGGCCACCGCGATCACGCCGAACAGCAGCGCCGAGAGGGCGGGCGCGGGCCCGCCGAGCGCGACGGCCAGCGCGACCTGGCCGCCGGACGCGACGGCCACGACCGCCGCCCCCAGCAGGGACCGCAGCATGTCGCGCCAGAGCGCCTCGCCCGCCTGGAACGCGCTGGACATCGCGATGGCCACGCCCAGCAGGACCATGTCCACGTCGACGGCGATGACGGAGAGCAGGCCGGGCGGGCCGAACAGCGGGAACATGAGCAACGCGGCCCCCAGCCCGAAGAACAGCGTGGCGACCGCCGCCAGCCACCCGGCCCGCGGCGGCCTGGCCCGCACGAGCAGCACCAGCACCCCGGCCAGCGGTCCCAGCAGCAACACCCCGATCACCACCCGCGCCGCGAGGTCCCCTCCCGATCCCGGTCCGGACGCCACCAGCCACGCGAACGCCACGAGCGTGAGCGGGACGAGCCCCCTGGACCAGGCCCGGTCCAGCCGTTCGCCGCGGGGAACGAGGGTCAGCACGGCCCCCGTCCAGAGCAGCGCCGGCAGGTGGACCAGCGTGGTCTCGACCGCGCCCAGGACCTCGGCCGCGGGCCCGGGTACCGCGGTGAGCACCTGGGCGATCGCGAGCGCGGCACCGTAGGCCAGCAGCCCCAGCCCGGCCCGCCGCGGCCCGCGCTCCCGGGGATCCCGCGCGATCACGTAACACCCGAGCCACCAGGTGAGCCCGAACACGGCCGCGACAGCGAAGAGCATCCCGCCCCCCTTTCCGGCCGCGAGCGTATCGGCCGCGCGTTCCGGCCCTGTCACCAGGTGAACCGGAATCCGCGCGGGATCGCCGGCGAGGGATGGCGGGTCAGGCGTCCGCCCGCCTGAACGGTTTTGAACCCGGCGGACGCCTTTACATTGTAGATTAAAAACTTTCCGGAGCGGTGGGCCCTTCCTCCCGGGAGCTCAGGAAGTCCAGGATCGGCAGGGTCTGCCCTCGCAGGAGGTGCCCGGCGCCGGGCAGCAGCCGGACCGTCGCGTGCGGCACGGCGGCCTCCAGCCGCCGCCGGGTGTCGCGGGAGTCCAGGAGCGCGTCGCGCCCGCCGACCGTCACCAGCACCGGCATGCTCAGGCGGCGCAGGGTGTCGTCGTCGAACACCGGGATTCTCTCGCGGCGGGGCCGGAAGTGCCCGTGCACGAGCATCGCGTGCTCGCCGTACGCCCGCATCGGCTCCGCCGAGGGCGGCGGAGGTTCCGGGGACGTCGCAAACGCCGAAGACACAGCAGACGCCGAAGATACAGCAGACGCCGGGGACGCCGGGGACGCTGAGGACGCTGAGGACGCCGGGGACGCTGCCGGGCCAAGGACCAGTCTCATCGTCCTGCCCCTCCCCCACCGGCCGAACGGCATCAGCAGCAGCGCCAGGAGAAGCACCCCGTACTTCTGCTTGCCGATGCCGCTGGGGCACAGCAGCGCCAGGCGGGCGACTCGTCCGGGGCGCCGCGTCGCGTAGTCCACCGCCAACCAGCCGCCGAGCGAGGTTCCCACGATGGAGACGCGCCGGACGGCGAGGGCGGCCAGCACGTCGTCGAGCCACAGCGCGTGGGCGTCGGAGTCCAGGGCGGGCCGCGAGGGGGCGCTCAGGCCGGGCTCGCCGATCGTGTCGACGGCGTACAGGCGCAGGTGCCGCGACCAGGCGGCCACGTCCTCCATCCACATCGCGCTGCTGGCGCCGGAACCGTGCAGCAGCAGCACCGGCGGGGCGTCCCGGGGCCCGCAGGCCACGACGAAGGTCTCGCCCTGCCGGGTCGGCACGCGCAGGTGCTCGGCGGGCACCGGCCAGCGCTCCAGCAGCGCGCGGCAGCTTCGCCCGACGGCACGGGCGCCTTCCTCGGAGGTGTAGACGCCGTTCACGGCCTCTCCTTGGCGAGCATGTCGATGACCTTGAGCAGCTCCGCGGTGCCGTCCAGACCGCCCAGCACGATGATCTTCATGCTGGCCCTCTCCTCGTCGTAGACGACCTCCACGCGCAGGCGCCCCTCGTCGGGGGCACCGCCCGCGGCGAGGGCCATGAGCGTGTTGCTCAGACGGCTCATCGCCTCGAAACCGATCGCGTCGATCTGCACGATGCTGGACACCTCGACGTGCCGCCGGCGCCCGGCCGTCTCACCGGCGGGCGGTGTCACCGGGTGGCCGGTGAAGGCCTCCAGGTCCTCGCGCGCGATCCGGTACTGCTTGCCGATGCGGACGGCCTTCAGCCGCCCGTCGCGCACGTAGGTGCGCACCGTCTTGGCGTGCAGGCCCAGCAGGTTCGCCACCTGTTCGACCGAGTAGGGCTGAGACACCAATTCCCCCGGAAATCCTTTGATTTCCTCTAAAGTACCTCACCATGGGACAGAATAGGGAGTGATAGGGAATGAAAGGGAAGTTCAGGCTTCGTCTCACCGGATCCGCGACTCGATGCCGTCCAGCAGGCAGTCCAGCCCGGCGGTGAACACCGGGTCCCAGTCGTTGCCGATCGGGGACCCGTGCGCGGCGAGGGTCGGATACAGCTCGCGGCGCGCCAGCACGTGCAGGTCGGCGGCCCGCTTCCACTCGGCCTCGCCGTACCCGGCCCCGGCGACCTGCATCGTCACGGAACCGATGACGTAGTTGGCCAGGGCGTACGCGGCGGCGGTCAGACGCGGGCCGGTGAGACCCGCCCCCGCCAGCACGGCGTGCAGGTGTTCGGTGCGGGCCAGGACGTTGGGGCCCAGCAGGGGGCGGTCCAGCGCCCTCACCGACCACGGGTGGCGCAGCATGGTGGCGCGCCACTCGGCGATCAGAGCGGTGACGTCGTCACGCCACGCGCCCTGTGGCCCCGGCGGGACGGGCACCTCGCCGAACACGGCGTCGAGCGCGAGGTCCAGCACGTCGTCCTTGGTCTCGACGTGCAGGTAGAGCGTGGTGGCGGCGGTTCCCAGCCGCTCGGCGAGCCGGCGCATGGTCAGCCGGTCGGCCCCCTCCTCGTCCAGCAGCTCCACGGCCGCCGCCACGATCCGCCCGAGGGTGACCACCGGCTCGGCCCGGCCCGCGCGCGGGGGGCGCAGCCACACCCCCGGCGCCGCCTCACCGCTCTGGCGCCGCGTTCTCCTGCCCGGCGTAGCGCTCACGCTCCTCCGATCCCCGCCTCGTCCACTCCGGAGATCTTAATGGCTTGAGAAGCGGGTCAATCAATGTTCATAGTGTATGACCAATGTTCTAACTGCGGTTTCTCTCCACCACCAGGGAGACTGCCGCCTTCGAGAGGACGCGACCGTGGGACATGTCGAGGCCGACGAGCTGACCTACGTGCTGCCGGACGGGCGGCTGCTGCTCAACGAGGTGTCCTTCCGCGTCGGCGACGGCGTCACCGCGGCACTGGTCGGTCCCAACGGCGCGGGCAAGACCACCCTGATACGGCTGATCGCCGGCGACCTCACCCCCTCCGCCGGGCGGATCACCGCGTCCGGCGGGCTCGGCGTGATGCGCCAGTTCATCGGAGGCCTCCGCGGCGGCCTGACGGTACGCGAGCTGCTGCTGGCGGTGGCCCCGGAACGCGTGCGCGCCGCGACCGCCGAGCTGGAGCGGGCCGAGCGCGCGCTGGAGGAACGCGACCTGGAGGAGACCCAGCTCGCCTACGCCCGCGCCCTCGGCGACTACGCCGACGCCGGCGGCTACGACCTCGAGGTCACCTGGAGCGCCTGCACCACCTCGGCCATGGGCGCCGGCTACGAGCGGGTGGCGGGCCGCGACGTCGGCACGCTGTCGGGCGGCGAGCAGAAAAGGCTCGCGCTGGAGGCGCTCCTGCGCGGCCCCGACCAGGTCCTGCTGCTCGACGAACCCGACAACTACCTGGACGTCTCCGGCAAGCAGTGGCTGGAGGAGCAGCTGGGGGCCACCCGGAAGACCGTCCTGCTCGTCTCCCACGACCGCCGGCTGATCGCCAACACGGCCACCCGCGTCATCACCGTGGAGTCACGCGGGGTGTGGACCCACGGCGGGAACTTCGCCACCTACGCCCAGGCCCGCCTCGACCGCAACGAGCGCCTGCACGAGCGCCGCCGCCGCTGGGACGAGGAGCACGCCCGCCTCAGGAAACTGGTCCACACCCTTCGCCAGAGGGCGACCAACAACGACTCCGTCGCCTCCGCCTACCGGGCCGCCCAGACCCGGCTGGGCAGGTTCGAGGAGGCGGGCCCGCCCGAGAGCGCGCCCAGGGAGCAGAACGTCCGGATGCGCCTGAGCGGCGGCCGTACCGGCAAGCGCGCGCTCACCTGCACCCGCCTGGAGCTGACCGGCCTGACGGAGCCGTTCGACATCGAGATCCACTACGGGGAGCGGGTGGCGATCCTCGGCCCGAACGGCTCCGGCAAGTCCCACTTCCTGCAGCTGCTGGCCGAAACGGGGAGCGGCGCGCCCCCCCGGGTGCCGGCGTCGCCCGCCCCGGCACCCCCGCCGGTACGCCACCGGGGCACCGTGGAACTCGGGGCCAGGGTCGTGCCCGGCCACTTCGTCCAGACGCACGCCCGGCCCGACCTCGCCGGGCGGACTCCCGCCGACATCGTCACGACCGCCGGGTCGCTGACGCTCAACGACGCCATGGCCGCCCTCGCCCGCTACGAGCTCGCCCCCGCCGGCCGGCAGCCCTTCGAGACCCTCTCCGGCGGCCAGCAGGCACGCCTGCAGATCCTGCTGCTCGAACTGTCGGGAGCCACCCTGCTGCTGCTCGACGAGCCGACCGACAACCTCGACCTGGCCAGCGCGCAGGCGCTCCAGGACGGGCTCGCCTCCTTCTCCGGCACCGTCCTCGCCGTCACCCACGACCGGTGGTTCGCCGACGACTTCGACCGGTTCCTGATCTTCGGCGCCGGCGGGGAGGTCCGGGAGTCCGCCGAGCCCCTCTGGCAGCCGGAGCGGACCCGCCGCGCGCGGTGACGGACGGGCGGCGTCCGATTCCTACAAGACGGCCGGGCCGGTCACCCGGCAGCATGGGACACCATGAGTGACAGCATCCTCGACACCGCTCGGGCCTTCGTCCTCCGCGAGGGGCGCCTGCTCGAACGCCGCCTGTTCGCCACCCTCTTCCAGGGGGCGCCCGCCACCGGGGTGGTGGACGCCCTGCGCGGCCACCGGAACGCGGACGGCGGCTTCGGCCACGGTCTCGAACCCGACAAGCGCTGCCCCGACAGCCTGCCCATCGACGTGGAGATCGCGTTCCAGACACTGCTGGCGGCCGGTGTGCCGGCGACCGGCCCGCTGGTGCCGGAGGCGTGCGACTGGCTGGCGACGGTCGCCGCGCCCGACGGGGCGGTTCCCCTGTCCCTGCCGGTCATGGAGGCCTATCCGAGGGCCGTGCACTGGTCGGAGTGGACCTACACGCCGGGGCTGAACCCCACCGCCGGGCTGGCCGGGCTGCTGCACCGGATGGGCGTGGAGCATCCGTGGCTCACCCGGGCCACCGACTGGTGCTGGTCGGCACTGGAGAAGGGCTTCCCCGAGGACGCGCACGCCATGTCCGAGACGCTCGTCTTCCTCGAACACGTCCCGGACCGCGATCGGGCCGAACGCCTCGCCGAGCGGGTGCCCGAGTGGCTTCCCGAGCTGAAGTGGTACCGGAGCGATCCCGCGGACCCGGAGTACGGGGTCACCCCCCTGCACCTCGCCCCCCACCCCGGCAGCCGCTGGCGCCGGCTGTTCACCGACGAGGTGATCGAGGGCCACCTCGACCGGCTGGCGGCCGACCAGCAGCCCGACGGAGGGTGGGCCATCACCTGGGAGCCTCCCGGCGCGGCCGCCACCCTGGAGTACCGGGGGGTCGAGACCCTGCGGGCCCTCCAGGTGCTCAGCGCCTACCGGAGGGTGCCGTCGAGCTGACGGGGCGGCGGGCGGTGGCGAGACGACGGGCCTGCGGGACGTCCCCGCGGCCCGTCACCCGGGGACGTGCTCACGAACCGGCCCGTCGCCCGAGGGCACGCTCACGGATAGGCCCCCGGGCGGGCGATCATCAGGACGACGACGCCCGCCCACAGCAGGTTGTAGATCCCGGCGACCATGGACAGCCCGCGCAGGCGCCCGCCGTCGTCGGGCACGGCGAGCGCGTCGCGTTGCTCCGGATATATCCGCAGAGCCAGCAGGCCGCCCGCGAGCGCGGTGAGGGCGATGGAGACGAGGATCCACCCCTCGCCCATCCGGCCCTGGACGAGGGCCAGGACGATCCCGACGACGGGCACGACGACGCCGAAGACGCCGTAGACCCGGGTGATGCGGTGCAGCGCGACGGCCACGGCCCGGTTCCGCTCCCCGGAGCCCTCCGGGGGCGCCGGGGCTTCCGGGGGGAAGCCGGCCTCGGCCCCCATGGCCGGACCCGCGGGAACGCCGGCGGCGACCGGCGCGTAGCGGGGGAACAGGCTCGTCGCGACGGCCGAACCCCCGACGAACACGATGCCGGCGAGCACATGGATCGACAGCAACACGGCTTCCACGGGTTCTCCCTTCCTCACGACCTTCAGGCAGGCTGAAGCCTAACACGGAAGCTTCAGCCAGACTGAAGCTGAAGGGAGGGGACGTGACGCACGGGCGCCGGGCGGGTGGATCAGGGCGTGGCGGGACCCCCGAACGCGGCGCGTACGGCACCGGCGACCTGCCGCTGGATCGGATCCGCGGCGGGGCCGAACAGCAGGTCGTCGACCTCGGCTATCGCGCCCGCCGCCGCGTCGAGGAGGCGCGCCCCGTCGGGCGTGATCTCGATGGCCGACGCGGAGCCGGCGCGGGCGGTGTTGTCGCGCACCAGCCCGGCGCCGGCGAGCACCTTCACCGCGCTGTGGACACTCTGGACCGTCGTGCCGGACATGCGTGCCAGGTCGCTGAACGACACTCCGGGCACGCCGGCGATGTGACCGAGCAGACCGAGCCTGCTGACCGTGAGATCGAGCGGCGCGAGGGCGGCGTTGAGCTCGGTCTCGATCCGGCGCGCCAGCGTGAGCAACACGATGGAGACGCTGGTCGCGGGCGGACCGGGACGGCTGTTCTCGATGGTCACCTCCCCAGTCTCCCGCACCGCGGAAGTACCGGGCCGTCACCGGCGGCGCGCGGCGCGTACGGCGGGCGGGCGCCACCGGTGACGGCCCGGCGAGATCCGCCCGTGCCCGGCCCGCGTCGGCCCGCACACCGCCCGGCCCGCACGTCACCCGGCCCGCACGCCGCCCTTCCGGCCGGTGAAAACAGGTGGCAGGCCGGCCGGGAGCGGTGCCAGAGTGCCCGGGTGACCGTACCTCGCGTTGATCTACTGATCCGGCAGCTCGACATCGCATGGGCGCTGTTCGAGTACCACCTGAAGGACCTCGACGACCAGGCCTGCCTCTGGGAGCCCGCGGCGGGCTGCTGGACCGTCCGGCCGGACGGTCAGGGCCGCTGGGTGGCCGACTGGGAGGTGCCGGAGCCCGATCCCGCGCCGGTCGTCTCCATCGGGTGGCTGACCTGGCACATCGGCTTCTGGTGGACGACCACCCTCGGACACTGCTTCGGATCCGGGGCACCCGCGCGCGAGGAGATCACCTGGCCGGGCGGCACCGCGGCCGCGGCCGACTGGTTGCGCGGGTTGAGGGACGACTGGCGGGCGGCCCTGCTGCCGCTCACCGACGCCGACCTCGACTCCACCGACAGGACCGCCGGCCTGCCGTGGGGACGGGAACAGAGGCTGGTGGACATAGCGGGCTGGGTCACCGTCGAGCTGACCAAGAACGTTTCCGAGATCGGCCTCGTCCGCCACCTTCACGCAGCGCGGGACATGTCCTTACGAGATGCGAACGTCGTCGCCGCGCCTCCTTCGCGCGAGCGGGGACGGGGATAGCGTCGCCGCATGAGGACACTGGTCACCGGCTCGGCCGGGTTCATCGGAAGCCACGTGGTCGAGGCCCTGGAGAGGGCCGGGCACGAGGTCGTCGGTTTCGACTCGCGGGCGGGCGGCGGGGATGTGCGCGACGGCGCGGCGCTGGACCGCGCGCTGGGCGGCGTCGACGCCGTGGTGCACCAGGCGGCGAAGGTGGGGCTGGGAGTGGACGTGTCCGATCTCCCCGACTACGCCTCGGTGAACGTGCTGGGCACCGCCACGCTGCTGGCCGCCATGGCGCGGCACGGTGTCGGGCGGCTGGTGCTGGCCTCGTCGATGGTGGTGTACGGCGAGGGCGCCTACGACTGCGAGGCCCACGGCAGGGTGCGGCCGGGGCCCAGGAGCCGCGACGACCTCGACCGGGGAGAGTTCGAGCCCCGGTGCCCGCGCTGCGGGCTTCCCGTGACGTCCGCCGTCATCGGCGAGGACGCCCCGGCCGACCCGCGCAACGCCTATGCCACGACCAAGCTCGCCCAGGAGCACCTGGCGGCGAACTGGGCGCGCGAGACGCGCGGCGCCGCCGTCGCGTTGCGCTACCACAACGTGTACGGGCCCCGGATGCCGCGCGACACCCCGTACGCGGGGGTGGCGGCCATCTTCCGGTCGGCGCTGGAGGCGGGCCGGGCCCCGCGCGTGTTCGAGGACGGCCGGCAGCGCCGGGACTTCGTGCACGTGCGCGACGTGGCCGCGGCCAACCTCGCGGCACTCGGCGCCCTCGGCACGCTCGGCGCCCTCGGCGCCTCGGCCCCGGGAACGCTCACCGCCTACAACATCGCCAGCGGGGAGCCGCGCACGGTCGGGGAGATGGCCGCGGCGCTCGCGGACGAGCGCGGCGGCCCGGCGCCCGTGACCACCGGCGAGTACCGGCTGGGCGACGTGCGCCACATCGTCGCCGGCTCGGAGCGCGCGCGGACCGGACTGGGTTTTCGCGCCACGATCCCGTTCGCGGACGGGATGAAGGAGTTCTCCACCGCCCCGCTCGGCTGACGGTGAGACTGACGGTGAGGATGCGGACGAACGCCTCCAGGTGAGGCCCGGCTCATCGTCCGGCCGACCGCGGCGCACCGCCTTCGGCGAGGAGCGGCGCCGCGCCGGTGGCGCCCGGTCACCACGGGGAGATGACGAGTCCCTGCAGCAGGAGTCCCGTCAGTGCCTGGGCGGCGAGCCATCGCCGGCCGGGGGACCGGACGGCGGCCAGGACGATCCAGACGGCATAGGGAACCCAGATGCGTTCGACCTCTCCCCTGGTCACCCCGCTGACGTCGAGGGCGAGCACGGCCACGATCGCCGCCGCGACCAGGGCGCGCACGCCGCCGGGGGTCGTCCGCACCAGGCCCGCGGCGGTGGCCGGGCCGGTCAGCAGCGCCAGCACGGCCAGATTCGCGACCAGGAAGTAGAGGTAGGGCCGGGCCGCGCCGGGGTCGGCGGCCCACTCCGCGTGAGTGGCGAGCACCCCCGAAGGCCACAGGAAGCCGCCCGCGGCGAACGCGGCCGTGACCGCCGCCACCCCCGCCAGGCAGGCGATCGCGGCCGCGCGGGAGATCCGCGTGACGACCGCGGCGACCACCGGGATCAGCAGGTAGGGCACGAGGCCGTAGCTGAGGTACGGCAGCGCCCCCAGCAGCACTCCCGCCGCCGCCCCGCAAAGGACGCGTGCCCTGCTCCCCGCGCTCCCCGCGCTCCCCGCGCCCCCGGACACCAGCAGGGCCACGCCCCAGGCGCCCACCCCCGCGAAGAGGGCGTCCATGCTCGTGGCGATCCAGACCGCGGCCGGGCTCAGCGCGAGGTACGGCAGCGCGAGCCGGGCCGTCTCCTCCCCCGCGAGCCGCCGGACGGTGACCGCGACGGCCACGACCGCCGAGCAGCCGACCAGCACGACCAGCACCGCCGCCCAGAACGGACCGGGCAGCCCCACCCTCGCCAGAGCCCAGAGCACCAGCACGGGCAACGGCGGGTGCCCCCGCACATGGGTGGGATAACCGGGAAGCCGTTCGGTGAAGGAGGCCAGCCAGCCCAGCGGGTCGTCCCCCACGGCGGGCAGCACGGCCGCGTACTCGTACGGACCGGTGAACGGCCTGGCCAGCCCCTCCCCGGAGACGGCCAGCAGCACCGTCCACGCCAGGGCCGTGCCGTACGCCACGAGCAGGGCCGCGCCGAAACGCGCCCGCGCGGTCAGGGCGGGCAGCACGGCGACCGCGAGAACACCGAGGAGCAGGGGCGGCAGGAGCGAGATCGACGGCGTGCGGAAGTGCCCGTGCAGCGGCGGCAGGTGGTCGATGGGCAGCATGCCCAGCGCGTGCAGAACGGCTCCGGCGGCGAACGCCGCGGCGATGAGCGAGCCCCACAGGACGAGCGCCGGCCCGCTCCGGCGACCGCCCGGACCGGCGGCCGCCCGCGACGGCCCGTCCGCCGCACGCGAAGCCCTGGTCTGCTGCCGGAAGTGCTTGATCACCCTCCTACATTAGGTACGAGCGGCGTTCTTCCCGGGACACGTCACTACTCCGTAAGGGTTGGCGGGCCCCGCCGACTTTAACGTCGCATGCATGAAGATCGATGTGGTGCTCCCGAGCCTGGGCGGGGAGACGGCCCTGCCGCGGGCACCGGAGCGCATGCCTGACGGTTGCCGGCCGATCGTGGTGGACGACGGGTCCACGGACGGATCACCGCGCGCGGCCGGGACGGGGGCGGTCCGGCGGCCGGGCGACACGCCGCCCGCCGCCCGCCGGGAACGGGCGATCCGATGATCGGGCAGCTCTACGAGAGATCCCTGGCGGGAGCCGCGATCGAGATGGAGTACGCCGACGGCCGGATCGCGCCGCTCGACGCGGTCCGCTGGCTCGCCCCGATCGACGGGGACGAGGCCATGCTGTCGCGGTGCGCCGCCCCCACGCTGGACGTCGGCTCCGGTCCCGGCCGCCTCACCGTCGCACTCGCGCGGCGCGGCGTCCCCGCACTGGGCGTCGACGTCGCCCCCTACGCCGTCCGGCTCACCCGGCGCGCGGGAGGCCGGGCGATCTGCCGGAACGTCTTCGACGAGTTGCCCGGCCCCGGCCGCTGGGCCACCGTGCTGCTGGCCGACGGCAACATCGGCATCGGCGGCGACCCCGACGCCCTGCTCCGCCGGATCCGCGAGCTGCTACGGCCCGGAGGCGAGGTCGTCGCCGAGGTCCAGCCGCCGAGTGCGGCGGGCCGCGTCGAGCACCTGCGGCTGCGCGGCCGCGGGCTCGCCGGCCCGTGGTTCGGCTGGGCCACCGTATCCGTCTCCGACCTGGGAACCCTCGCCGGGCGCAACGGTTTCTCCCGCGTGGAGTCATGGAAGGAGGCCGGGCGATGGTTCGCAAGCCTGCGCTGATGGAGAAGGTGGCGTTCACCAGCGCGCTGCGCTCGGAGGGCGTGGCCGCCCGGCTCGGCGTGCTGCTGGGGATCAGCTTCACCGTCGCCCTGGCCACCGGCCTGTTCAGCCACTTCCTGCAGCATCCGCCTCCCTGGCTGAACTGGCCGTCACGACCCGTCTGGCTGTACCGCGTCACCCAGGGCGTGCACGTCATCGGCGGGCTCGCCACGATCCCGCTGCTGCTGGCCAAGCTGTGGACGGTATACCCGAAGCTGTGGCAGTGGCCGCCGCTGCGTTCCGCCGCGCACGCGGCCGAGCGCGCGTTCGTCCTCCTGCTGGTCGCCGGTTCGCTGTTCCAGCTCTTCACCGGGCTGCTGAACGTCGCCTACACCTACCCGTGGTCGTTCTTCTTCACGACCGCGCACTACTGGACCGCGTTCGTCGTCTACGGCGCTTTGATCATCCATGTCGCCACCGAATGGTCCAAGGTCCGCCGCTCCATCCCCGTCCCGCTGGAACCGGACCGCCGCCGGTTCCTGCTCACCGCCGGCGCCGCCTCCGGCCTGACCGCGCTGCTCACCGTCGGCGAGACCTTCACGCCGCTCGAGCGGCTCGCCGTGCTCGCGCCGAGGAACCCAGGGATCGGGCCGCAGGGCCTGCCCGTCAACAGAACCGCCGAGGAGGCCGGAGTCGGACCGGCGGGCGCCGAGTACCGGCTGATCGTCGACGGCGCGATCCGGGCGGAGTACTCCTACGAGGAGCTGCTGCGGCTGCCGCAGCACACGGTCGAGCTGCCGATCTCCTGCGTCGAGGGCTGGAGCGCCTCCGCGCACTGGACCGGCGTGCGGATGAGGGACCTGGTGGCCGGTGCCGCGCCCGACGCCGTGGTCACGGTGGAGTCGTCCGAGCGTCCCTCCGGCGCCTACCGGGTCAGCGAGCTGCGACCGCCCCACTGGAACGACCCGCTGACCCTGCTCGCGCTGCGGGTCGACGGTGAGACGCTCCACCTGGAGCACGGCTACCCGGCCAGGCTCATCGCGCCGAACCGGCCCGGTGTCATGCAGACCAAATGGGTGAAGAGGGTGACGGTCTCATGAAGGTGGCCGGTTACGTCGCCGGGATCGGGCTGATCCTGCTGGGGTTCACCGGTCTCCTCGCCGACGCCGGCCAGACCCGGCCGTTGAGCTGGGCGATGTGGTTCGGCGGCCTGGTGATCGCACACGATCTGCTGCTCGTGCCGCTGGTGCTCGCGGCGGGGCTCCTGGTACGCCGGATGCGGTGGCCGTACCGGGCCGCGACGGTGATCGGCGCGCTGATCACCGTCGTCGCCCTGCCCGTGGTCCTGGGCTTCGGCCGGCGGCCCGGCAACCCCTCCCTGCTGCCACTGGACTACGGGGTGAACCTCCTCGGTGTGCTCGCCGTGATCGCGGCCGGCGGACTGCTCGCCGACCTGCTCACCCGTGTCCGTGAGAGGCGCGTCCGTGAAGCGCGCCGGGCGCCCCGCCCGCGCGGCTGAGGAGCCGATGGGAGCGCCCCCTCACGACCGCGTCCCCGCGTCGCCGGGACCGGGGGCGCTCAGGTGCGAGGGCCGAGATACATCCCGCCGCTGACGTCGAGCACGTGACCGGTGACCCAGCGGCCGTCGTGGGAGGCCAGGAACGCGACCGCGTCGGCGATGTCGGCGGGCAGGCCGATCCGGCCCAGCGCCGTCAGGCCGCTCATGAACTCCTCGACGCCGGGATCCTCCAGCAGCGAGGCGTTCAGGTCGGTGAGGGTGGCGCCCGGCGTGACGGTGTTCACCGTGATCCCCCGCGCCCCCAGCGCGTTCGCCAGGGTGAAGCCCATGGTCTCGACGGCTCCCTTGGTCATGGCGTAGGAGGTCTGGAAGGGCGTGGCCACCCGGGTGCTGGCGGAGGAGACGGTGATGACGCGCCCCCCGTCGCGCATCAGCGGGAGGGCCCGCTGGATGATGAAGAACGGCGCCTTCACGTTGACGGCGAACAGATGGTCGAACCCCTCGGGGGTGGTCTCCTCGATCGGCCCGGCCGGCGGTCCGGCCGCGTTGTTGACCAGGATGTCGAGCGGCTGTCCCGCCAGGCCCTCGCCCAGCCCGGCGAACAGGGTGTCCACGTCGCCGTCGACGCCGAGTTCGGCCCGGATCGGGAAGGCCCGCCCACCGGCCTTCCCGATCTCGGCCACCGTGTCGTTCGCCGCGCTCTCGTTACTTCCGTAGTGCACGGCGGTCAGCGCGCCGTCGGCGGCGAGCCGCCGGGCGATGGCCCGGCCGATGCCGCGTGAGGCTCCCGTCACCAGTGCCGTCTTGCCGGTCAGGCTTCCCATGCGAAGGCTCCCTCGTCGGTGTTGGTGCGGCCAGCCTCCCCGGCGGCGCTGACCGTCCGCGCACCGAACACCGGCCGTCACGCACCGGGTGGTGCCGGCCGGAGCAGGGCGAGGACGTCCTCGCAGGTCATCGCCGCCCCCCGTTCGAAGGCCGCGGCGTACCCGTCCGATCCGATCCGGTCCCGGGCTCCGGCCGCCACCTCGGGTCTCGCCACGTCGCCGGCGCCGCGTACCGCCACGGGTCGGGCGCCGCGTACCGCCGCGGCCGCGCCCAGCAGCAACGCGGCGCGCTCGGCGTCGCCTTCGAGCAGGGCGAGACCGGCGGCGCCCGCGACCGCCTCGGCCGCCACCGGACGGTCGCGGTGGCGGGCCGCGACCTCCAGCGCCCGGGACAACCGGGATCGCGCCCCGGCGATGTCCCCCTCGGCCTCGGCGATCCGGCCCAGCCCGATCAGGGCTCGCGACCGCGCCTGCCCGGCGCCCGCCGTCGTGGCGGCGTCCCCGTCCGGTGCCGGTCCGAAGTCCAGTGCCAGCTCGAAGAGACGCCGGGCGCCGGGCAGGTCGCCGCGCAGCCGCGCGACCTCGCCGAGCCCGCAGCGCGCCCCGGCCACCGTTTCCGCGGTGCCCGCCGTACGGGCCAGTTCCGCGGCGCGTTCGTAGTCGAGGTACGCGGCGGCGAGGTCGCCGCCCGCGCGGATCGCCCCGTACGCGCGCCGGCACAGCAGGTCCGCGGCGGCCCCGGCGGCGCCGAGCTCGCCGAGCAGCGCGAGCGCCTCGTCGCTCAGGGCCGACGCCCCGGCCCGATCCCCCCGCCAGCCGGCGATCTCGGCCAGCCGGTCCAGCGCGTTGGCGGCCCCCCACCGGTCGCCGATCGACCGGAAGCCGTCGAGTGCGCGCAGGAACGCCCCCTCGGCCTCGGCCGGCTCGCCGCCGAACAGCCGCCGGTGCCCCTCGCTCAGCCGTCCCAGCGCCTGCGACCACGGGTCGGGGCCGAGCAGCTCCCGCGGGATGGGGACGGGGGCGTCCGCGGGCACCATGGCCATGGAGTACAGGAGGAGAAGGTGCGGGCGCCGGAGCGGGCACCCGCGGGAGAGGATGATCGACTGTGCTCGTTCCAGACCGGGGGAGCCGGTCGGCGCGGTGTGGACGACGCACAGGACGTACTCCTCCACCAGCTCGGGCAGCACCGAGGTGCCGGGCGCCTCGACGAGCGCGGCGGCCGGCGGGGCGCCCTCGTCACGCAGGCCGCTGAGCCACCAGTGCCACGACAGCGCGGCGACCAGCCGCACCCCGAGGACGGGGTCGGCGCGGACCGCCCAGCGCAGCGCGGCGTGGAGGTCGGCGTGCTCGGCGGTCAGCGTGGCCGTCCACTCCAGCTGCGAGGCGCCGCGCAGGTGGGCGTCGGCGGTCTCGGCGAGGTCGTGGAAGTAGGTGGCGTGCGCCCGCCGTACCGCCTCCCGCTCGCCGGCCTCGGCCAGCCGTTCGGCACAGAACTCCCGTACGGTGTCCAGCATGTGGTAACGACCGCCGTGGGCCTCCACCAGGGACTTTTCCACCAGGCTGGTCATCACGCCGGTGGTGTCGGGCACACCGCAGACGCCGGCGGCCGTCTCCAGGGTCGCGCCCCCGGCGAAGACCGTGAGGCGCCTGGCCAGCAGCCGCTCCCGGGCGTCGAGCAGGTCCCAGCTCCACTCGATCATCGCGCGCAGCGTCCGGTGCCGCGGCACGGCCGTACGGTCGCCCCGCGACAGCAGCCGGAACCGGTCGTCCAGCCGGTCTGCGGCCTCCTCGACCGTGAGCGAGCGCAGCCGCGCGGCGGCCAGCTCGATGGCCAGGGGCAGGCCGTCGAGAGCCGCGCAGATCCGCGACACCGTCCCGACGTTGCCCGCGTCCACCACGAACCCCGGACGCACCGCGGCGACCCGGTCGGCGAACAGCCGCACGGCGGCGTGACCGAGTGCCTCCTCGGGTCCCGCCGCGGGCCCGGGGAGCGCGAGTGGCGAGACCGGGCACAGCGACTCGCCCGTGATGCCCAGCGCCTCCCTGCCGGTGGCCAGCACCCGCAGCTCCGGGCACGCGGCCAGCAGCCGGTGGACCAGCCGGGCCACCTCGTCGAGAAGGTGTTCGCAGTTGTCGGCGACGAGCAGCATCCGGCGGCCCTCCAGCTCCGCGACCAGGCGGCCGAAGGGGTCGGCCGAGCCGGGGAGCAGCCCGTACTCGCGCAGTCCCAGCGCCAGGCCCACCGCCTGCGGGACCCGCGTGCCGTCGCCGAGCGGGGCCAGGTCCACGAAGCACACCTCGCCCGGCTGCCGCCGGGCCACCTCGATGGCCAGCCTGGTCTTGCCCACCCCGCCGGGCCCGGTGAGCGTGACCAGGCGCGCCTTCTCCAGGAGCTCGCCGATCGTGGCGCGCTCCCGCTCGCGTCCCACGAAGCCGGTGAGCTGGGCGGGCAGGCTCGTGAGGGGCGGGCGGGCGTCTCGCAGCACGGCCAGGTGGATGTTCCCGAGTTCGGTGGACGGGTCCGCGCCCAGTTCCTCGGCCAGGGTGCGCCGGGCGTCCTCGAACACCCCGAGCGCCTCGGCCTGCCGGCCCGAGCCGTGCAGCGCCCGCATGAGCTGGCCGCGCAGCCGTTCCCGCAGCGGGTGCGCGTCCACCGTTCTCCGCAGCTCCGCCACCATCCCGCGATGTTCGCCCAGGGCGAGTTCGGCCTCGGCCCTGTCCTCGAAGGCGGTGACCCGCGACTCCTCCAGGCGAGCCGCCTGGCCCTCGGCGAACGGCGCGCCGGACACATCCGCCAGGGCCGTGCCCCGCCACAGCCCCAGGCCCTCGCGCAGCAGGGCGGCCGCGCGAGGGTGGTCACCGGCGGTCAGCGCGCGACGGCCCTCGCGGGCGAGCCGCTCGAACCGGTGCGCGTCGACGCTCTCGGGATCGGCGACGAGGCGGTAGCCCGCCGGATGGAACTCGACCCGCGCGCCGACGGCCCTCAGCCCGCGGCGCAGCCGTGACACCTGGGACTGCAGGGCGTTCGCCGCACCGGGCGGTGGCGCCTTCCCGTACAGACCGTCGATCATCCGTTCCACGGTGACCACCCGGTCCGCGTCCATCAGCAGCAGGGCGAGCAGCGCGCGCAGGCTCGGCCCGCCGACGGAGACCAGGTCTCCCGCGTCGGACCGCACTTCCACCGGGCCGAGGACACCGAACAGCACACCGCAGATTGTCCCCCATTCGTCTCCCCCCGGGGATCGGCCGGATTCGAGTCTCAACGCCGTGGCGGCCGTGGACGAGGGACCCGCGCCCCCCTGGACCGGCGCGCCCTGCACCGATCAGGACGGGAGGCCGATCGGCGGCGAGTCCGGGAGGGGGGTCGCCGCCGCTCGGTGTACGGGCCGCAGGTGCCGGTCACGCGGCTACGCGCTTTCGCCGAACACGATCCGGGTGCGGATCCTCTGCCCGGGGGCCGGGCTCCTGGTCTCCCCGTTGACCCGCACCCGGACCTGACCCACCTGGCTCCCCGGCGTGCACGGGCAGCCGAGGCCGACACGCTGGATCAGCAGCGGCGTGTTGCTGGGATCGAACCGGGCCGTACCCGGGTAGTAGGCGACGACGCGGTACACACCCGTGGAGAGGCTCGACATCGTCAGGGTGGCGACGCCGTCCACGAGCAGGGCCCTGCCCAGGGTGACCCCGTCGGTGGCGAAGGTGACCCTGCCCGTGGGGACGCTCCCGTCCGCCGCCGTCACCGTCGCGGTGAAGGTGATCGGGCCGCTGTCGTTCCCCGCGCCGCAGGTCGAGACCATTCCGCTCGTGGTGGCCGTTCCGCACACCGCGGACGCGGGCGAGACGACCGTGCCGGGATCGGGACTCGGGCCGGCGTCGCTGTAGGCGACGGCCGCGGCGCCGGGGACGGCGGCGACCCCCATCGAGACCAGGGTCGCGAGGATCCCGGCCAGCCCAGAACGCACCATGTTCCGCACCGCCACACGAGATCGATTGCCATATATCATAATATCGTTCTTTTCTTTGGGTATTATGCCGTCCAGACGCATTGGGATGATGCGCCACGCCTTTCGACATTACTGATCCGCGGCACAACACTCTCCATATGACATACCGACAGATCCCAGCGGAGAAAATTCATCCACGACGAATAACAAATCGCCCGGTGAAGCAGGATGATTGCGAATGAAGGCGACGTCCAATGCGTTCCCCGGCCCGGCGGCGCGCTCTTCGCGCCCGCCGCGGGGGCCCGGCCCCCGGGGACGGGATACGCGCGGAACCGGTGCGCCGCGCGGGTCCCTCAACGCTTGAAGATCAACCGCCACGGCATCAGGGCCGACTCCAGTTGCACCCGGAGGCTCATCTTCGAACTGCCCGCACGGCGGTCGGAGAAATGGATCGGGATCTCGACGATCGTCATCCCCGCCCTGGCCGCCCGGTAGTGCATCTCCACCTGGAAGCTGTAGCCCCCCGAGGAGATCGCGCCGAGGTCCAGAGCGGCGAGACTCTCCGCCCGCCAGATCTTGAACCCCGCGGTCACGTCCCGCAACCCGACGCGCAGGATGGTACGGACGTAGAGGTTCGCCCACCTCGACAGGGCCCGCCGCCGCAGGCCCCACTCGGCGGCCAGCGTCCCGCCCGGCACGTACCGGCTGCCGATCACGCACGCCGCCCCCGTCGCCAGCGCGGTGTCGAGCAGGCGCGGCACGGCGTCGACGGGATGCGAGAAGTCGGCGTCCATCTGCACCACGAAGTCCGTCCCGGCCGCGAGGGCGGTCTCCATGCCGTCGACATAGGCGCGCCCGAGCCCTTCCCTGACCCGCCGGTGCACCACGCCGACCCGGCCGGGATGCGCGGCGGCCAGCTCGTCGGCCACCTTCCCCGTGCCGTCCGGGGAGCCGTCGTCGACGACCAGGACCCGCAGGCCGTCAAGCGGCAACGCGAGCAGCGCCTCCGTGATCGGCGGAAGGTTGTCCACCTCGTTGAACGTCGGGATCACGACGGTGACGGTGGCCATGTTCGAGGTCAGGGCCTTCCGGGTTCGATGGTCGGATGTTCTCACCGCGGAACGGCGCGGCGTCCCCGTCCGGTGATCTCGAACACCGGAAGCGGCAAAGATCACCCCATGCTAGCGGCCGGCGGGGCGGCCGCGCCGGTCTCCTCCGAGATGGAGGAGACCGGCGCGGCACGGCGTACCGACGGCGGTACGAAGGGAAAAATCCGTTGCACGAGTATCAGGGTGACGTATCCTAAAGAATCGTCCATTAGTCATGGAACCGGGCAGTGACCGATATCGCAAGGACATCATGCGGGCACAATCCGTATCGGCCGATCAACCCGTGGAAATCAGCTGCGACGAGTCCGGCTCGGAGGGCGAGAAACTCATCGGCGGGAACACCGATGTCTTCACCCACGCCGGCCTGTGCCTGGACGTCGAGTCGGCGGCGCGCTGTATTCAGGGAATACGGGACAGGGGCCCCTCTCCGACAACGGAATACAAGGCGAACGTCCTGCTCCGCGAGAAGAACAGGCCCGCCCTCACGTGGTTTCTCGGGCCGTCGGGGCCGATCCACGGGAAAGCCCACGTGCATCTGACCGACAAGACGTTCCTCGTCATCGGCAGACTCGCCGGACTGCTCGCCGGGGAGACCGCTCACGCGCCGGACCCGGGCCCGCGACGGGACCGGCAGGCCGGTGCCATGGCCGCCGTCCTGTACCGCGAGGGCCGGCGCACGTTCGGGCACGAACGGTGGCAGACCTTCCTGGAGTCGTTCAACGACCTGATGCGCGCCGGGAACGGCCGGGGAGCGGGGACGTCGGCCGACGCGTTCTTCGACATGGTCGACGTCCTGTGCCTCACCGGCGCGGGGAGCGAGACCGGCGAGATCATGGGACTGCTCCGGCGGGCCAGGCCCCGGGTGGAATCGTTCCTGACGCGGCTTCTCGACGATCCGCGGGTGATCCCGACGCTCGATCCCCTGATCCCGGCCATCGTCCGGGCCGTCGACTTCTGGGGTGAGGGCACCAGGCCCGTCTCGATCGTCCACGACCGGCAGACCACGCTGACGGAGGAGCGCGTCGCGCGGATCAGGGAGATGCTGGGCGAGCCACGGCCCGACGGTCTCCCCTGGTCGCCGAGGAGCCGGCTGGCCGGCCTGAGGTTCGTCGCCTCGCACTCGGACGCGCGGATCCAGGTCGCCGACCTCCTCGCCGGAGCGGCGAGGAAGATAGCGTCGGACGAACTCAACGGCCGGGGCGACGCGGAGCTCACCGCCCTGTTGCGACCGTACGTGGACGCGTTCTCGATCTGGGGAGACGACCGGAGCTGGTCCCTGCTGGAGTCCGCGTCCGGCACCCGGTCATGAGCCTCCGCGGGCTGCCCCGCACCACCCCTCGCGAACCGACGTCACCCGGCGCGCGGAGCGCGGACGGCACGGAAACGGAAAAGGTCCGGCCGTTCCGCCGGGGACGCGCGGCGGAACGGCCGGACCCGCGCCCGCTCACCTGTCGTACGGTGCGGGCACCTGCCCGGTGCGGCGTGGTCAGGTCTGCAGCTGGGTGCAGACGGACTTCACCTCGGTGTAGGCGTCGAGGGCCTGGTGGCCCATCTCGCGGCCCCAGCCCGACTGCTTGTAGCCGCCGAAGGGCAGGGCGGCGTCGAAGACGTTGTAGCAGTTGATCCAGACGGTGCCCGCGCGGATCTTACCGGCGAGGGCGTGCGCCTTGGAGATGTCACGGGTCCAGATGCCGGCCCCCAGCCCGTAGTCGGTGGCGTTGGCCTGCGCGGCGATCTCGTCCAGGTCGGAGAACGGTGAGGCGACCACCACCGGCCCGAAGATCTCTTCCCGGACGACCTTCATCTCCGGGCGTACGTCGGTGAGCACGGTGGGCTGGACGAAGTAGCCCCGCTCCCCGTGCCGGTTGCCGCCGGCCAGCGTCTGGACGCCCTCCTCGCGCCCCGAGTCCAGGTAACCGGTCACCCGGCGCAGCTGCTCGTCGGAGACCAGGGGACCCATCTGCGTGTCGGGTTCCAGGCCCGGACCGAGCCTGATGCCCCGGGCGATCTCGGCGACGCCTTCCACCACCTGGTCGAACCGGTCGCGCTGGACGAACAGCCTGGATCCGGCCACGCAGCACTGGCCGTGGTTGAAGAAGATCGCGTTGGCCGCGCCCTGGATGGCGATGTCGGGGTCGGCGTCGTCGAAGACGATGTTGGGGCTCTTGCCGCCGAGCTCCAGGGTGACCTTCTTCAGGTTGCCCGCCGCGGCGTGCACGATCAGCTTGCCGACCTCGGTGGAACCGGTGAAGGCGATCTTGTCCACGCCGTCGTGCGCGGCGAGCGCCGCACCGGCGGTCTCGCCGTACCCGGGCAGGACGTTGACCACGCCGTCGGGCATCCCGGCCTCGGCGATCAGCTCCGCCAGCCGCAGGGCGGACAGCGGGGTCTGCTCTGCGGGCTTGAGGATCACCACGTTCCCGGTCGCCAGCGCGGGCCCGAGCTTCCAGGCGGCCATCAGCAGCGGGAAGTTCCACGGGATGATCTGGCCGACCACACCGACCGGCTCGCGCAGGGTGTAGGCGTGGAACGCGGCGCCCGGCATGTACGGCACCGACAGCGCGATCGTGTTGCCCTCGATCTTGGTCGCCCAGCCCGCCATGTAGTGGAACAGGTCGGCCGCCAGCGGAACGTCCGCGGCCCGTGCCACGGCCACCGGCTTGCCGTTGTCCAGCGATTCGAGCTGGGCCAGTTCCTCGGCGTGCTCCAGGATCAGGTCACCGATCCTCCAGATGATCCGGCCCCGCTCGGAGGCGGTCATCCGTGACCAGGGCCCCTGCTCGAAGGCCTTGCGAGCGGCACGCACCGCCCGGTCGATGTCCTCGGCGTCGGCTTCGGCGACGTGCGACAGGGTCTGCCCGGTAGCGGGGTCGGGAGTCGCGAAGGTCCTGCCGGACGCCGCGTCCACCCACTGCCCGCCGATGAACAACTTGTGGGGGGTGGTGATGAAGTCCTCGACGCTCTTTTCCAGGGTCACCGTCATCAGCGTCGGCTCCCTTCCTGTTCAGAGACGCTGTGCCGGGCCGTGCACCCGCCCGCACCGCGGAACCGTCCGGGGTACGCCGACGCTCGGCCCGATGAACAATTCCTCCCAATCAGACTACGGACGAAGTGAGAGCACAAGGACCGTCCTCCGCACGCCGTCGTCTTCTCACCACGATCCCGGCCGCCCGTGTCGGCGAGCGGCTTTGGATAGCGGCAGTATCCAACAATAGGATAGTGTCACTATCCAAATAAGGGATACGCCGATGTCCGCATTCGTCGTTGAAATCGTTCTCGTGGTCGCCACGCTGGGCTTCCGCGCCCTGGGCGCGTTCGGCGTCCGCCGGTTCGCCACCTGGCCCGCGAGCGCGGCGCACGGGATGGCCGTCATGCTCGTCGTCACCGCCGCCGCGCATTTCGTCCCGGCGGGGGTGACCGTCATGCCCAACCACGCCGACCTGGTGCGCATGGTGCCGCCGATCGTGCCGTTCCCCGGCGCCGTGGTCTACGCGACCGG
Organism: Streptosporangium sp. LJ11; assembly: GCF_051918945.1. Classification (NCBI taxonomy): domain Bacteria; kingdom Bacillati; phylum Actinomycetota; class Actinomycetes; order Streptosporangiales; family Streptosporangiaceae; genus Streptosporangium; species Streptosporangium sp. LJ11. The sequence goes on from NZ_JBPXMB010000024.1 coordinate 54,961, forward strand.
CGTGCTGGAACTCCTCGGCGCCGTGGGACTCGTGGTCGCCACGACGCGCCGGGCCGCCGGAATCAGCCTGACCGCCCTGTACGTGCTGCTGCTTCCGGCCAACGTCTACGCGGCCGTCGCCGGCGTCCCCTTCGGGGGCGGCGAGGCGACGCCCCTGTGGATCAGGATCCCGGAGCAGATCCTGTACATCGCGGTCGCGCTCTGGGCGGCCGGCTCGGCCGGCACGACCCTGGCGCGCCGCGCCCGGACCTCGCCGCGCTCCCGCGCCGGGAGCTCGGAGCCGGCGCTCCGCTGAGAGTCCGGCGTCCCTCCCGGGTACGGGGCCCGGCGAGGGCCGTACCCGAGCGGGAACCCGGGCCCGTGCCCGAGCGGGCAGAGGCCGGGAGCGACACGGTCATCGGCCGGACTCCCGTGCGGCTCGCGCCCACCGCTCGCGGCGGATCCCGGGATCGACCAGAACGCAGTCGCCGCACATGCCGCCGCCGGGCAGGCGGTAGAACAGGCAGCAGCTGCGCCGGGCGAAGGCGGGATGGCCGGGAGCGGGTTCGGCCAGCTCGCCGGTGCCGCGCAGCAGGCCGGTGTCCAGCAGTTCGCGGCCCAGCGCCACGGCCTTGGCGGCGAGTCCGGGGCGGCGGCGGCCCAGTTCGAGGAGGGTGCCCGCCAGCGCGGAGGCCGCGTTGCCCCACAGCAGGCCGGGGGCTGTCGGCACGACCCGCCGGACCGTCTCGGCGAGCGGCTCCAGCAACCCGGTCACCACGGTGCGGTACAGCGGCCCGGCGATCCGCGCGGGGCCGCGGACCTCCCACCCTTCCAGGCGGGCGGCCCGCAGCGGCAGCGGGCCTTCGGCCACCGACCGCCAGTGCACGTACCGGGGAGCCAGGTCGACGAGCAGGTCGTGGGCGACCGCGGCGCCGAGGGGCGGCGACCAGAAACGGGCGGCCAGGCCCTGGAAGAGGATGGAGGCGGCCACCCGGGTCTCCGCGGTGCCGAGCCGCCCGGCCGTGTCCGTGATCCGGGCCTCCACGGTGCCGGGATCGGCGAGCAGGTCGGTGAGCGGCCGCCAGCCGGGCTCGCGGGGAACCGGCCCGAGATCGAGACCGAAGTAGCCCCCGGCGGCGGCCACGTCCGCGACCGCCGCGGCGACCACGGCCGGGGAGGCGGGAAACGGTCCCGGCGCCCCGGGCCGGACGGACGGCACGGCGACCACGTCCTCTCTGGAAGAGCTGGAAGAGCCCGGGGAGACCCGGGGCGGCTCAGGACGACTCGTGAACCCAAAACCCGTGAACCCAAAACCCGTGAGACCAAGGCTCACGAGCCCAAGGCTCACGAACCCGAGACTCACGAACCCGAGACTCGTGAAGTAAGGGCTCGTGAATCCGGGAAGAGCCGGGGAAGCTCAGGGAGAGCCACCCTCACTCCCATGTTCACACAACAACCCCGCTCCCCCTCACTCGTCGCGGAGTTCCTCCGTCCGCAGCGTCCGGCGCAGGATCGGCCGGGCGGCCCGCGCCACCAGCGTCGCGGCCAGCACCCCGATCCCCACCATGAGCACCGCCCGGGCGGCGGCGACGGCGAACGCCTCCGGCATCTCGCGGTAGGTGTCCCACAGCGACGAGACGAAGACTCCCACCCCCGCGACGGCGGCCACGACGCACACCGGCAGCGCCGCGATGAGCGCCTGCCGGGTGAGGACCCGGCCCAGCGCGGGACCGGGCACGCCCGAGGCGGCCAGGGCCGCGAACGAGTGCCGGTGGTCCAGCAGGTCCTCCGCCTGGTGCACCACGAGGGCGGCGGCCGAGGTGACCAGGGCGACCAGCAGGGCGAGGTCCACGAGCAGATAGGCCACGACCCGAGAAGGATCGAGATCGCCCCGGACAAAAGCGGGCCCCTGCTGGACTCCGACCACGGAGCCGAAGAACACGGTCAGCCCCACCACCGACAGCGCGCGGGCCCATCCCCGGGGGTCGGCCTCGACCATCCGGGCGGCCAGCAGGGTCTCCGCCGACCCGGTACGGCCGCCGACCCGCCGGGCGGCGGCCCTGATCAGCCACGCGGCGCCGAGGACCAGGCCGAACAGCAGGAGCACCATGCCTGCCGTTATGGACAGCACCGCGGCGTACGGCCCGCCGGGGAACTTTCCCTTGCCGACGAGCCCGGCGACGAGCAGCCCGGCACCCACCGCGACCAGCACCAGGTCGCGCGCCCGGGGACCGGCCGGGGGCGTCCGCCGGACCACGCCCAGCGGGGAGGTCACCACGTGCCGCCCCGCCATCAGCCCGGACAGCGTCCCGGCGAGCGTCACCGCGACGAGGATCGCCACGATCTGCGCCGCCGGGACCAGGGGCACCGCGCCCTCCAGCGCCCCCGCCAACGCCAGGTTCGCCACCAGGTACAGCGCGATGCCGGACACCCCGCCCAGCAGGGCCCGCCACCCGCTCTCGTAGGCCCCGAGCAGGCGCACCTCGCGCGGCGTGGCCCCGGCCAGCCGGAGCGCGGCCAGCCGCCGCTCCCGCGTCGCGGTGGCCAGGCGGCTCACCTGGTGGACGAAGGCCATCGTGGGCACGACCAGCAGGGCCAGCGCCAGCGCGGTGAGCAGCCGCGCGTCCCGGCCGGAGAAGAAGCCCAGGTATTCGATCCGCGTCTCGACCAGGAAGCCCTCGGGGTGTATCGAAAGGCCGAGGCCGAACGCCAGCAGGTTCGCCGCCACGCACAGCAGGAAGGTCGCGAGCGCCGCCCCCGCGGCCATCAGACGCCCCCGTACCCGCTCGCGCCGCGACCCGCCCCTGGCGAGCATCCGCATCACGGCGATCACACGGTCACCCCGGACAGCCTGCCGTCGCGCAGCGCGACCTCCCGGTCGGCGTAGGCTGCCACCCGGTTGTCGTGGGTGACGATCACCAGCGTGGTGCCGTCCGCGCGCGCCGTGCCGACGAGCTCGTCCATCACCCGCTCACCGGCCAGCGAGTCGAGCGCGCCGGTCGGCTCGTCGGCGAAGACCACCCGCGGGCCGGTGACCAGAGCGCGGGCCACGGCGACCCGCTGCAGCTGGCCGCCGGACAGCTCGCCGGGCCGCCGGGCCGCGCAGCCGGCCACGTCCAGCCTCTCCAGCCGGGACCGGGCGGCCAGCATCGACTCCTGGCGTCCGTGCCGGTTGAACAGCAGCGGCAGCGCCACGTTCTCCTCGGCGGTCAGCTCGGGAACCAGCCTGCTCGACTGGAAGACGACACCGAAGCTCTGCCTGCGCAGCTTCGTGCGGTCGGCGTCGTCGAGAGTGTCGACGCGCCGCCCGTCGAAGTGGACCTCCCCCGACTCGGGACGGATGATCCCGGCCAGGCAGTACAAAAGCGTCGACTTGCCCGAGCCGCTCGGCCCGGTGATCGCGACGATCTCCCCGTCACCGATCTCCGCGGACACGCCGTCCAGCGCGACGGTCCCGGCGAAGGTCTTGCGCAACGCGCGTGCCTCAAGCATCCATCTCCTCCTTAAGATCCGCGAGTCGTTCCATGGCCGTCTCGATCCAGCGCAGGTCGGCGTCGAGGTGCTGGAGCGCGTAGTCGGCGGCGAGCACCTGCGCGGGCGACCCCGAGGCCCGCTCCGCGGTGAGCTCGCGCATCCGCGCCAGATGGGCGGCGCGCTGCCTGACCAGGTACCCGTCGGCGGCGCCACCGGCGACGATCGCCACCACCACGCGCGAGACGAGCGCGCTGGAGACGTGCGGCGCGGGCGCCTCCACCTGTTCCAGCCACCGGGCCAGTTCGGCCAGGCCCTCCTCGGTGATCGCGTACACCGTGCGTTCGGGGCCGCCCTCCCGCACGGTCTCCGCCACCTCGGCGAACCCGTCCCGCTGCAGGCGCTGCAACGTCGCGTAGACCTGTCCGTACGCGAGCGGCCTGGCACCCGGCAGGCGCTGGTCATGCTCGCGTTTGAGCTCGTACCCATGCTTGGACCGCTCGGCGAGCAGCCCGAGCATGACGTGTCCGGTAGACATGATCGCGACTATACATCCGATATATACACCAAGTGAATAGTCGGACGTCGATCACCCGGCGTCGCGGGCGCGGCGTTGCCTTGGCGCGTCGGTGGCACTACGGTTGACCTCGTGACTGCCGGGTCGGCCTTTGGCCAACAGCGAGTAGGGCACCCGGCCGAGGCGTGAGCCCCGGGCGGGCCAGAGGCCCACCCTTTCCTTCTTCCGCGCGTTCAGCGCGACGTTTCCCGTGGCCCCCCATGGTCTCCCGTGGTCTTCGTTCCACGGTCTTCGCGTTTCCTGTGGCCGCCACGTTCCGCGTGACACCCACGTGCTCTCCCGGTGCCGGTCGTCGACGACCGTCGCCGATCCAGCGCCACCCGCGAACCGGCACCGGCCGGTCGTCCGGCGCGCCTTCCCTCCTTTCCCGCACCACTTTCCCGCACCACGGTCGCGGTCGCCCCGTGGTGATGTCGTCATGCCCGCGAACAGCCCGCGGGACCATCGATCCTGGAGAAGAAAACAGAGAATGCCGATCGAATTCAACCAGCAGGTCATCGAGGAGTTCCGCGCCAACGGCGGGAAGGTCGGTGGTCCCTTCGAGGGAGCCCGGTTGCTCCTGCTGACCACCGTCGGGGCGCGATCCGGCGCCCGGCACACGACCCCGCTCGGCTACCTTCCCGACGGCGGCGAGCGGGTCCTGGTCATCGCCTCGGCCGGTGGCGCGCCGAACCACCCCGCCTGGTTCCACAACCTGGTGGCCGACCCTCTCGTCACGGTCGAGGACGGCCTCTTCACCTACGAGGCACGAGCCGTCGTCCTGGAGGGCGCCGAACGCGACCGCCTCTTCGCCCGCGCGGCCGAGGCCGACCCCGGGTGGGCCGACTACCAGGCCAGGACGACGCGCGTCATCCCCGTGGTCGCCCTTCAGGGGGTCGACAGCGGGCCGCCGAAAGCGTCGTCGGCGGGCGAGACTCTCAAGCTGGTCCACGACATGTTCCGGCGGGAGCTCTCCCTGATCCGCAAGGAGGTCACCGAGTCGGGTGCCGGCCTGGGCGCCCAGCTGCGGGTGAACTGCCTCACCCTCTGCCAGGGGCTGCACAACCACCACACCGGCGAGGACATCGCGATGTTCCCCTTCCTCGCCGGACACCACCCCGAACTCGCCCCGACCCTGGAGCGGCTGGGCCGGGAACACGAGAGGATCGCGGTCCTCATCGAGGAGTTGCGGGAGATCCTCTCCACCGAGGGCGCGGACCCCCCGCTCGTGCTCGCCGAGGTCGAGCGGCTCACCGACGAGCTCGAAAGGCACCTGACCTACGAGGAGGAGCAGTTGCTCCCGGTCCTCGGCACGTAGGCCCCGCCGCCCGCGTACCGGCCACCGCCACCGGTACGCGGGTCACCTGCCGACGGGACTGGCCCGCACGTGCATTCGCTCGCCCTGCAGCCCGAACAGGCCGAGGAGCTCGACCGGCTCAGGACCTGCGGCGGCCCACCCGTGCGGGGTGCGGGTGTCGAACTCGGCCACCTCGCCGGCGCTGAGGACGAGGTCGTGCTCGCCCAGGAGCAGCCGCAACCGGCCGGACAGGGTGTAGAGCCACCCGTAGCCCTCGTGCGCCCGCTGTTCCAGCGGCGCGTTCCCGTGCGGCCTGCCCGGGATTATCTGCTTGTAGGAGCGCAGGCCGCCGAGATGGCGGGCGAGCGGCACGAAGGTCATGCCGTGCCGGGTGAAGGAACGCATGTGCACGCGGGGGTCACCGGTCGCCGGCGCGCCGACCAGCTCGTCCAGCTGCACGCCGTACGCCTTCGCCAGGGGCAGCAGGAGCTCCAGGGTCGGTTTGCGCTGCCCGCCCTCCAGGCGCGAGAGGGTGCTGAGCGAGATCCCGGTCGTCTCGCTCAGCTGGGCGAGGGTGGTGCCGCGGGCGCGGCGTAGCGCCCGCAGCCGCGGGCCCACGGCGGTCAGCACGCTCGCGAAGGTGTCGTCTGCCATGCCTCTATTTGCTGTTCCGGCAAGGAATTTTGTCAACTTCCGGGATGGGGGCGGACTATTTGCGGTGAACGGAGGTATCACACATGACCGAACGAACGGAACAGACGGTGACCGCCCCCTCGAACGGGGAACGGCGCTACGAGGTGGTGGTCGTCGGCGGTGGCGCCGCCGGATTGAGCGGGGCGCTGACCCTGGCACGGGCACGGCGCTCGGTGCTGGTGATCGACGCGGGCCGGCCGCGCAACGCCCCGGCGGCCCACGTGCGTTCCTACCTGACGCGCGACGGCGTGCCCCCCGCGGAACTGCTGGCCACGGGACGCGCGGAGGTGACCGGCTACGGCGGCGAGGTCGTGAAGGGCGACGTCGTGGCGGCCGAGCGGCTGGAAGGCGGGGACTTCCGCGTCGTCCTCGAAGACGGGTCCTCGGTCGTGGCGGACCGGCTGCTGGTGACCACCGGCCTGGTCGACGAGCTGCCCCGGGTGCCGGGGCTCGCGGAACGATGGGGGCTCGACGTCCTGCACTGCCCGTACTGCCACGGCTGGGAGGTGCGCGACCAGGCGATCGGCGTCCTGGCCACCGGATCGTTCGCGGTCCACCAGGCCCTGCTGTGGCGGCAGTGGAGCGAGGACGTCACCCTCTTCCTGCACACCGCGCCCGAATTCGGCGCCGAGGAGCACGAGCGGCTCGCCGCCCGCGGCATCGCCGTGGTGGAGGGACGGGTGGCGGCGCTGGAGGTGACGGACGACCGGCTCACCGGCGTACGCCTGGCCGACGGCCGGGTGATCTCCCGCCAGGCCGTCGTGGTGACCCCGCGCTTCACCGCCCGCTCCGGCCTCCTCACCGGCCTGGGTCTCGAGACGACCGACCAGGAGATGGGCGGGCACGTGGTCGGCAGCCACATCGCGGCCGACCCTTCCGGGGCGACGGCACTGCCGGGGGTGTGGGTGGCCGGAAACGTCGCCGCCCTGACCGAGCAGGTCATCGGCGCCGCCGCCGCGGGCGTGCGCGCCGGCGCGGCGATCAACGCCGACCTGATCGCCGAGGAGACCCGCCGGGCCGTGGCCGCCCGCCGCGCCGCCGACCGGCACGGGCACACGCGGGAGGGCACCCCCACGAAGGACGACGCCATCCCGGAGGAGGAGTTCTGGGACCTTCGCTACGGTGAGAGCGACCGGATCTGGAGCGGGAACCCCAACGTCATCCTGGTCCGTGAGATCACCGGCGTGGAGCCGGGCAGCGCCCTGGACCTGGGATGCGGCGAGGGAGCCGACGCGATCTGGCTCGCACAGCGGGGATGGCGCGTCACCGCCACCGACATCTCCGGCGTCGCCCTGGAGCGCGCCGCCCGGCACGCCGCGGCGGCGGACGTCGCCGGCCTCGTCGACTGGCAACGGCACGATCTGGGATCCTCCTTCCCCGACGGCGTCTTCGATCTCGTCTCCGCCCATTTCCTGCACTCCCCCGGCGACATGCCGCGAGAGAAGATCCTGCGGACCGCCGCCTCGGCGGTCGCGCCCGGCGGGACGCTCCTCGTCGTCGGGCACGCGGGGTTCCCCGCCTGGGAGCACAATCCCCATCCCGACGTGCACCTGCCCACCCCGGAGGAGGTCCTGGAAAGCCTGGAACTCCCGGACGGGGAGTGGGAGGTACTGCTCTGCGAGGAACACGACCGGATCCAGAACGACCCCGACGGGCGGCCCACCACCCGCAGGGACAACGTCCTCAAGGTCCGGCGGATGAAAGGCTGAACGGCCGGGCCCGCCGGGCCGGGTTCCGTACAGTGAGTACGAGCCCCCGGAACCCACCTAGATCGTGACTTGTGACGGCACGCGGAATTCTCCAGGGAAATCTTGCGCGAGGATGTCGAGAAGGCGGCCGCGGCTCCGACACCTCGGTGACCGGCCGAACCGAGACCGGCAAGCACCGAGGAGACACGAGCATGCGGCCCATGAAGACGAGCACCCTGAAGGTGCCCGGCGCGACCCTTCACCACGAGATCCGCGGCTCGGGCCCGACTCTTCTGCTGATCTGCGGCGGGGTCTACGACGCCGCCGGATACGCCGAGCTGGCCCGGCGGCTCGCCGACCGCTACACGGTGGTGACCTACGACCGGCGCGGCAACTCGCGCAGCCCCCTGGACGGGCCGCCGGAGCCGCAGAGCATCGAGACGCACGCCGACGACGCGCACCGCGTGCTGGTGGAGGCGGGCGTCACCGCCGACGATCCCGCGTACGTCTTCGGCAACAGCTCCGGGGCGATCATCGGCCTGGAGCTGGCCGCCCGCCACCCCGAGCAGGTGCGCATCCTGGTCGCCCACGAGCCGCCGCTCTTCGAGCTGCTGCCCGACCGCGACCGCTGGCGCGGCGTCATCCGGGACGTGGAGGACGCGTTCGCCAAGGAGGGCGCCGGGGCCGCCATGCAGGCCCTCTCCGCCGCGTTCGCGGCGAGCGACGGCGAGCGGGCGGAGGATGCGCGGGTGGAGAGCGAGCGGGCGGAGGGTGACCCGGCGGCCGAGGGGCCGGAACGCATCCCGGGAGGCGCGCAGGCACCGCAGGGGGCACCGGACCCGGAAACGATGGAGATGCTGGCGCGGCTGGAGAGGAACGCGGAGTTCTTCATCGGCTACGAGGTGCCGCCGTTCTCCCGGTACACCCTCGACGGCGCGGCGCTCAGGGCGTCCTCGGTGCGCGTCGTGGCCGCGGTGGGCGAGAAGGCGGAGGGCGAGCCGCCGTACCGGGCCGCCGCCGCCGTGGCCGGCCTGCTCGGCACGCGGCCCGCGGCGTTCCCCGGCGACCACGGGGGCTTCGGCTCCGAGCCCGAGGCGTTCGCCGCCAGGCTCCACCAGGTGCTCTCGACCACCTGAGAAGTCCCGCGCGGCGGTCGCGTCGCCGTCGTGCCCGGCCCTTCGACGGCGACGACCGGCCCGCACGGCAGGACGCCTGGCGCGACGGCACGGCCGGCACCGGCAGGCACAGCCGATGCGGCCGATCGTGGCAGTTCGGCCACTCGATCGCGGCTGATATCGGCCGAACAGCCGATGCACTGGATTCCGCCGCCGGGAAATCCTCGGGAAGCGCGCCGGACGGCGCGCTCACACCCCCGGCCCATCCCTGGAGGATCCGTTGACATCGCCCGTCACGACGCGCGTTCTGGTCTGCTGTGCGATCACCACGCTGATCGGCGGCCTGACCGCCTGTTCGGTGAACGCCGGGAACGCGCCCCCCGAGGAGAAGACCTTCGCCTTCAGCGGCAGGACGCTGAACGTGAAGTCGCACGAGATCCCGACGGACCTGGTCGCCGCCGACCGCGAGGACGTCAAGGTCACCCGCTGGTTCGACGCCAGGGCGGGCAGCTCGAAAACGCTCCGGTGGGATCTCAGGGGCGGCGTCCTCGATCTGGAGGCGGGCTGCACCGGGCTCGCGCTCTGCGACGCCCGGTTCAGGGTGGAGGTGCCGCGCGGAGTCAAGGTGCTGCGCGACGGTCGCAAAACGGATCTTCGAGGGAGTGGTTGACGGCGTCCGCCCGCGCGAGCCCGAGGTGACGTCGCACGGTTCTCCCCGCCCCCGGGACCGGGCGTCTTCCGGACCTTCGCTTCCGGACCTCCGTGGAAGAAGGTCACGCGAAGATCGCCTGAGCGAGGGCGAGACCGAGGAACACCGCCCCCAGACCGGCGACGACGGAGGCGACGACGTTGGTCACCGCGAAGAGGATCGCGCCGCTCTCGGCCAGCCGCAGCGTCTCGTAGGAGAACGTCGAGTACGTGGTCAGCGCCCCGCAGAACCCGGTGCCGAGCAGCAGCTGCACGCCGGTGCCCACCGCGCCGGACAGCGCCGCCCCGGTCAGGACGCCCAGGACCAGCGAGCCGGCCACGTTGACGGTGAAGGTCCCCCAGGGGAAGACCGTGTCGTGGCGGGCCTGCACGGCCCGGTCGGTCAGATAGCGCAGCGGTGCCCCGACGGCACCGCCGAGCAGCACCGGAAGCCAGTTCTGCGGCCCGCTCACGCCGGCCGCCCGCCCCGGTGGCGAACGACCTCGACCTCGTCCAGGATGGCCAGCCCCTCGGTGAGGAGGTCGTCCAGCTGTGGCAGGAAGGCGCGGATCCGCTCCTCGGTGTCGACGATCGTGATGGCCACCGGCAGTTCGTCGGCCATCGACAACAGCCGGCTGGTGTGCACGATCGAGGTGGTGCCGAAGCCCTCGAGGCCGTGGAAGACCGACGCCCCGGCCAGCCCGGCGGCGTGGGCACGGTGCACGATCTCGGTGTACAGGGGTCGGTGGTGCCAGGTGTCGGTGTCGTCGACGAAGATCGTCAACCGCAGCGCCCGTCCGGCTGGAATCATCGCGCTCTCCTCCTCGCGCTCCTCGTTCTCGCTGTCCTGGTCGTCCTCGTCGTCCTCGTCGTCCTCGTCGTCCTCGCCAGGAGCCGGCGGGTGGTCCACGTGCCGGCCACCACCGCGGCCAGCGCCGCCAGGACCGTCGCCGCCAGGTAACCGAACGCCAGACCGGGCCGGCCGGCGGAGACCAGGCGCTCGATGTCCAGGCAGTAGGTGGAGAAGGTGGTGAAACCCCCCAGCACGCCGGTGGCCAGGAACGGGCGTACCCAGGTCGGCGCGGCCCACGCCTCGGTGAGCACGACCAGGAGAACACCGATGAGCAGGCAACCGGCCGCGTTCACCGCCAGCGTGGTCCACGGGAAGGAGCCGGCCGCGGCCGGCCACAGCAGGATGGCGCCGTAGCGTGCCCCCGTACCGATCGCGCCACCGGCGGCGATCACCGCCAGGACCACGCGATGGGAGCGACGCGACGCGCCGCGCGCACCGGCCGGACCGGGTGGATCCGCGTCGGGGTCGATGGGCTCGATCGCCACCGTGAACCTCGCCTGGTTCGTACGCATGCCTCTCCCCACACGTGGTGGGTGCCCGGAACGGCTGGGCGGGCACGACCTGTCACGGGTAGGGACCGTTGGCGGCAGCGGGTGCCGCGGTCGAGTGCGGCGGGCCCCACCGCCGCAAGGACCCCGGCATCGGCGGGACCCTCGCCACCCAGCCTAGCGCGGCCGCTTCACGACCACCTGTGCGGCCACTCTCCGGAACCCGTGACCGCGGGAAACGTGGCGGACGCGCGGTTCCGGGAAACGCGCCTCGATGGAGCCTGTCTCCGATCATGAGCCCGTCCCACGCTCCCGGCGGCCGCGTGACGGCGGCGATCGTGTCCGATGTCAGCCGCCCGTCCCGGCGTCGCCGGCGGTCACCCGGTTGCCGAACTCGAAGGAGCGGGCGTGGACGCGCCGGCCGATGGGCTCGCCGTCGCCGAGCAGGGCGAGCGCCTCCTCGTCACCGCCGGCGGTCGTCGCCAGGAAGCGGCGGCCGTCGGCGTCGAGCCGCCCGATCACGATGCCGACGCGGGTGCCGTCACGCCGGTGCCTGACGGTGTAGGTCTCGATCGTGCCCCGGCCGTCGGCCCGGACGGCCTGCCGGACGGCGGGCCAGACGTCGATCTCGGCCTGCAGCGCGGCGCTGCGGTCCTGGCGCCACCCGGCGGGGGTGGTCGAGTAGACGCCGACCGAGTACTTGCTCAGCATCCCGCCGTTGGCCCCCACCATGCCGTACGAGCCGGGCCTGGCGCGGAGCCGCTGGACGATCTCGGCTATCGCGTGCGCCGAGTAGTTGTTGCCTGCTCCGCCGAAGAAGGGCAGGCCGCCGGTGACCGTCAGCCCGCGCGGGTCGTCGGCGGCCAGGCCGAGGCCGTCGCAGATGTTGGAGACGGCGATCGGGAAGCAGCTGTACAGGTCGATGGCGTGCAGGTCCTCCGCCCCGATGCCGGCCAGGTCCAGGGCGTGTCCGGCGGCCATGACGGAGGCCGGCCCCGCACCGAGGTCCGCACGGTCCATCAGGTCGCGCTCGCGCAGATCGGCGTGGCCGTGCAGGAAGACCCGTCTCTCCTCGGGGACGCCGAGACGCCGGGCGTCGGCCACGGACATCAGCAGGACGGCCGCCCCCTGGTTGACCTTCTCGCGCGCGACGAGGTAGCGGGTGTAGGGCTCGGCGATGAGCCGGTTGCCCTCGGTCGGGGTGACCAGTTCCTCGGGGCCGCGCTCGACGGGGGCGGCGGCGTGCGGGTTGGCGGCGGCGACCTTGGTGAAGGGGGCGAACAGCGCCCCCATCCCGGCCGCGTACTCCTGCCTCGTCTGCCCGAGGCGGGCCCGGCGCGCGTTGTCGAGCAGCGCGTACTGGCTCGGCGCGCCCGCCAGCCCGTGCGCGGCCAGGAACGGGGAGACCATGCCCTCGAGCCCGTAGCCCCGGTCCTCCAGATCACCTTCGGCCGTCTCCGCGAAATCGGGCCTGTCCTCGGCCCCTGCCAGGTGCCGCACCGTCGAGATGGCCTCGGACCCGACGACGAGGGCCACCCGCGAGGATCCCGCCGCGATCGTCGCGGCGAGCTCGTTGACCAGGTGCTGGGGCGCCTGCCCGCCCGCCACCTCCAGGATCGCCCGGCCGGGGTCCGCTCCCACCCGGGCGGCGACGGAGCGGGGGTAGTTGGTTGACCTGCCCAGCGGCGCCGGGACGCCGGGCGCGGAGATCTCGAACTGGCGCACCCCCGCCACGGTGTCGACGGCGGCGGCGACCCGTGCGGGGTCCGCGCCGGTGTCGGCGAGAGCCTCGCGGACCGCGGCCGCCGCGAGCTCGACGGGCGACAGCCGCCGGTAGCCGGGCTCGCCGATCCGCTCGGACGACTGCCCGACGCCCACGAGCACCGGCGTGCGGGGGTCGAGGCCCTCGAAGGTCATCTTCACGCTCCAGCGGATTCGGGAATGGGGTCCGTCACCGCCCCGGACGGATGATCGTCCTGGTCACCCGCGAAAACCGATGTGAACAGGCGAGATTTATAGATAAATATCGTCCTTAAACAGGATGGAGCGTATCCCCGCGTTCCGAGGCCGGGCAAACACCGGAACAGCCCCCGCGGCCGGCGTTCACCCCCCTCCCGAAGCGGCCCGCCGTCCGCGTGAACATCTCGCCCAGGCCCGCCATCCGCACGCGAAGTTCCTCGGCGGTCACCGTACTCGACATACGGCCAGGCCACTCGACCACGAAATGGTGTTGCGGTACCGGGCGGGACGGCGCCAGACATGGAACAACTGTCCGATATATGACCATATGACCGAAAAGTAAAGAAAATACGTGTTTCAGTAACAATATAGTAATAACAAGTGCTTTACAGCGCCTGTCCAGAGGTGATCGTATTCGTCCCGATCGCCAACTACGGAGGCAATGTGAGGCTCCCTACCCCCTGGAGCACTGCGGCATCGTTCGCCGCAGCCCTGGTCGCTGTCATGGTCACCCCGGTGGTGGCCTACAGCGCCGCTTCACCCCCCACGGTGACACCGGCCCCGGCCGGCGGCGCGCGACCCGCGCCCGTCACGGTAACGCTGATCACCGGCGACAAGGTGAAGGTGACACGGAGATCCGACGGCCCCCCCTTGGTGGACGTCGTACGCGCACCGGGCGCCACCGGCTCGGTGCGCGTCGCCACCGAACGCGGGCACACTTACGTGTATCCCGACGAGGCCGTCGCCTACGTCGCGACCGGCCGGCTCGACAGGCAACTCTTCGACGTGACCCAGCTCATAGACCTGGGCTACGACGACGCGCGCAGCAGTGAACTCCCTTTGATCGTCACCCACACGAAAGACTCGGCTGCCCTCAGGGCCGACCGCCCGCCGCTGCCGGGAGCCGAGACCACTCTGAGCCTTCCCTCCGTACGCGGCGCGGCGGTCCGCGCCCGCCGGGCGGAGGCCACGACCTTCTGGTCGGCCCTCACCGGCGCCGGGCAGCCGCCTTCGGCCCGGGCCGAAGGCACGCCGAAGGCCGCGGTGACGCCCCGGTTCACCGCCGGCATCGACAAGGTGTGGCTTGACGGCAAGGCGAAGGCGACCCTCGCCGACACCACGGCACAGATCGGCGCCCCCGCGGCCTGGGCCGCGGGGGGCACGGGCGCCGGGGTCCGGGTCGCCGTCCTGGACAGCGGGGTCGACCCCACCCATCCGGACCTGGCGGACCGCGTCGTGGCCTCCCAGAGCTTCGTCCCCGGCGAGGAGGTCGTCGACCGGAACGGGCACGGCACCCACACCGCCTCCACCCTGTCCGGCACGGGCGCCGCGTCCGGCGGCAAGGAGCGGGGCGTCGCCCCCGGCGCCGACCTGGTGGTGGGCAAGGTCCTCGACGACACCAACTCCGGGCCGATATCCGGCATCATCGCGGGCATGGAGTGGGCGGCGCGCACCCAGCGCGCCAAGGTGATCAGCATGAGCCTGGGGGTCGGCGTCTGGCACACCCAGGACGATCCGCTGAGCCAGGCCGTGAACCTGCTGAGCGCCGAGACGGGCGCGCTCTTCGTCATCGCCGCGGGCAACAGCGGGCAGAGTCCCTACAGCGTCAGCGCGCCCGGAACGGCGGACGCCGCGCTCACCGTCGGCGCGGTGGACGCCTCCGACCATCTCGCCGGCTTCTCCAGCGCCGGCCCGCGCACGGGCGACGACGGGCTCAAGCCCGACCTGACAGCTCCCGGCGTGGACGTACTGGCGGCGCGCTCGCAGTACATGAACGGAGGCGAGGGCTACTACCGCGTGGAGAGCGGTACCTCCATGGCGACGCCGCACGTCGCCGGGGCGGCGGTGCTGCTGGCCCAGAAGCACCCGGAGTGGACCGGGCGGCAGATCAAGGACGCTCTGATGAGCACCAGCGTGCCGACCCCCGACTACACCCCCTACCAGGCCGGCACCGGCCGGCTGGACGTGGCCGCCGCCTACCTGCGGGACCAGATCGTCGCGACCGGATCGGTGGACGCGGGACTCGTCCCGTGGTCGCCCGGTACGCAGCGGCAGCCGATCAAGCGGGAGATCACCTACACCAACACCACGGGCAGCCCCCTCACCCTGGAGCTCACCGTCGCCCCCGGCGGTTCCCCCGCGCGGGCGTTCACGCTCGCCGCCGACCACGTCACGGTGCCCGCCCGCGGGACCTCGACGGTCGGCGTCACGGTGGACCCGGACGGGCTCGCGGCGGGTCAGTACGCCGCCCAGGTCAGGGCCCGGCACGCATCCGGTGACGTGCACACGGCCGTGGGCGTCGCCGTCGAATCCGAGAAGTACGACCTCACCGTGCGCCTGAAGGACCGCGCCGGCCGGCTCGTGAACGGCGATGTCGAGATCAGGGGCGCCGACGGGACCAGCGCCTTCATGTGGGTCCAGGACGGGACGCTCACCAGCCGCTTCGCCCCCGGCTCCTACACGGTCCTGTCCTTCCCGGACGTGACAGGTCTGCACGGACCGAACTCCCTCGGTCTCGCGGTGCTGGCCGCTCCCGAGGTCGACCTGACGACCGATCGGGAGGTGGTGCTCGACGCCTCGCGGGCACGCCAGGTGAAGGTGGCGACATCCCGGCCGAGCGCCGTGGTCGACAGCCGGCTCGACATCTACCGCTCCTTCACCTCGAAGGAGCCCACGCCCCAAGATTGGGGCGCCCTGCGAGAGACGATCATGCCGTCCGCCACGTATGACAGCCTGTGGGCCCTCCCCACGCAGGAGAAGGTGAAGCAGGGCAGCTTCGTCCTCACCACCAGGATCCGCGCCGAGCAGACCCCGCTGCGGATCACCTACCCCGGCCACCACCTCGACGGCACCCTCGTCCAGCCCGGTTCCCGTCCGCTGCCGGACGGCACCTCACGGCTGGACGCCGTCTTCGCCGGCACCGGCTCACCGGCCGACTACGCCGGCCTGTCCGCCCGCGGCAAGGCCGTGGTCATCCGCGGCGGCGCCGTGGCCCCGGCGGATCAGGCAGCGGCGGCGCACGCCGCCGGCGCGGCGCTGCTCCTGGTGGTCAACGACGGCGCCGGCCGCGGGAGCGACTGGTACGGCGCCCCCGACGCCGTCTCGACCGGCCCGCTCCCGGTCGCCTCGCTGACCATGGACGAGGGGAAGGCGCTGATCGACGAGCTCGCCGCGGGCAGGCCCGGGGTCCGGCTGACGGTCGAGGCCCACCCCGCGCCGAAGTACCTGTACGACCTGGTCGACTACCACATCGGGCAGGTGCCCGAGGACCCCTCCGCCAAGACGGGTCCGCGTGACCTCGCCCGGATCGATCTCGACTTCACCCCGCCGCCGGGGAATCAGGTCACCGAGTCGCGGGTGGACTACCCGCCCTACGAGTACTACTCTGCCTTTCCCTTCGCCCTGAAGCCGGTCGCGCCGGGGCGGCGTACCGACTGGGTCTCCGCCGGGGACGGGGTCAAATGGCAGCAGAACACCGTTCTGGACGGCTGGGGAACGTCGAAGACCGACATTCTGTCCTACCGGCCGGGCAGCGTCCAGCAGGACCGCTGGTACGGCCCCATCTACCGGCCACGCATGATCGGCAGCGACATCCCGTACCGCGGCGAGAACGGGCTCAGCGCCTACATCCAGGGGTTCGGCGACGCGGGAGCCGCGCACAGCGGCGGGTCCGGCCAGTCGCAGAGGGCCACGATGTACCAGGGCGACAGGCAACTGGTCCGGGTCGAAGGCTGGCCCAGGCTCAACGTCGGTGAGCTGGCACCGCAGCAGCTGCCGTACCGGCTGGTGGTCGAGACCGAGAACGACGGCAGGATCAACCCCTACTCCACCGCCACCCGGACCGAGTGGCGCTTCACCTCCGGCGCCCCCGAGGAGGGGGTGCGGGCCGTCCCCCTGGTCCAGCTTGACTACGGGACGGACCTGGACGCCGCAGGCCGGGCGAAGCGCAGAACGGACCTCTCCATCACACCGGTGGTACTCGGCGGCGACCCCGCCCGGGACACGGTCTCCACGGTCGAGCTCGAGGTCTCCTACGACGACGGCGCCGGCTGGCGGCGGCAGAGCCTGAAGGAGAGGAAGGGCACCTGGCGGGCGTCCCTGGACGCACCGCACCGAGCCGAACACGTATCCATCCGCGTCACCGCCGAGCAGCGCAACGGCGGTGGCGTCACCCAGACCATCACCCGCGCCTTCGGTCTCGAGTAGTCCCGGCCGCAGGATGGGGCGCCGCCGGCAACCGACCGGCGGCGCCCGGGTCATGAAGGATCCCGGGGACCGGTCGCGCCGTATCACGAGTGGAACCGGTCCCCGTTCGGTACGAACGGCATCAGCCGAAGGCGGCGGCGTTCTCCCGTACCCACTCGGCGAAGGTCCTGGCCGGTTTCCCGGTGACCTTCTCCACGGTGGGGAGCACGGTGTAGCCCGCCTCGGGCGGGTTGGTCCGCATGGTCAGGAAGAACTCGACGTCCTCGTCGGAGTAGCCGGTCCGGCGCCACTCCGCGACGACCTCGTCCCCGGTGAGCTCGATGTAGCGCACCTCACGGCCGAGGACGTCGCCGATCACGCGTACCTTCTCCGGCGGGGTCAGCGCCTGCGGACCGGTCAGCCAGTACTCCTGACCCGCGTGGCCGTCGGCGGTCAGCGCGGTCGCGGCGACCGCGGCGATGTCCGCCTCGTGGATCATGGCGCTCCTGGCGCCGGCGAACGCCTCGCGGACGACGCCCTCGTCCCGCACGGACTCCGCCCACTCCAGGGTGTTGGACATGAACTCCACCGGCGCCAGGTGGGTCCACTCCAGGCCGCCGGCCTCGACGGCCTCCTCCAGCGGGCTCTTCGTCACGTCCCCCTTGAGCACCGTCACCTTGCGTACGCCGCCCTTCCTCGCCAGGTCCACGATCTCGGCGCCGTTGGTCAGCGGCGCGAAGTCCTCCCCGCTGAAGCCGATCAGGTGCGCGGCGTCGACACCGGAGAAGGCCCCGGGCAGGGTCGCGGTGTCGGCCAGGTCGCCCGCCACCACCTCGGCGCCCGCGGGGAGGTTCGCCTTCGCCGGGTTCCGGGTGAGGGCGCGGACCCGGTGTCCCGCGGCCAGCAGCTGCTCGACGAGGGGGCGGCCGACGGTGCCGGTGGCGCCGGTCACGAGAACGGTCATCGGATTTTCTGTGGTCATGGCGCAGACGTTAGGAGCATTCGCGGTCAACTCCTGTCCGCGATAGATGGAAAAATCACCTTATGTTGGGAACTTCGGCTCGGCTGCTCCGCCTGCTGGCGCTGTTGCAGGCCCACCGGGACTGGTCGGGCGCGGAGCTGGCCGGGCGGCTGGGGGTGAGCCCGCGGACCGTGCGCCGCGACGTCGACAAGTTGCGGCTCCTGGGGTATCCGATCAACGCGACCGGTGGCGTCGGCGGCGGCTACCAGCTGGCCGCGGGCGCCTCGCTGCCCCCGCTGCTGCTCGACGACGAGGAGGCGGTCGCGGTGGCGGTCGGGCTGCGGACGGCGACCGCGGGCGCGGTCACCGGCATCGCCGAGACCTCCGTACGGGCGCTGGCCAAGCTGGACCAGGTGCTGCCCCCGCGGCTGCGCTACCGGGTCAGCACGCTGAGCTCGGCCATGGTGACCATGCCGATGCCGGGCCCCACCGTCGATCCCTCGACGCTGACCGCGATCGCCTCGGCGGTGCGCGACCACCGGCGGCTGCGGTTCGACTACGTCTCCCACGACGGTTCGGAGAGCGTGCGGGACGTGGAGCCCTACCGCCTGGTCAACGGCGGGCGGCGATGGTACCTCTTCGCCTGGGACGCCGAGAGGTCGGACTGGCGCAGGTTCCGCGTCGACAGGTTGTCCCCGCGCGTCCCCACCGGCCCCCGCTTCGCTCCGAGGCCGCTTCCCGCCGACGACCTGGCCGGGTACTTCGCCAGGGGCATGACCACGGACCGCCACCGCTACCGGGCCGTGCTCACCATGCACGGCTCGGCCAGGGCGGTGGCCGAGGAGGTTCCCCCCACCATCGGCGTGGTGGAACCCGTGGACGACGACACCTGCGTCCTGCGCATCGGCTCCGACAGCCTCGACCATCTCGCGGTCTGGGTGGCCGCGTTCGGCTTCGAGTTCGAGGTCCACGAGCCGCCCGAGCTGGTGGAGCATCTGCGGACGCTGACCGCCCGCCTGCACCGGGCCGCGTGGCGGGACTCGTCCGGGACGCCCGCGTAACTACTGTTTGTAAACTTTCCTATTGACAAGCCTCCTGCCCCCCGTGTTTGATCCGATTTAATTTAAGAGCTGAAGTTATCGGGGCGCTCCTTCGAGCCGATGGAAAGGATCCCGGGTCCGTCACCTCGCGTACGGGCCGGCGGTGCCCGGCGCCAGGGCGCACGCACCGCGGCACAGGAAGAGAACACCACAGAGAAGAGCCACCGTGACCTCGCAGCACCCCCCACCGCCGCTCCCGGGCGCGGTCGCCGCGCCGGCACCCGCCACCACCGGTTCCGCCGGGGCACCGCCCCGGCGAGCCCGTATCTCACCCGCGTCACGGCGGGACTCCAGGAGGACCGGATGAGGCACATCCTCATGGCGCTCGCCGTGGTCGCGGCGTTCCTGGTCGTGCTGCCCGGCACGGCGCAGGCCGCCCCGCCGGCCGGGCTCACCACCGTGATCAGCCGCAACAGCGGCAAGTGCGTGGACGCGCGGGCCGCCGCGACCGCCAACGGCACCGTCGTCCAGCAGTACGCGTGCAACGGCACGACCGCCCAGCTCTGGCGGTTCCAGCCGACCAGCGGCGGGTTCCACCGGGTCAACAACGGCAACAACGACGCCCAGGCGTGGGACGTCACGAACGTCTCCACCGCCGACAGCGCCCCCGTCCAGCTCTGGTCGTACTCCGGCGGCAACAACCAGCAGTGGCAGGCCGTGGAGGAACCCGGCGGCTTCTACCACTTCGTCAACCGGCACAGCGGCAAGTGCCTCGACGTGCCGGGCGCCTCGACAGGGGACAGCGTGCAGCTCCAGCAGTACACGTGCAACGGCACGACCGCCCAGTCCTTCAGCCTGGGCAGTCCGCCGCCGACCGGGAACAACCCCGACCTCGGCCCGAACGTGAGCATCTTCGACCCGTCGACGCCCACCGCGACCATCCAGGCCAGGCTGAACTCGGTCTTCAGCCAGCAGCAGACCAACCAGTTCGGCGGCAACCGCTTCGCCCTGCTGTTCAAGCCCGGCTCGTACTCGGTGGACGCCAACATCGGCTTCTACACGCAGATCGCCGGCCTCGGCCTGTCCCCCGACAACGTCACCATCAACGGCGCCGTGCACGCCGAGGCCGACTGGTTCCAGGGCAACGCGACCCACAACTTCTGGCGCGGCGCCGAGAACCTGTCGGTCACCCCGCCCTCGGGCACCGACCGCTGGGCGGTCTCGCAGGCCGCCTCGTACCGGCGGATGCACCTGCGCGGCAACCTGCAGCTCGACGACGGCGGCTGGTCGAGCGGCGGCTTCATCGCCGACTCGAAGATCGACGGCCAGGTCAGGTCGGGCTCGCAGCAGCAGTGGCTGTCGCGCAACGCCGAGTGGGGCGGTTGGACCGGTTCCAACTGGAACATGGTGTTCGTGGGCGTCGACAACCCGCCCGCGGGCAACTTCCCGGACCCGCCGTACACCAGGGTGGCGACCACGCCGGTCGTGCGGGAGAAGCCGTTCCTGTACGTCGACCAGGCCGGCGCCTACCAGGTGTTCGTGCCGGCGCTGCGGACGAACTCCGTCGGCACCACGTGGACCGGCGGCAACCCGGCGGGCACCTCGATCCCGATCGATCAGTTCTTCGTCGTCAAGCCCGGCCACACCGCGGCGGACATCAACGCGGCGCTCGCGCAGGGGCTGAACCTGCTGTTCACCCCCGCCGTCTACCACCTCAACGACACGATCAGGGTGACCCGGGCCAACACCGTCGTGCTCGGCCTGGGCCTGGCCACGCTGATCCCCGACAACGGCGTGACCGCGATGACCGTCGCCGACGTGGACGGCGTCAAGGTGGCCGGGCTGCTCATCGACGCGGGCACGACCAACTCAGCCATGCTGATGCAGGTCGGCCCCGCGGGATCGTCGGCGAGCCACGCCGCCAACCCGACGTCGCTGCACGACGTGTACTTCCGGGTCGGCGGCGCGGCCGTCGGCAAGGCCACCCAGAGCCTCGTCGTCAACAGTGACAACGTGATCGGCGACCACCTGTGGATCTGGCGCGGCGACCACGGCAGCGGCATCGGATGGAACAGCAACACCGCGGCCAACGGGCTGACCGTCAACGGTGACGACGTCACGATGTACGGCCTGTTCGTCGAGCACTACCAGCAGCACCAGACCGTCTGGAACGGCAACGGCGGCCGGACGTACTTCTACCAGAACGAGATGCCCTACGACCCGCCCAACCAGGCCGCCTGGATGAACGGGAGCACGCAGGGCTACGCCGCGTACAAGGTGGCCGACTCGGTCACCACGCACGAGGCGTGGGGTCTGGGCAGCTACTGCTACTTCAACGTCAACCCGGGCGTCGTGGCGGCCCGCGCGTTCGAGGTGCCGAACACGCCGGGCGTCCGTTTCCACAACATGGTGACGGTGTCACTCGGCGGCGTCGGCACGATCCGCAACATCATCAACACGACGGGCGGCCCGTCCAACTCCGGCACCAACGAGGCCAACCTGGTCAACTACCCCTGACCGGATCTCCTGCCGCGTTCCGGGACCGCTTCGAGGTCCCGGAACGCGGTGTCCGGTCCCGCGGGGAGATGGCCCCAGGACCCGACCGGTCACTCAATGTCATTAAATGTCACGACTCGTCACGGACCGCCGCGAGGTGCGCGAGGCACAGGTCGGGCTCGGCGAACGGTTCGAGCCGGTCCACGGTCACCGGGGAGCCGAGTGCCGTCATCGTCCCCCGCATGAGCCCGAGGTGCAGCGGGCAGATGACCTTGCCCTGGGTCTCGACGAGATCGAGGAACGGGCAGTGCCGCAACCCGATCTGCTCGCCGTCACCCGCTGATCGCTCCTCGGGGGCGAACCCGATGTCGTCGAGCAGGCTCACCAGCTCGCGCACCGCCTCCTCCCGCGTGGGATCGGCCGCCGGAGCCGGCCGGCCCGCCGCCAGGGCGACCCCCCACGCCCGTCCGGCCTCGATCGCCCTGGCGGCGGGTTCCGGGCCGGAGGCCAGGCTGCCCGCCAGGATCTCGGCCAGCACGCGATAGTTGCGCGGCCCGGCGAGATCCATCCCCGGCCGCGCCCGGAACACCAGCGGCGGCCGGCCGGGACCGGCCGGCGCCGCGTGAACCCGCTCGATCCGGCCGGTGTCGGCCAGGGCGTCGAGATGGAACCGCACCGTGTTGGGATGGACGTCGAGCCGCTCGGCGATCTCGACCACGCCCAGCGGCGCCTCGGACTCGCGAAGCATCGCCAGGATGAGCCGCCGGCGGCCGGCCGGCGGCGGCGTGGGCTGTTCGGCGGCCCGCGCGGACGCCGCACCGCCCGTGACGTCATCGGTCCCGCGCGGCTTCCCTGGCTCGGCCATGGCCGGCTCACCTCCCCTGCGGCAGTGCCGCGACGCGTTCGTCCGGGTGGACGCGAAGACTCCGGCCGCCATCGTAGACGCGGCCGGCCGGGCACTCCCGCGCGAACACCCGGTCCCGGGGGCCCGCGCGAGGGAGCCCTATCTCACACTCCCCGAGGTTGAGTTTACACAAAAAGTACTTGTATAAATAGAGGCGACGAGAGGGAAACCGCGTCTGACCAGGAGCTGGGCGCATCCGCCCACACCCACTTGAAGATCATCTAGTAGTTGGAGGACCTGTGCTTTCCCCAGATTCGGCCGTGATCGTCCGTGCCACCCTGCCGGCGGTCGGGGGCGCCATCCAGGACATCTCCGCGCGCTTCTACAAGATGATGTTCACCGACCACCCCGAGCTGCTGCGCGAACTGTTCAATCGCGGCAACCAGGCCAACGGCGAGCAGCAGAGCGCGCTCGCCGGGTCGATCGCCGCCTTCGCCACCATCCTGGTGCAGCGCCCCGACGACCGGCCGGACGCGATGCTCGCCAGGATCGCCAACAAGCACGCCTCGCTCGGCATCGCCCCCGAGCAGTACGAGGTGGTCCACAAATACCTCTTCGCCGCCATCGCCGAGGTGCTCGGCGACGCCGCCACCCCCGAGGTGGTGGCGGCCTGGGACGAGGTCTACTGGCTGATGGCGAACGCGCTCATCGCCCTGGAGGCGGCTCTCTACCGCGACTCCGCGGCGGAGGGCTGGCTGCCGGCCACGGTGCTCGAACGGCGGCGCGAGACCCCGGACTCGGTCTCCTTCACCCTGCGGCCGCGGATCCCCCTGTCCTTCAAGCCCGGCCAGTACGTCAGCGTCGCGGTCACCCTGCCCGACGGCGCGCGGCAGATCCGGCAGTACAGCCTGTCGTGCGCCCCCGAGCGGGACGACTGGCGGATCACCGTCAAACGGGTACGCGGCGGCGACACCCCCGAGGGAGAGGTGTCCAACTGGCTGCACGCCAACGTCCGGGCCGGGGACGTGCTGACGGTCTCGGCGCCGTTCGGCGACCTGACCCTGCCCACCGACGGCCCCCCGCTGCTGCTGGCCTCGGCGGGGATCGGCGCCACCCCCATCCTGTCGATGGTCGAGCACCTCGCGGCGAACGGCTCCACCCGCCAGGTCACCGTCGTCCACGCCGACCGCAGCCCCGCCGACCACGCCCACCGGGAGGAGCTCGGGCAGCTGGTCGCCGCCCTGCCGGGCGCCACCCTGCACCGGTGGTACGAGGAGGTGGGCGACTGCTCCTGCCGGCCGGCGCCGAACGTCGGCCAGGTCGACCTGAGCGGGATCGACCTTCCCGACCCCGTGGTCGCCTACCTGTGCGGGCCGCTGCCGTTCATGCGCGGCGTGCGCACCGAGCTGCTCCGGCGCGGGGTGCCCGCCTCCGACATCCACTACGAGGTGTTCGGGCCCGACCTCTGGCTCGGCCAGAACTGATCGGAGGCCTCGGCTCGCCGGGCGCGGTGTCCGGACCGGTTTCCTCCCGCACATGACGAACGAGCCCCTCCCCGGGCGGGGAGGGGCTCGTCGACGATCAACGGTTACCGCGCGCCGGGGCCGTAGTAGCCGCCCAGCTTGTCGCGGTAGTCGGGCTCCCTGTAGGTCGCCTCGTCGAACTCCGGCGCGTCCTTGATCTCCTGCTTGGTGCGCGAGACATAGATCTTGCGCTCCTGCGGATCAATCTGGTGTACGGTGCCGGCCGGCAGTACGACCTTCTTGCCGAAAATCCAGAATCCGGTGTCGACGACGATGTAGCTTTCACCCACCGCGTTGCTCTCCTCGTCCACCGAACCGATCTTGCCGTCGGTGGCCTCCACGTCGAACCCCACGAGATCCAGCGTCTGCTCGCCACTGTAGGCCTCGGGGCGGTAGCTCCACACGTTCTCCGTCATGGCGTTTCTCCTCGTCAGCGAAGGTAGGACACCTGCCTCCTACCCGTCGCCTCCGGGCTAAACGGGCCGCGGGGGAAGGGCGGCCGTCCCGGGGAGGGCCCTCGGCGGTCGCGTCGCGCCTCCCGCCGAGGTCGGAGGCCGGACCGCTACCGCCGACGATCACCGTAATCATTTCCCGGCGAAGTACTCCGCCACGATCCGGGTGTGCAGCGGGAACGCCAGCTCTCGCGGCCCGTCGATCAGCAGCCACTCCGTCGTCTCGGCCGTCGGCACGACCGGCGGGAGGTCCGCCTCTCCGGTCCGCGGCCCCAGGGCGAAGACCAGCACGGTGCCGTCGGGAGCGCTGAGCACGTCGAGGAGCCGCACGCCGTCCGCGTCGACGACGACGCCCGTCTCCTCGCGAAGCTCCCGTACGGCCGCCTGCTGCCAGGACTCGCCCATGTCGACGAAGCCGCCGGGCAGGGCGAGCCCGCCCCGGTGCGGTTCGACGTCACGACGGACCACCAGCAGGCGGTCGTCCACCGGCAGCACCATCACCGCGACCGGCAGCGGGTTGAGGTAGGAGGTGTTCTCACAACCGGAGCAGGTACGCGGCCAGGACTGGCCGGGGGCGAAGGCTTCGCCGCAGAAGGAGCAGTGCGAGTTCCTGATCATCACGATCGCGAGACTAGACCAGGACGATGCGTTACCTCATGCTTTCACCGCTCCTGCCGGGAATCGGGGTCAAGGCCCGGCCCGGCGCGGCGTCCCCTTCGCGCAGGGGGCAGACTTTCCCGCGTGAAGCGAATCCTCATCATCGGTATCGGCGCGGGAAACCCCGACCACCTCACCCTTCAGGCGGTCAAGGCCATCGCCGCGGCCGACGTGTTCTTCATCCTCGACAAGGGGGAGGTCAAGCACGACCTCGTCCAGCTCCGGCAGGACCTCGTCGACGCGCACGCCCGCGCTCCGTACCGGCTGGTCGAGGCCCGCGACCCCGACCGGGACCGGACCACCCCCGCGTACGCGGGCGCGGTGGAGGAATGGCGATCGCGCCGGGCCGACATCTACGAGCGGCTCGTCCGCGACGAACTCGGCGACGACGAGACCGGCGCGTTCCTCGTCTGGGGCGACCCCTCCCTCTACGACAGCACGCTGGCCATCGTCGAGGAGGTCCTCGATCGGGGCACGGTCCGGTTCGAGTACGACGTCGTGCCCGGTATCAGCAGCGTGTCCGCGCTGGCCGCCCGGCACCGCACCAGCCTGACCCAGGTCGCACGGCCCCTGCACGTCACCACGGGCCGCCGCCTGTCCGAGGAGGGGCCCGGCGGGTCCGACGACATCGTCGTCATGCTCGACGCCCGCCACGCCTTCACCTCCCTGCCCGACCCCACCGGCTTCGAGATCTACTGGGGCGCCTACCTCGGCACCCCCGACGAGATCCTGGTGGCCGGGCCGGTCGCGGAGGTCGCCGACCGGATCCGCGACGTCCGCGCCGAGGCCCGGGAACGCAAGGGCTGGATCATGGACACCTACCTGCTGAGGCGGGTTCCTCGCGCGGAGCGCCCCGGGCCTCCCTCCTGAGCCGGAGTTCCCGGCGTGCCGGGTTCTCGCGGGAACCGGCCGCCGTCGGAGGCCACCGTCGGAGGCCGCCGTCGGAGGCCGCCGCTCTCACGGGTGCCCCTCGGGGCGGTGGCACACCTCTGCTCCCGGCACTCCCGGCTCGCCGTGAACGTGTTCGCACCGGGCATCGGCTCGGGTAGTGTTGCCCTCCAGCAATGGACGTGATCGAGGAGGTGAGACCCATTACCGCTGTGTCAGGTCGGGTGCTCCCGTCTCACGGCCGCGTGGTCCTTCCGACCTAGGTGGCCGAGGGAGCCCCAGCGGCATCCCGAAAGGCTCCAATGTCGGCTTCACCGTCATCTCTCTCCCAACCCGTCATCGTCACCAGGCTGCGGGCCGCCGGCTGTGTCTTCGCCGAGGACGAGGCACGATTGATCATCTCCACGGCGCGGACGCCGTCCGACCTCGCCGCCATGCTGGACCGGCGGATCGCCGGTCTGCCCCTCGAACACGTTCTCGGCTGGGCGGAGTTCTGCGGGCTGCGGATAGCGGTGGACACCGGGGTCTTCGTTCCCCGCCGCCGTACCGAGTTCCTCGTCCATCAGGCCGTCGCCCTCGCCCGCCGGGCCGCCCCCTCCACTCCCCTCGGCCCCGAAGAGCTCACCGTCCCCGCCGGTCAGGTCCCCGACCGGCCACGGATCGTCGTCGATCTGTGCTGCGGTTCCGGCGCGGTGGGCGCCGCGCTTGTCGCGGCCCTGGGCCGGGTGGAGTTGCACTCCGTCGACATCGACCCCGCCGCGGTGCGCTGTGCCCGGCGCAACATCGACGCCGCCGACGGCCTGGTGTACGAGGGTGACCTCTACGGGCCGCTGCCCGCCACGCTGCGGGGCCGCGTCGACATCCTGACCGCCAACGCGCCCTACGTGCCCACCGGGGCGATCGGGCTGCTGCCCCCGGAGGCCCGCGAGCACGAACCGCGGGTGGCGCTCGACGGTGGCGCGGACGGGCTCGAGATCCAGCGGCGGGTGATCGCGGCGGCGGCACTGTGGCTGGCACCGGGCGGCCACCTGCTGATCGAGACGAGCGAGCGCCAGGCGCCCGAGACCGCGGCGGCCTTCGCCCGCAACGGGTTGATCCCGCGGGTGGTCGAGTCCGGCGAGCTGGACGCCACCGTCGTCGTCGGCACCATGCCCGCCCTCTGTCCGCCCGGTCCGGCCCGCGATCAGGGGATGGGCGGGTTCGGGTAGGGTTCACTGGTGAAATCGCTGTTCACAGCCATTTTTACCGGCTGTGGACAGCGCGGCCGCCCGGCACAGGAGGTCCCGCGCATTGTCCGAGAGACGCGAACACGCAGCCGCCTCCCCCGCGGGGGAGCGCGCCGATCTGCGCGCCGACTGCGAGAGCTGCTTCGCGCTGTGCTGTGTCGTGCCCGCCTTCTCGGCCTCGTCGGACTTCGCGATCGACAAGAAGGCCGGGCAGGCCTGCCCCAACCTGCGGACGGACTTCCGCTGCGGCATTCACACGCGCCTCAGGGACAGGGGCTTCCGGGGCTGCACCGTCTACGACTGCTTCGGCGCCGGGCAGAAGGTCTCCCAGGTCACCTTCGGCGGGCAGGACTGGCGGCAGGCGCCGCGGACCGCCGCGCGGATGTTCGAGGTGTTCCCCATCATGCGGGATCTCCACGAGCTGCTCCGGTACCTGACCGAGGCGCTGACACTGCCGCAGGCCCTCCCCATCCACGGTGAGCTCGGCCTCGCCCTGGAGGAGACCGAACGCCTCACCCGCGACACCCCCGACGCTCTCGTACGGCTGGACGTGGCGGCGCACCGGCAAAAGGTCAACGCCCTGCTGCTGCGTACGAGCGAGCTCGTCCGCGCCGGAGCCGGGCGCGGGAGGAAGGACCGCAGGGGCGCCGACCTCATCGGGGCCAAGCTGAGAGGCGCCGACCTGCGGGGTGCCAACCTGAGGGGGGCCTATCTCATCGGGGCCGACCTCAGGGGCGCCGACCTGAGGACGGCCGACCTCATCGGAGCCGACCTCAGGGGCGCCGACCTCTCGGGCGCCGACCTCACCGGGAGCATCTTCCTGATCCAGTCCCAGCTGGACGCGGCGAAGGGTGACGCCAGGACCACGCTGCCGCCGTCACTCACCCGCCCGGCTCACTGGTAGTCCCCGCACGCACCTCACCCGGCGGCGGCCGGCCGTCACTCACCCGGCCGGCTCACCGGTGACCGCCGTCGCTCCCCCGACCGTCCCGCCGGCGGCGCGCCGGCCGCCGGTTCCGGGGAACCACCAGTTGCGGTCGCCGAGCAGTTCCATCGCCGACGGCACCAGGACCAGGCGGACCACGGTGGCGTCGATGAGCACGGCGGCCGCCAGGCCGACGCCCAGGATCCGGAGCGGCCTGTCGTCGAACGTGCCGAACGCGGCGAACACGCAGAACATGATCGCGGCAGCCGCAGTGATCACGCGTGCCGTCGCCGCCAGCCCTTCGGTGACCGCGCGGCTGTTGTCACGGGTGCGGGCGTACTCCTCCTGGATCCTGGAGAGCAGGAACACCTCGTAGTCCATGGTCAGCCCGAACGTGATCACGAACAGCATCATCGGCACCCACGCGTCGATCGGCCCGCCGGTGCCCAGGCCGAGCACGTCCCACTGGAAGATCGCGACGACCGCGCCGTAGGAGGCGCCGATCGACAGCAGGTTCACCGCGATGGCCTTCACCGGCACGACCAGGCTGCGGAAGACCGGCACCAGCAGCGCGAACGAGGCGAGCAGCACCGCGCCGACCATCCAGGGCAGCCGGTCGAAGGAGTGCTCGGCGAAGTCGACGCCCGCCGCCGTGGCGCCGGTGACCAGGACGGGGGCGGGCAACCCGGCGCGCAGCGCGTGGACCAGGACGGTGGTGGCCTCCTCCTGCGGGCCCGTCTCCGGTACGACCAGGGCGGTCCGCTCGTCCAGCACGGTCACCCCGGCCACGCCGGGCGTGCTCGCGGCCTGGGCGACCGCCCGGCCCAGGGGCTCGGCGGAGACCAGTACGAGCGGGCCCGCCGCACCGGGACCGAAGCCGTCGGCGAGCAGTTCGTGGGCGCGGCGGGTGGTGTCGGAGACCGGCCGGTTGCCCGCGTCCGACCAGCCGAAGCGCAGGCTCGCCGCGGGTAGCGCGAGCCCGAGGAGCAGCCCGAGCGCGAGGGCACCGGCCACGAGGGGGCGGCGCTGCACGGCCCTGCTCCACCGGCGGGCCAGCGGGCCGGTCGTCCCGCCGCGGTGCGGCAGGGAGAGCCGGTCGACGCGGGTGCCGAGAAGGCCCAGCAGCGCGGGCAGCAGGGTGAGGGCGGTGAGCATCACCATGAGCACGCCGCACCCGGCGGCCAGCGCGATGCCGCCGCCCAGCGAGGGGCCGAGGAACAGGATGCCCGCGCCGGTGATGATCACCGTGATGCCGGCGAACAGCACGGACCGGCCCGCGGTGGTCATCGCCCGCACCACGGCGTCCTCGACGGTACGGCACTCCCCCAGCGAGGCGCGGAAGCGGGTGACGACGAGCAGCGCGTAGTCGATGCCCACGCCGAGGCCGAGCATGACGGTCACGTACACGGCGAATCCCGGCGTGGGGACGACGTTCCCCAGCAGCGAGAGCAGGGAGACGGCGCAGACCACCCCGGTCACGCCCATCAGCAGCGGCAGCGCCGTCGCGATCAGCGACCTGAACGCGAGGAGCAGGATCACCGCGGCGGCCAGCAACCCGATGCCCTCGGTGAGACCGCCGGGGGTGAAGTCGGCGAAGTCGTCACCGGACAGCTCGGCGGTGAGGACGGGGGCGCCGGGAGTCGCGGGGGCGGCGGGGGCGGCGGGGGCGGGGGCGGCGGGGGCACGGAAGGCGTCACGCAGTTCCTTGAGCTTCGCGGCGCTCTCCTGGCCGGTGTGACGAATCGGGACGGTCGCGACGGTGCCGTCCGCGGAGACCTGCTCGTAGGGGGCTTCCCGCGACGGCCGGGACCGCGAGCCCTCAGCCGGTGGGACGGCGACCGTCACGCCGGGGACGGTGTTCATACGGGCGATCAGGCCGTCCACCGCCCGCCGTACCTCGGGGGCGCGCACGCCCGCCGGCGCGGACACCACGAGCCTGCCCTGGGGCTCGGCGGGGCGGTCGCCGAGCAGGTCGGCGGCCCGCCGGCTCTCCGAGCCGGGCAGTGCGAAGTCCTCCGTCGTGGCGCCGGGCGCGCGGGCGGCGCCCACGACGAGGACGGCGGCCAGGGCCAGCCAGGCGAGCAGCACCAGCCATCCGTGGCGGGCACAGAAACGGGCCGGGGAGTTGAGGAATGTCATGGTCCGACGCTAGGAACGGGCACCGCCCGCGGTCGTCCACCCTGCGCGGGCGACGCCCTGCCGCACCGGCGGTAGGGCCGGAACCCGGCGGGACCACCCATGGAAGCGGGCCGTCACCGCTCGGCTCGCCGGCGTCCTGCCCCACGTCACCCGGCCTGGCGACACCCCGGCCCGGTGACCCCCCGGCTCGCCGGTACCTCGGCCTGGCGACCGCCCTGGCTTGCCGCCCTGGTCTACCGCTTCCTCGGCAGGCCGGGACGGACCAGGCCGCACTCGTAGCCCAGGACGACGAGCTGCGCCCTGTCATGCACGGCCAGCTTCGCCATCATGCGGTTGACGTGCGTCTTCACCGTGGCGGGACTCATGTGCAGGCGCTCGGCGATCTGAAGGTTGCTCAGCCCCTCGGCGACCCTGGCCAGCACCTCGCGCTCGCGATCGGTCAGCGGCGCCAGCCTGGCCCGGCCGGGCGCGGGATCGGGCCTGGCCGTGAACTCCTCGATGAGCCGCCGGGTGACGCCCGGAGACAGCAGCGCGTCTCCCCTGGCGGCGACGCGTACGGCGTGGCGCAGCTCGGCCGGTTCCGCGTCCTTGACCAGGAAGCCGCTCGCGCCCGAGCGGAGCGCCTCGTAGACGTACTCGTCGAGGTCGAAGGTGGTGACCACGACCACCTTGGCGCCGCCCGCCGCCACGATCCTGCGGGTGGCCTCCAGCCCGTCGATCCCCGGCATGCGGATGTCCATCAGCACGACGTCGGGACGGAGTTCGGCGGCCAGCCGCACGACTTCGCGGCCGTCGGCGGCCTCCCCGAGCACGGTGAGATCATCCTCCACGTCGAGCAGGGCGCGCAGGCCGGCGCGGACCAGCGGCTGGTCGTCGGCGAGCAGGATGGTGATCATGCCGGAAGCCACGCGGCGACCTGGAACCCGCCCTCCGGCCGGTCGCCGACGACGAGCCACCCGCCGACCGCGGCCACCCGCTCCGCCATCCCCGCCAGCCCGTGTCCCCCGCCGATCCCGTCGTCACCCGCCCGCCCGTATCCGGCACGGATCCCGTCGTCACTCGCCTGCCCGTGCCCGGGGCCCGGCGCGCGCGGGCCGCCCGGCGGGGGCGTGCCGCTGCCCTGGCCGTCGTCGTCCACCTGGACGGTCACGCCGCCGGTCTCGAAGCTCAACCGGACCCGCGCCGTGCTCGCCTTCGCGTGCCGCATGGTGTTGGTGAGCGCCTCCTGGACGATCCGGTACGTGGTCAGGTCCACCGCCGGGGCCAGCGCCCGGCGTTCCCCCACGATCTCGAACGCCACCGGCAGGCCCGCGGCCGCGACCAGTTCCTCCAGCTGACCGGCGCCCGGCATCGGCCGCCTTCTCTCGGGCCCGTCCTCGCGCAGGACGCCGAGGACGCCCTTCATCTCCGCCAGGGCCTCGCGGCTGGCCGTACGGATCACCGACAGCGCCTCCCGGGCCGCCTCGGGGCCGCCGGAGCGGTCGATCGCCTCCGCGGCGACGGCGGCGTGCAGCGCGATCAGCGACACGGTGTGGGAGGTGACGTCGTGCAACTCCCTGGCGACCTTGAGCCGCTCCTCCCGCCCCCGCCCGAGCGCCATCTCCTCGCGGGTCCGCTCGGCCTCGACCATCCGCCGCTCCACCTCGGCGGCGTGCGCGCGCCGGGACCTGGACACCTCGGCGAGCTGCCCGACCACCACCGTGATGAGCGCCCACAGCAGCAGGCCGGTGAGGTTGTCGAGGCTCCTGTCGAGGAGCACGGCACCCGAGGGGACCGCCACGAGGAAACCCGTACCCGCCCAGCCCTGCACCCGGCGTCCCGAGGAGATCGTCGCGAACACCGCGATCAGCGCGGGGATCGGCCACAGCGCGTAGGCGTAGCCGAGGGCGAAGACGGCCGCCGCCGAGGCCGCGCAGACGACCAGGCTGAGCTCGGGCCGCTCGCCCAGCCTGACCAGTCCGAGCACGGTCAGGGCCAGCAGCGTGCAGCCGAGGGCGTCGAGCGGCCGGGCGCCGGGCTGGTTGCCGTAGGCCATGACCGAGGAGAACCCGACGACCACGGCCATGGCGGCCACCAGCGCGAACCTGCTCACTCCCCCACAGTAATCCGGCCCGCGGGCCGGGACGTCCACCCGTGGCGGTAGTCGCCTACCGCGAGGGGTGCACAGCCGGATGGCCCGGCCGCCCGCTTTCCCATGACGGCGGGTCAGCTCCTCACGGTGTCGGGCACCGCCGCCACGTAGCGCTCCTGCGTGCCCGGATGCCCGGCGAACCCGAAGAAGGCCACCGCCCTGCCGCTGCTCGCCGGGGTCCGGCCCGGCGGGGCGCCCGGTCAGCCCGCCGAGACCCTGAGGACGATCTTTCCTCGCACGTGACCTGTCCGGCTCAGCCGGAAGGCCTCGGCGGCCTCGGACAGGTCCAGGACGGTGGTGACCTCGGGGACGGCCAGGCCGCTCTCGATCATCCGTCGCAGCTCGTCGAGGTCCTCGGCGCTCGGCCGGGCGAACACGAAGGTGCCGCCGTGCTCCAGCACGCCGTCGTTGGCCAGCGAGACGACCCGTCCCCGCGCGTCCTCGCGCAGCAGCCCGAGGGACGACACCAGGTCCTCGCCGCCGTACATGTCCATGATCGCGGTGACCCCGGCCGGGGCGAGCGAGCGCACCCGCTCTTCGAGGCCGGGGCCGTAGGTGACGGGCTCGGCGCCGAGCTCTCGCAGGTGGTCGTGGTTGCGGGCCGAGGCGGTGCCGATGACGCGCGCTCCGAGGGCGGTGGCGATCCGCACGGCGAACGATCCGACGCCGCCCGCCGCGGCCTGCACCAGCACGGTGTCACCGGCCCCCACCCGCAGCGCGTGGACGAGTGACTGGTAGGCGGTGAGGCCGGCGATCGGGACGGTGGCCGCCTGCTCCCAGCTCAGGCCGGCCGGCTTGCGGGCGACGGTGCGCACCGGCGCGGCCACCCGCTCGGCGTAGGTTCCCCTCCCGATGGAGTCCTCGCGCACGTACCCGATCACCTCGTCCCCCGCCGCGAAGCCGGTGACCGTCGGGCCGACCTCCGCGACCACCCCGGCGACGTCCCAGCCGGGGATGACGGGGAAGTGGACGTCGAAACGGCTGTCCAGACGCCCGGCGGCCGTCTGCCAGTCGACCGGGTTGACCGACACCGCCCGCACGTCGATGAGAACGGACTCCGGGCCGAGTTTCGGCTCGGGGACGTCCGTCATCTCCAGGACCTCCGGCCCGCCGTAGCGCCGGTAAACGATCGCCTTCATCCCCTGGCCTTCCGAAGCGCGCGCCGGCCCGTGAGCAGCACGGCACCGTGGGTCGTTCTATAGCATCGAACAGCTCCTTTCAACGGCCCGGGTCCCAGGCCTGATCAGGGTATGCAGACAGGGGACGGACCGGGAGCCGCGAGGCGACCGGCCGATCCCGCGGACCCGTCGCGCCCATCGGAGACACCACGTGAGCATCCCCTTGCCCGCCTCGTTCGCCCACCATGTGATCGACGCCGACGGCGTGCGCGTCAACACGTACGTCGCCGGCGAGGGGCCCCCGGTCCTGCTGCTGCACGGCTACCCGCAGACGCATCTCATCTGGCATCGGGTGGCGCCCGTGCTCGCCCGCGAGCACACCGTGGTCCTCACCGACCTGCGGGGGTACGGGGACAGCGACAAGCCCCCCTCCACGCCGGACCACGCCCCCTACTCCAAGCGGGCGATGGCGCGCGACCAGCTGCTGGTCATGCGCTCGCTCGGCTTCGACCGCTTCGCGGTGGCGGGCCACGACCGCGGGGCGCGGGTCGGCCACCGCCTGGCCCTGGACGAGCCCCGGGCGGTGACCAGGCTGGCCGTGCTGGACATCGTGCCCACCCGCCACGCGTTCCGGCACGCCGACGCCGCGTTCGCGCTCGGCTACTACCACTGGTTCTTCCTCGCCGCGGGCGACGGCGTCCCCGAGCGCATGATCGGCGCCGATCCCGGCCACTGGGTCCGCTCCCACATGAAGGTCCAGCACGGCGGGACCTCGTTCGACCCGGCGGCCCAGGACGAGTACGTCCGTTGCTTCTCCGATCCGGCTGCCGTCCACGCCTCCTGCGAGGACTACCGGGCCGCCGCGAGCGTCGACCTGCGCCACGACGACGCCGACGCGGACGCGGGCCGGCGCGTGACCTGCCCCGTGCTGGCCCTGTGGGGCGAGCGCGGCTTCGTCGGGCGTAGCTACGACGTCCTGGACGTCTGGCGGCGGTACGCGAACGACGTGCGCGGCCAGGCGGTGCCCAGCGGGCACTACGTCCCCGAGGAGGTTCCCGAGATGACGGCGGAACTGCTCGGCTCGTTCCTCTCCGAGAGCCCGGTCACACCGGCGCGGTAGCGATGGGGGCGGATCGGTCAGACGTAGTAGCCCTCGACCGGGACGCGCGCCTCGTCGAACAGCGCGGGGCCCTCCTGGGGCACGTGCGGCCAGCCGCCTCCCGGCTTGAGGCCCGCGAACTGTTCGTTGGAGAGCGCGAACACGACGCGGCCGAGACCGGACCGTTCGATGGCGCCCGTGCACATGGGGCAGGGCTGGCAGCTGGTGTACATGGTCGTGGCCGCCGCGACGCCGGGGGCGAGCTCGCGGGCCGCCCACCTCGCCAGCTTCAGCTCGGGGTGGGCGCTGATGTCGCCGTCGCTGAGGACCGTGTTGTGCTCCTCGGCGAGGACCGTGCCGTCCGGCCCCACCAGCAGCGACCCGAACGGGGCGTCTCCGGTCGCCCGCGCCTTGGCGGCGAGCTCGATGGCCCTGCGGAGATGGTTCTCGTCATTGTTCGTCATGATTGTCCTGTTCATGATTGTTGGGTGCGCAGATCCCAGCGGGCGGCCACGGTCGCGAGCGCCTGCCAGGCTACCTCCGGGTGGCGCGTCTCCTCCGGGTCGCCGTCGAACGGGTCGAGCACGACGGTGCCGGCGCCGAGCAGGCGCAGCCGTTCGAGGTCGTCGAGGACCTGGTCGATCGTGCCCTCACCGGCGAGCCGTCCGGGAGCGGTGATCGGGGACTCGGTGAGCCGCAGGGCGATGCGAGGCGCGAAACCGGGCGCCGGCCGGCTCTCCTCGTCCGCGATGGCCTTCAGCCGGTCCAGTCCCTCGCGCATCCGGTCGAGGGTGAGGCGCAGCGGGTGCCAGGCCTCGCCGAGGCGCACCGCCCGGCGCAGGCCGGCGTCGCTGTTGCCGCCGACCCAGACCGGTATCCGCCCGGCCCCGTAGTCCTCCTCGTCGTCCCAGGCGGCGCGCATCACCCGGAGGTGGTCGTCGGTCAGCGCCCCGCGCCGCTCGAACGGGACCCCGAGCGCCTCGAACTCCTGCCGCGCCCAGCCGACGCCCACGCCGAGGACGAGCCGCCCGCCGCTGAGCCCGTTGAGGTTGGCGGCCATCCGGGCGACGAGCAGCGGGTGGCGGTACGGCACGATGAGCACCGTGGTGCCGAGCCGGATCCCGTCGGTGACCCCGGCCAGCCAGGCGAGGGTGGTGAAGGGCTCGTAGAACGGCGCCGGATACTGCTCGGCGACATCGGGGGTGATCACGACGTGGTCCGAGACCATGAGCAGGTCGAAGCCCAGGCCCTCCACCGTCCGCGCCCAGCCGCGCAGCATCCCGGGATCGGCGCCAGGTCCAAAATTAAGCATGTTAACGCCTATTTTCACCTTTTCAGACTATCGAGTGATGATCCACGGCCGGAAGGGATTCCTCGCGGCGTACAGCGCCGTATACCGTTGATATGCCGGTATCTTTGCCGGATGGCCGAGAATCTCGACGCGACCGACTGGTCGATCCTGGTCGAGGTCCAGCGGGACGGTCGCATCCCGATCACCGAGCTGGGGCGGCGGGTGAACCTCAGCGCCTCCGCCACGACCGAGCGGGTCAGGCGGCTGGAGGCGACGGGCGTCATCACCGGCTACCACGCGAACGTCGACCTGGAGAAGGCCGGTTTCCCCGTGCTGGCCGTCGTGCGCCTGAAGTATCCGGGCAGCCGGCACCAGCCACTGCACCGGCTGCTCGACGAGCGTCCCGAGATCCTGGAGTGCCTGCGGACCACCGGCGACGACTGCTACACGCTGAAGGTGGCCGCGACCTCCATGGGCCACCTCGAAGAGCTCGTCAACGAGCTGGCCCTGCTGGGCAGCACCACCACCAACCTCGTCTACAGCCAGACGCTGCCCTACCGTGGCCCGCGGGACCCCCAGCCGGGCTGACCAGGACGCCGGTGCCGCCGGCCTCCTCCCCCTCCCGCGCGGGAGACTCCCGCGGTCGCCCGTGCCGGTTCCCGCGTCACCGCCGCCCACCCGCCGCGAGGGCTAGGAACGGCGGGCGCCGCAGCCGGTCGCGACGGCCGTGATCCGGGTGCGGCCCCTACCTTTCCGCCGCGGGACCGGCGTGGTCGTCGCGGCGGGCGCCGTCTCGCTCACCGCTTCCCACCGGCAGGGGTCCCAGAAAGGGACATCCGAGGTCCGCGCGCCGGATCAGCACCGGTGAGTTGCTGGGGTCGAGCTGGGCCGTGCCCGCGTAGGTGGCGACGACGCGACTCACCCCCGCGGGCAGGTCCGAGACGGTCAGGGTGGCGAGGCCGTCCGCGTCGAGCTGGGCCGCGCCCAGCCTCACCCCGTCGGTGGCGAAGCCGACCTGCCCGGTGGGAACGGTCGCGTCCGAGGCGGTCACCCTCGCGGTGAAGGTGATCGGGCCGCCGTCTCCCGAGGGACACGCGGAGGTCAGCGTGGTCGTGGTCGTCGCCGTTCCGCAGAGCTGCGCGAAGGGCCGCACGACGGTGTTCGTGTCCAGGGTGATCGCGCCACGGCTCAGCAGGCGGCCGACCACGGTCGCACCGGTGGTCGCGGTGATCGCGCTCAGCGCGAGGACGTTCCCGGAGAAGGCGGAACCGGTTCCCAGCGTGGCCGAGGTGCCGACCTGCCAGAAGACGTTGGCCGCCCGGGCGCCGTTGACGAGGGTCACCGTGCTGGCGGGCGCGGTGACGAGGGTGGAGGCGGCCTTGAAGACGAAGACGGCGTCCGGGTCGCCCTGCGCGTCGAGGGTCAGGGTGCCGGTGAGCCGGAAGGCCCCGGTGGCGGAGTCGTAGACGCCGGGCGTCACGGTGGTCCCGCCGAGCTCCGCCGGGACGGTGGCGCCGGCGGGCCGGCCCGCGGCGTCGTCGTAGGCGGCGGTCAGATCCGTCTGGGCCTGCTGGGCGGTGGCGCCGGTCTGCAGGACGGTGCCGGACGGGAAGCCGCTCGGCGTCGCGCCCGGCCACGCCCCGAGGCCCCCGGTGACGAGGGTGGGACCGGTGTTCTTGACGACGTCCCGGCCCAGGACCACGAAGTTCGCGGCCGTGCCGAGCGGCACCGGCGTCGCCGCGCTCGCGGTCGCCGGGGCAGGGGCCACCGCACCCGCGACCACCGGGGCCACGGCCGCCGCGCTCCCGGTCGCCACGCTCGCGGCCGCCGGGGTCACGGTCACGGCTCCCAGCGCGGCCACGGCCGTGAGGAGCGCCGCCAGCCGGGAACGGACGGTGTTTCGCGGCACCACACGAGGTCGAACGGCCTCCATCATGATGTTTTCCTTTTCTTGTGAAACTGCCCCGTCGAGGCGCATTTCCAGCGATGCACCACTCCTTCCGACCTTACCGATCGACGAAGCCGCACTCGTTATACGACATACATACGAGTCTCATTGACACCGGCCCGCCTTCAACCAGCAGGAATGGCCTTTTTAACCGGAAATGAAAACGTTTGGTGCATCTATATGAAACTACAGCTGTAAATCATTTCCCGATTTCGAAGCACCGGGCGGCCGTGGACATTCTCCGTACACGTGATCAGGACTCCGCCGCCCGGCCGGTCGCGACGTCCCGCCCTTCGGGACAGCACCTTCGGCACCCGCTCCCTTTCCCGTCGAAGGCCACTCCACAGGTACCGCACGACGGGCAGAGGAAGACGGAGGGGCGCAGCCGGCAGGGCATCGAGACGACGTGGCTGCCGAGCAGCCGGTCGACGCCGTCACCGTCGAATTCGACGCCCTCCGGCACAGGCGCGGCGTTGATGACGGGATAGGTCCGGGTGCACGACGCGCACCGCCGCAGTTCCCAGCGGGCGTGGCCCTGCGGGCACTCGCACGAGTAGGTGCCGTCCGGCCTGGACCGGTACGCCCGCCAGGGATCCGGCCTCCGCTGCAGGCAGACCGGGCATCTCGTGTACTCGGCGAGGGTCTCGGCGTTCGCGGCCAGCTCGTCCGCCACCCGATCCAGGAGTTCCGCCTCTCCGGCGCCGTCCGGACGACCGGCGACCCGGGCCCTCAGCGACTGCAGCCTCGCGCGGGCTGCGGCCAGCTCGCCGGGCGCGGGGGGCCGGGTGACCAGGAGTCCGGTCTGCTCGGCCCGAAGCCAGTCCGCGCCGTCACCGACCTCCCGCGCGTACGCCTGGCGGCACCGTATGGAGAGCGGATGGTCGCGGTGCCGCTCCCGGGCGAGAACGCTGTACAGGCTCCGGGCGAGCCGGACCACACTGTCGATCTCCATCGGCGAGATCGGCAGCAGCCCCACGCCGCCGCGCCTCCAGGGCACAGGCGAGTCGCAGCCGGAGAAGACCTCGAGGCGCAGCCGTTCCGGCAGCGCCTGCCGCTCCTCGAACGTACCCGGATAGACGATCAGGGTGGGGATCACGGGTTTCTCGGTGATCAGCCGCTCCGTCTCGTCCCGGGTGGCCGACGTCCGGCCGTGACCGGTGAGGGCGTGCGGAAGAGCCAGGACGCGGAGCACCGCTCGCCCGCCGACGGCGACCTCGAAAACCTCTGTTGGCAGCCACGCGAGGGTCACAGCCGCGCCCGTGGCCGCGACGTCCCCGGCGCCCAGCCGGATCGGCGGTCCGCCGCGGGTGAACGGTGACGCTCCCCCCGCCCCCGCGGGTTCACCTGACCCGCCCGACGTGCCGAGCAGGCCGAGGTGGTCGAGCGCGTGGAGGAGCAGCAGACCGGTGTAGACGGTGAACCCCCGGCACCAGTCCTGGATCCGGGCCGAGGGGGCGTCCTCACGATCTCTCCCGGTACGGTCGTTCACCCACGCCTGCCACAGGTCGCGCACCCGGCGGTAGCGCCCCTCGTTGACGAAGAGGTTCGTGGCCCGAAGCGCGGTCCCGATCTCGGCCTGCCGGTTGACTCCCGGCAGGACGCCGCCGCCTCTCAGCGCGACGAGGGCGTCCCTGACCGCGCCGAGCTCCTTGCGTCTCACCGCGGCCAGGTCCTTCCACGTCTCGTTCGCCACGACCCCCTCGATCAGGTCGAACAGCTTGCCCTGCTGCCGCCATGGCCGATCGACGGCGTCCGCGACGTAACGGTCAAGGTCGCTGAACATCTCGTCGATACGCGCCACGGCGTTCAGCCGGGCCACGACGTCACCCCAGAGGTGGTCGACCAGCCGGGCGGCGACGCGGTTCTCGTAGAAATCCAGGTTCTGCTCACGCGAGGACGCGAGGACCACTTTCGGCTCGACGCCGTCCGGCCGCAGCCGGTTCCAGTCCTCGCTGTGCCCGGCCAGCCGGGTGATCGTCGCGGGCGTGATCCGCCGCGCCAGGCCCACCGGCACCAGCCGGTTCACGACCCGCAGCCGGTCGGCCGGGTCATGGCACACCGCGCGCAGCGCGTCGAGATGCTCGGCGATCTCGTCGTCCATCCTGCGCCGC
The DNA here is from genome assembly GCF_051918945.1 of Streptosporangium sp. LJ11. NCBI lineage: Bacteria > Bacillati > Actinomycetota > Actinomycetes > Streptosporangiales > Streptosporangiaceae > Streptosporangium > Streptosporangium sp. LJ11. The sequence continues at coordinate 94,781 of NZ_JBPXMB010000024.1, forward strand.
CGCAGCCGCGGCCCGATCTCGGTGTCGCCGAGCAACGGGCTTTCCCGCAGCCACCGACCGGCCGGTTCGACGCCGAGCCGCTCGAGCCCGGCCGCCACGCCGAGGACGGCGCGTTCGGTCACCTCGTCGGGCAGCGCGCACGGGTCGCAGGCACCGTGCGTGGCCTGCCGCCGGTCCTCGTCCCACAGCGTCCAGTCGCCGATCGCGACGAGATGGTCGCCGGACCGGACGCGACGGCCCGCCAGGGACAGGTCGCGTCCGCCGGAGGGACCGCGCGGGCCGAAAACGCCTCGCCCGCCGGAAGGCCTGCGCCTGCCCGAGGCGCTCCTGCCGCCCGGCGCGCCCTGCTCGGCGTCGACGAAGACGTACCGCCCGATCGGCACCGGTCCCGAGGGCGGCGGATCGGCCTCGCGGTCGAGGAGCCGGTCCCAGAGCCTGACTCGCATGGCGTCACGCCTCCCCTCGGTGGTGCAGCTCGTCGTTGAGCAGTTCGACGGCCCGGATCGGGCGGTCGGAGTCGCCCTCCGCGGCGGGCAGTTCGGCCCAGAACTTCGGAAGGTCGTCGCGGAGCGCCCTGATGGTGTCGCTGCGGAACTCGTAACGGCCGCGGACCTTCCGCAGCACCTTCATCGCCAGCGCGTGGTCCGCGGCCTCCCGGACGGTCCCCCCGGCGTCGACGACCACGGGGACGAACCACGAGAGCTGCTTGACGCTCCGCGGCCCGGTGGAGATCCGGAAGTCCCGCCGCAGCCGATCACCCAGGTCGCCGCCCAGGAAGGCGCGCACCAGATGGGCGGACCGCTCGTGCCGTTTCCGTGCCGCGGCGAAGGCCCGGTTCAGCGCTCTGAACGAGAACGGCGGGAACGGCTCGGTCCGCTCGTACTCGAAGTGTTCCGGTTGCGCGGGCAGCTCGATGACGTTGGACCGGTCGAGCGTCTTCTCCGCGAAGCCCACCGTGGTCTCGTCCTGGTTGGCCGTGCCGACGAACCAGACGTTCCGCGGCAGGGGCAGCCTGATCCCGTCGACCAACCCGCGCGGCGCTGGCTCGACCCTCGCCGTCATCAGGTCGAGCCCGATCTGCCCGCCGGCCGTCCGCGGCCTGAGCTCGAGCACGTGCAGCACATCACTGAAGTACTGCTCGGGGTGGGACAGGTTCATCTCGTCGAGGACGATGAGGAACGGCTGGGACCGGTGCTCCGGGCAGTTGGCCCGGTAGAGCGCCTTGGTGAACTTCGACTCGTAGAACCGCCGTTCGAAGGCGTTGTAGTAGCCGGTCAGGTCCTGTGGTGTGCGCCAGTCGGCACCGACCGGCACGGTCTCGGCGTGCGTCTGCAGGGCCTTGGCGAACGCCAGCGGAAGTTGCGTCTTGCCGATGCCGCTGGCGCCCTGCAGCAGGTGCAGGCGGGTGGCGGCGAGCCCGGCGAGGAAGATCCGCAGGTCGGACTCCGCGTAGAACAACCTCTCCTGCTGGGCGATGACGTGCCGCAGCCGGTGGACGAACTCGTCGATCGGCGGCAGCTCCTCCACCAGGTCGTCGCGTTCCCCGGCATGGCGCGCGTCCATCTCGGCGCACGCGGGAAAGGGGGACTCGCTCTCCTTGCTCCGCCTGAGCCCTTCGGCGTTCTCCTTCAGCCGTACGACCTCGTCCTTGTAGGCCTCGACGTCGGCGGCCAGCGCCTGCTTGACCAGTTCCTGCCGCTCCAGCTCCATCGCGGTGATCTGGTACGCGGAGAGCTGCCGCTGCAGGCGGGAGTTCTCCTGCATGAAGAAGGCGTGGTCCTCCTGCCAGCGTTGCTCGGCCTCGCGCAGCCGGTTCAGCTCGGCCTTGACCTCGGCGGGCGGCCGGTGGCCGCGGAGGGTGGTGTTCTCCTCCTGCAGCCGCTGAAGGTCCGCGACGACGTGTTCGGGCTCGCGGCCACCGAGCGCCAGGCGCAACCGTTCATGGCCGGCCAGCCGCTGCTCCAGCAGCTTGTAGTCCGCGACCATGTCGTCGTGTCGTCGCTGCAGCGCCTGGAGCCTCAGCCGGTCCTGCTCGGCGAGCTGCTCGGCGGACCGTTCGATCCGCTGCTCGACGAGCTGCCTGGAGTCCTCGAGGTCCTCTCGCTCGATCTTCAGGCGCCGTTCCTCGGCGCGCAGCTCGCCGCGCTTCTCGTCGAGTCGCGCGCCTTCCCTGGCGAGTTCGGCGCGGGCGTCGGCCAGCGCGGCGCGGACGGCGGCCCCGGCCTTGCTCCGAGCCTCCTCGTCCTGCCGCGCCGCCCGCAGTTCGAGCTCGGCCAGGTGTTCCTCGCGCTCACCGCACTCGGCCAGCCGCCGGCGCAGCTCCTCGGTCATCCTGGCGGTCCTGGCGGCCCCCGCCTCCTCGCGGCCGGCGATGTCGCGTTCCCGTTCGTCGAGTTCGCGACCGCGTTCACCGATCGCCTTCTCGGCCGCCCGGATCCCGTCCCGCGCGTCCTCAAGGTCCCGCTCGGCCTCCTCGAGCGCGTGTCGCGCGTTCTCGGCCCGGCCGGTGGCGGCCTCGTACGCCCTCTTGACCTGGTCGATCTGCCGCCACAGCCTGTCGACGGCGAGGTAGTCGGCGTCGGCGGGCGGTTCGGCCGGCTCCGGCAGGTTCTCGGCACCGCCCACCGCTTCAGCCGCTTCGGCAGTCGCCTCGGGCAGGGCCTCGGCCAGTTCCCTCCGGTTGACCGGCCCGGCGGGCCTGCGGGTGGTGTTCGCCCGGCCGCCGGCCGCCGTCCCCGCGCGCTGCGCCTGTGCCTTCGGCCCTCTGCCCTTGCCCATTCAATGCCCCTTCGTGAAGTCTTTCGAGCCGTACGGGTGCTGTGCGGCCCGCGAGTGCTGCCGGTACGTGCGTCCTGGGTGCCGCCGGCCCGGCGCGCCGGTCACGAGACGGGAGGGAGCCCCAACAGCTCCGAGGCCGCCTGCTCCCCGAGTTCCTTGCACCACTTCAGGTCTTCGGCGACCGACTGCCTCCCGAGCCGGTGCAGCTGGCCGTTGCGCATCTGGCGCAGCTGGTCGTAACCGAAGAGCAGGTCGCCCCGGCGTGCGAGCATGCGGCGCATCGGGTGGTCGTCGCGCGCCTCCGCGCTGATCAGGGTGGCCGCGATGAGCACGCCGATCTTCGTTCCGTCCGGTGGCCTCGGTTCACCGGCCAGCTCTCCAAGGGCGTCCGCCCCGGTGTTCAGCACGGAGTAGGGGACCTCGAAGGCCCCCATCCGTTCGGCGGCCTTCCTGATCGTCTCCCTCGCCACCTGAGCGGTCCACAGCGGATCGGGGCCGTCACGCCGGCGACGCCGCCGCTCCGCCGCCCGCCTCCGAAGCGGCTCGGCGTGGTGCGCCGGCATCGGATACGCGATCGTCAACCGGTGGAACAGTTCCTCGAAGAGCGAGAACGCCGCCCACACCGCCATGCGCAGCGCCTGATCGGTCTCGCCGTCGTAGGACGCGGTCCGCAGGTCGACGAGTTTCTCCAGCACACCGGCGTCCTCGCGGACCCTCGCGCCGAACTCCATGGCCAGCTCCGCCCTGGCCTGCGCGCGGGCCCGCTTGGTGGCACTCTTCAGGTTCGCGCCGGCCGCCTCTCCCTGCGCCTTGAACAGCCGGTCCAGCCGTTCCGCCAGTTCCGGGCGGCCGGCGGCCCAGTGCTCGACGAGCCGGCCGAACATCGCGTTGGCGGTGACGCCGAACGGGTCGTGTGCGACCCAGACCTCGCCGGGCAGGTCGGGGCCGGCGGCCTCGATGACGCCGAGGATCTCGACCGGCTCCGGTTCTCCGATGAGGGCGACACGGGTGAGTTCGGCGAGCGGCTCTCCGGTGGCGACGCGGCCGCCGTAGACCGTCTGCTCCTCCTCCATGTCCTGGAGCGCGGCCAGGCGGTGTTCACGCGCGAACTCCTGGGAGCGGGCGTTGATCCGGGCCAGCCGGTCGCGGCGCACGACTTCCATGATCTGTTCCGGGTGCGGCGGCCCGGGACGTTCGCCGTCGGCCCTCATCCGCAGTGCCGGCACCTTGGCGGGCCGCCCGGCCGTCCCGAGATCCATGATCACTTCGTCGGTCTCCCGGTGGACGACGTACACGTCCGGCAGCCGCTCGGCGGTGCGCGGCCACAGGTCTCCGGTCGCCGGGTCGTGGAAGACGTAGCGCACCGCCCACTCGGTGTCCTCGTCGACGGCGCCGGTGCGTAGCGCCGCCCGTCCCCGCTCGGTGGGCTCGCCGCCGCGGTCCAGCAGGCCGTCCCGCTTGGCGGTGTCGATGATGTACGCGCACAGCCGCGTGTGCAGCCCTGTCAGCTCGCTCACCCCCTGGGGGGTGCGCACGCCGGTCTCGCACAGTCCGAGGACGACCCGCTGGAAGAGGTCGAGACCGCGGCGCGGGACGAGAGGGGCGGTGACCCGGTAGGCCCAGGCGGGAACGGCGACATGGATCCGCCTGTCCTTGTCCTGGCGGATCAGCGGGCCGTCGCCGATGAACGACAGGAACCTGGGGTTACGAAACGAACCGGCCATGGTCTCCTCCCTCACGGCACAGCAGCAGGAAGTCGGTGAGCGGCGCCACCCCGTCCGGTGCGCGCGGTTTCTCGAACATGGCCGCGTCACCGACCACCACCAGCAGCCGGCGCTGCCGGCTCATCGCCACGCAGAGCCGGTTGGTCAACGTGAGGTGGCCGTAGCGGCGGCCCACCCAGCGCCGGTGCGTCGCCGGATCCGCGGGCGGGGTGTCGTCGCCGGGCGGCGCCGATCTGGTGGCGGAGAGCAGGACGATGTCGAACTGCTTGCCCTGGAAGGAGTCGACACTGCCGATGTGCAGCCGGTTCAGCGGCTTGCCCCGGCTGTCGTGGCGGTACCGATCGGCCGCCTCGTAGTGGCCCTTGTCGTTGCGGACGGCCACGCCGAGGTGCTGCAGGGCGTCGCCGATCTCCTGCACCTGACGGGTGTAGAACGACATGACTCCGATCCTGAGGTCCGGAGCGGCCTCGAGCAGCGCGGGAATCCGCTTCACCAGCCAGTCCTTCTCGGCGGGGCGGTGGATGCTGCGGACCCGGAACTCGCCGCCCCTGTCGGCGGGGACGTCCGCCCATACGGCGACCGCCTCGCCGTACTCCGGCAGGCCGTGCGCGAAACCCTCGGTGCCGCGCGGAGACCCCAGGGTGTTCCTGTAGAAGTTGCGGCTGACGAAATCACCCAGGACGCTGTGCATCCGGAACTGCGCGTTGAGGGTGACGACCCGCCGGACCGGTGAGCCCTTGTTGTCGTGCGCGCGAAACAGCCGCTCGAAGAGGCTCTGCCGCAACACCTCCTGGGTCGACCCGTCCTGCCGTACGAGCGCCCGTTCGACGTCGGGCTCCAGCAGGGGCGGGAGCTGGAGATGGTCCCCGACCAGGACGATGCGGCGGGCCGCCAGCGCCATGGGGATCATCAGGTCGAGCGGGTTGGCGCGGGCCGCCTCGTCGATGATGACGGTGTCGAAGACGACGTCCTCGTCGGTGTCCACCTGCTTGGCCTCGACCACCTTCCGGGAGGCCGCCTGCTGGCAGGTCGTGGCGTACGAGGCGGTGTAGGCCCGCAGCGTCCACTCGACGGCCGGCGGGTCACCCTGCAGGGCCTCGTAGTAGTCGGCCAGGGCCAGCGTCACCCCCATGTCGGGGGTGCGCCGCAGAGACTCCTCCATCTCCGCCACGGCCTGGTTGAGCAGGTCGTTGACCGCCGGATCGGCGGCGCGCACCGGTTCGGGCCCGGCCTGCGGCAGCAGGCGGTCGATCAGGCGGTCGCGCAGCGCGGCCAGCTCCTCCCGCGGCACCGGCGGGTGGTCGGGATCGCTGTCCGCGACCCGTTCGAGAAGCGCGAGATCCGCCGCGGCGAGACCGCCGTTCGCGTCACCGCCCGCGGTCGTGATCGCGCGTAGCCGGCGCAGCGCCTTGGCCGCCGCCTGCGGGCCGTCGTCGGCGAAGGCCTCCGGCGTCGTGCGCAAGGCGCGTGCGGCCATCAGCGCGAGCTCGTGGGCCTCGTCCACCGGCCCGCTCCACCCGCCCGGCGGCGCGGTCGCCAGGGTGATCCGCAGCTCGTCGCGGGCCGCCCGCAGGCGCTCGGCCAGCGCGACGGAGATGTGCGCGCGGGCCCGCTCGTGCACCTCCGTCAGCAGTTCCACGGTGCCGTCGGGAGCCGGTGGCGTGAGCCAGTAGCCGGCGACGAGGCCGCTGAGCCGGCGCAGCGTCAGCACCGCCTCGCCCGGCTCGCCCAGCCGCTCGGGGAGGTGCGCGGCCGCCGTGTCCCGCAGCCGGTCGCGGAGCACGGCCGCACCCCGGTCGGCTCGGTCGATCTTGTTGGCCGGGATCCCGAAGACCATGGACCGCTCGGCCATCTCCTCGACGGCGGCGTGCTGGAAGCTGGCCAGCAGGATGCTGCCGCGCACGTGGGCGTACGACCTGCCGGACTCGGCCAGCCGGGTCTGGATCGCCGATATGACCTCCGTCTTCCCGGTGCCCGGCGGCCCCTGGATGATCGCGATGTCCGGGGTGTTGAGCGCCACGTCGATCGCCTGCTGCTGGCGCTCGGTCGGGTCGCCCCCGAAGATGGCCCAGGTCGCCTCGGAGTGCGGCTCGATCCGCTCCGGAGGATTCGCCACGACCTGCTCGCCCTCGAGGAGTGCGAGCAGGTTGGGGATGTTCGTACCTCCACGCAGGATCCGTTCGTACGCCGTCCTGCGCCGGACCAGTTGCCTGCGGTCACCGCGGAACGAGCGGAACAGGAATCCCTCCTGCCCCGGCTGGACGGCCTCGTCGCCTCCGACTCCCGCCGGGCCTCGGCGCTGCAACTCGGTCCGCTTGATGTCGATCGTGCCGTCGGCGACGTCCACCGCGACGACGGTGCCGCTGAACAGATGCTTCTCAAGCCGCTGCCGGACCACCTCCCAGTCGTCGGCCTCCGTGGCCTCCTCGTCGTCGGCCACGTCGGTGCCGGGGTTGGCCAGGACGGGTGGCAATCGCCTGGACGCCTCCAGTTCCAGGGTCTCGCCGCCCTTGAGCGCCTGCTGTGCCTGCTCCAGCAGGGAGCGCCGGTGACCCGCGGGATCGTCGGTGGCGACGACCTGGAACCGGTGGACCTCACCCGCGAGCCGGCTCCAGCTCCGGTAGGTGATGTACCCCGTCTCCTCCACCCGCCGCAGCAGATGGCGCGCCTCCAGCCGGTTGTACTGGTTCCACAGCGCCAGGAGACCCTTGCCCTCGGTGAGCCGTTCGATCCATCGCTCCATGTCGGCACGCATCTCGGCGACATGGGAGACGTCCTTGAAGTCGACGTTCGTGGTGACGAGCCGCAGCCGGCGGCCCAGGTCGGCGTTGGCGGTACGCCTGATCCGGTGCATGTGGAGGCGGCCGTCCCTGGTTCGGACGTCGGCGACGAAGCCCCTGCCGTGGAGGCGGTAGCCGGTCGGCGCGCCGTGCTCCCCGACCACCGTCGAGATGATCACACGTCCGGGCGTGTCCGCCGACGCGCGCGGTACCGCGGGCAGCAGGAAGCGCTCTCTCAGCCAGCCGATCGTCCGATCGGTCCGCGTCGCGTAGGCCTGGCTGCCCTCCCACGTGGCCACCGTCCGCGCGATGTCATGGTCGACGGCGATCTCCTGCGCCGGCAGCGTCCCGCCCGCGTCGTACCGGTGGAACGTCACTCCGAGCTGTGCCGCCCGAGGCCTTTGCCCGGTCAGTTCGCGTGACTCCACAACGATCGCGACGTAGTGCGCTCCACCGCGTCTGACCGACTCCAGCTTCTCCGCGTCCTCACGCTGTACGGGCGCCACCGGGGCCTCGGCGGCGCGTGTCCGAGCGAACGCCTGGTGGTTCGGCGACCACCACAGCCTTATCTCGTCCTCGCACCTCGGGCGGTCGGCGCTCTGCCACTTGAGCCAGACGAGGGCCTCGGCGCCCGGCAGCGGAGCCGTCTGCGGCCGCTTCACGACCGGGCCGCCGATCGCCGTACGCGGGCGAACCGCAGCATCCGGTGCGGACTTCCCGGCGGGCCGAACCGGATGATCCAGCGCGGCGCGGCCTGATCCGCCGGTACGGCCAGCTCGTCCGAGGGTTCGATGACCAGGCCTTCGTCCTGGTCGATCGCCGATGTCAGCCAGAGAGGCACCGGCCCCGGGTTCCTGATCGTCAGCCGGTGTCCCGGCTGCCAGTGCAGCCATGCCACCGGCGCGGTGTCGTACTCCACCGCGTCCATGCGCGAGGTGCGCCCGGTGATCGGGAGCCATGACCCCGGCGGTACCGCCAGCGTCTCACCGGCGGGCGCGGGCTTCGGCATCCCCGAGCGGACGAACTCCACCACGGCGACGAGGGGATCGGGGGCCTGGAGGCCGCACCAGGGACAGGCCGGCGCCCGCATGTCGACCGACTGCGGGCAACCGGCGCAGGCCAGGGTCAGATCGGCGGCCGAGCGCAGCGCCGTACGCCACTCGGCGACCGTGGGGCGCGCCCTGACGTCGCTCAGCCCGTCCTGGAACGCCCGGCGGGCGAGCTCTCCCAGCTTCGGTGTCAGCAACCGCTCGCGCGGCAGGCCGTACCGGGTACGGTTCGACCGGTCGTCCGGGTGGTCGATCCACGGCAGTTTCCCGCTGAAGGCGTGTTCGAGAAGTTCCGGGCCGCCTTCCTGGACGGCGTCGCCGAGGAACGGGTGCGTCAGGGTGAGGACCTCGAAGGCGATCACGGCGAAGGCGTAGGCGTCGGTGGCACCGCTCACCCCGGACCGCCCGTCCAGCACCTCGGGCGCCGCGTACCCCGGGGTCGCGACGGTGTCCGGCACGACGGACTCCGACCGCACGAAGTCGACGTCGACCAGGCGGACCTCCTCGTGCCGCGGGGTGTCGGAGACCATCACGTTGGCCGGGGACGGGTCGGCGTAGACGACGCCCTTGGCGTGCAGCGCGGCGAAGGCGTCCGCGGCGCGGCTGAGCAGCCGGAGCCGACGCCGCAGTCCCCCCGTTTCCGCGTACCAGCCGAGCAGGTCACGGTCGTCGGGCGCCGACACCAGCGTCTGGACCGCGACCATGTCGTCGAGGAGTTCCATCGAGTACCCGACGTGCGGCGCGGCCAGCATGGCCAGCGGGCGGGCGATCGGCACGCCGCCGAGATCGAGCCGTCTGATCACACCGATCCGGCTCCGCAGCCGCTGCGCGACCCGGGGCGTCCGGGCGTGCATCATTTTGACCGCCACCCTGCCCTCCGAGGCCCACACCTCGGCCTGGCCTCCCACCCCGATCCGGCGCAGCAGCGCAAGCGGCCGTCCCTGCTCGTCGCGGACGACCGGACGCCCGGCGTCGTTCATGCCAGGAACTCGTCGAGTTCGTCGAAATCGATCTCCGCGGAGGACTGCCGGCCCACGCGTGCCTGCCTGCTGACGCTCATGGTGAGCCAGGAGAAGTAGCGGCTCAGAAGATGCACCTGGTCGGCGCGTTGCGGCTCGATCGACGGGTCGGCGATGAACGCGCGCAACACCTGGAAGTCGTCGTCGTCCATGTCCTGGCCGATGCCGACGGCCAGCCTGATCGCCTTGGCTCCGCGCGGCGAGGCGAGCAACCGTCGAAGCGGCTCCTCCCACTTGTCGGTCGGTTTTCCGTCGGACACGAGGATCAGCGTCGGCATGAACGCGTTCCGCGGGATCACCTTCTCATCGGCGAGCAGCTCCGTGAGCAGGTCGAGCGCGGCGCCGAAGGGGGTGCGGCCGCCGGCTCGGAGATCGCTCCACTCCAGGTCGGCGGCGGGAACAGGCGGTTGGTGCAGCACTGCGCCCTGCCCGCCGAAGGCCACGACGCCGACCTGGATCTCGCCCCGGACGGGCCGCTCGGCGGCGAAGCTCCGGATCATCGTGGCGATGGACTCGTTGAGCGTCTCGAGCTTGCGCAGCTGCGTCATGCTGCCGCTGACGTCGGCGAGCACGATGACGGGCAGGGCCCGGGGTGGGGCGGCGCTGGGACGTGAGAGAGGCACATCGGAGGGTGTTGCCTGGGCCAAGGCTACCTCGCCAATTCATATTGATCAGCCGAAAAAGCAGAGCCTTACAGGCTGTCGACGTTCATACCGAAAGTCAAGATCTAACCAATAAACAAAAATGGACATTCTCTCTAAAATCCGACTTTCGCTTATTTTTGTCGCATATGCCTTGGTCAATACGTGACCGGAAACGGTTGATCTTTGGTATCTCACCCTTGTGATTCAAGCGCCCGCCCGGCAGGCGACACGCACCCCCGACCTGGCCCGGCCCGTACGGCGCGGCGGCCCGGACGGCTCGCGCGTCACTCCGCCCCCGCGAATCAGCCGAGAGGTCACTTCCGCTCCTGCCGACAGCCGTCCGTCAAGCACTACGAAAGCGGCCTGCAACTTGAAATGCCTACAAAGGTAGATAGAAGCGGAAGGATCTTCATTTTCTTACCCGAAGTTCTTTCCGGCCGTCCGGTGATCCTCGACTCCACCCGCAGGTGGGGCGGACCGATCAGGACCGACCCGAAGGAGAGAACATGAACGGCGAGAAGCCGACGAGAACGGCGAGGACCGGCGGTACCCGGCGCCGATGGACCGAGGCCGTGGCGGCGCTGGCCACCGCGGTGGCCGTGGCGGGCCTCGGGGCCGGTCCCGCCTTCGCCGGCGTACCGAACGGCGCGGCGAACACGCCCGGCGCCAGGACCCTCGCCACGGCTCCCGGCGCCCCGTCCGGCACCCCGTCCGGCACCCCGTCCGGCACAACGGCCCTCGCCACGGCTCCCGGCCCCGCGTCCGACGCCCGCCTGGAACGTTTCATCCGGAAGGCGCCGAAGTGGAGGAAGTGCGGCCTGTTCAGATGCGCGACCCTCACCGTGCCCGTCGACTACGCCGACCCCGGCAACGGCAGGACCTTCACCCTTCCCCTAATCAAGGCCCCGGCGAGCAGGCCCGACCAGCGGATCGGGACGCTCGTCGCCGCGGCCGGAGGTCCGGGACAGTCCGGCACCTGGATGGTGCGCACCTTCCACGAGACCTGGCCCGCGCAGATCCGCGAACGCTTCGACGTCGTCGGCTTCGATCCCCGCGGGGTGGGCGGCAGCAGGCCCGCCATCGACTGCAGCCTGCGGGCGGGTGACAAACCCATCGGAAAGCCACGTGCCGACCTGCCGCTGGTCGGTGAGGTCGCACCGTACTACCGGCTCATCGTCCAGGCCTGCGCCCGCGGCACCGGCAAGGACGTCCTGCCCCACGTCGGTACCGCCAATGTCGTCACCGACCTGGAACTGCTGCGCGCGGCGCTGCGCCAGGACACGATCAGCTTCCTCGGTTACTCCTACGGCACGAACATCGGCCAGCGCTACGCCGACCGCTTCCCGCGCCGCGTCCGCGCCATGGTGCTCGACGGCATCGACACCGCGCACCTGAACTGGGACACCGACTCCCTCCACGGCGCCAGGGCCCACACCGCGGCGCTGCACTCCTTCGCCCGCGCGTGCGCCCGCGACCCCCGGATGGCCTGCCCGGCCGGCAGCGCGAAGGGCGTTCTCGCCGCCATCGACAAGGTGATCGCGCGGGCGAAGGCCAGGCCCCTGCGCGGGGGCAGGTACGACCTCGACGCCGACACCGTACGAGCGGTGATCGGCGGCACCCTCATCGACCCCTCCTCCTGGCGGGAGCTGTCCACCGCGCTGGGCGCGGCGGCCGACGGGGACGGAGCCCCGCTCGCGGACCTGCGGGTCCGGCTCGGCGCCCCCTCGGTGTCCCTGCCCGTCGACGAGGTGACGAGCGTAGTCAACTGCCTCGACCGGCCCCACTCCGGGAACCTGAGGGACTACGAACGGCTCGCCGGGCAGATCCGCCGTATCGACCGTCTCTCCGACGGTACCAACCTGACCTGTGCCTTCCTGCCCTCACCCGCGGTCGCGCCCACCCCTGCCCGCGCCAGGGGCGCCGGGCCCATCGTGCTGATCAGCCACACCCGGGACGCGCGCACACCGTACCGCTGGGCCAGAGAGGTCGCCGGGAACATGCCCTCGGCCGTGCTGCTGACCTACGACGCCGACGGGCACACCGTTTACGCCACCGGCGTCTCCTCCTGCGTCGACGACACCGTCACCCGCTACCTCGTCGACCTGACCCCGCCCAGGAACGGAGCACGCTGCACCCGGTGAGCGGGAACGCGGCGAACCCGGGATCGCGCGGTGCCGGCACCGCGCCGCGCCGGACGGCGAGGGACACCCGAGCGTATCCCCGGCCGTGCGGTCCACCCGCGCCGGGCGCGGTCTCCTCGCCCCGGCCCTCCCCGCGCGTCACCCGGCGGACGTGCGCGGTGGCGCCTGAGGAGCTCAGCGCCTCCCGCCGGTGAGCCTGCCCGTGGACAGGGTGGCCTCGGCGCCGTAGAAGCGGCCGACGCGCTCGACCTCCCTCTCCAGCTCCCTGGTCCGGCCGGAGTCGAGCTTGACGAACGACTCCAGCCTGATCTCGACCCTGCCGCCCTTCTCCCTGCGCTCCCACATCCCGGAGACGACCCCGTCGACCAGCATGATCTGGTGGGCGACCGCGCCCTCGTACCTGCCCCGGCCGTGCTCGAAGACGCGCGCGGCGGTGTCCTTGGGCACGACGACCTCCTTGGGACCGCTGCCGAGGACGTACGCCTCGTACTGCGGCAGCAGCCGCAGGCAGCTCGGGCCGGACGGCCAGCGGTCGTCGTCGGCGGCCAGGACGTACGCCTCGCGCCCCTCGACCTCGACCCGGGCGACCTCGTCGCCGAGCGACTCCAGCGCCTCACGCGCCTCGGGCGGCCTGAGCGCGAACCAGCGGGCCAGGTCCTGGTGGGTGGCGGGGCCGTACGCGCGCAGGTAGCGGCGCACGATCTCCATCGCCGACTCCTCGGGGTCGGGCTGGTCCCCGACCTCGGTCTTCAGCCCCGCCCACCGGTCGGGCCTGGCATAGGTCACCTTGGCGCCCCGTACCGGCCCGAAGCAGAGCACGCCGAGGTAGGCGACGGGACGCAGCAGCTCGCCCCAGTTGGAGGCGAGCTTGTCCTTGGCCCACGCGCCGACGCGCCCGGAGACCTCCCCGGCCAGCTCCTCGCGGGTCAGGCACTCGCCGTCCAGCGCCTCGCGGACCGCGTCGACGAACGTCTCGCCCTGCTTGGCGGTGAGGCCGTGGTAAGCGTGCCAGCTGTCCTTGGCGCGCCAGTAGGGCTTCCAGCGCATCGCCGCCATCCACAGCGCCAGCTCGTCGGCGGCGTGCACGTGCAGGGTGCCGCGCAGGCTGTACGTCTTGACGAGGCGCTTGCTGTCGTACAGCTCCGCGCGGACCCGCTCCCGCGTGGCGCCCTTCACCCGCGACCCGATGGACAGCTCGGCCGCGGCGGCGACCTGCGACTGCACCCCGCACACGTCGCGCACGGGTTCGCGCGGGTCGCCGGAGACGGGTTCCACGAGATGGTGGCGAGCCAGCCGCCGCGCGTGGACCTGATCCCAGGTGAGTGCGTTCATGGTCCCCGTCTCTACCCCGTGGGGTGGAGGCGAACCTGGACGCGCCGGACGCCCACCCGCACTCGGCCACGCGGGCGGCCGTCACCCGCGGGCGCCTCGCCCGGCTCCTCGACGGGGGCCCCGATGTATCCCGGGGGGCCGTGTTCCGGCGGGTTCCGTCTCAGCCGGGGAAGACCGAGAGGCCGGACCGGGCGACGATGGCCTGGAGCGCGGCGACGTGGCCGGTGTAGGCCGCCCGCCCCTCGCGGGTGAGGCTGAACCACGTTCTCGGGCGCTTGCCGACGTGCCCCTTGCGGATCTTCACGTAACCGGCCGCCTCCAGAGCGCTCGCGTGCTTGGACAGCACCGAGTCGCTGACGCCCAGGTTGTCGCGGACGAAGGCGAACTCGGCCTCGTCGGCGGCGGCCAGCAGCGAGACGATCTGCAGCCGGGTCGGCGCGTGGATCGCCGGGTCGAGTCGCGGGGTCATCGCTTCGCCATCTCCGCCCGCCTCGCGGTCCGTCCCGACATCCATCTGGCCAGCAGCGGCGAGGTGATCGCCACGATCGTAGTCATGATCACACCCATGAGGGTGCGCGGGTAGGCGAGGCCCAGCTCGGTGAACCACAGCGCCAGCGGGGCTGACGCGGCGACCGTGACGAGCACCCAGCCGGTGAAGCCGGCCCATGCCCACGGATCCACCACGGAGGAGTGCGGGCGCAGCTTCGCGTCCCTGACGTCTCTCACGAACTTGAGAACGGCGAGGACGAGACCGGCCGACAGGGCCGGCACGGCGATCCCGAGCCACCAGGCGGGCGGGATCTCGGTGACGAACTGTATGGCGGTGACGAAGGCCCAGACCGCCACCGGATACCAGGCGGGGAACATCGGCGGCGCGGCGCGCAACACCTTTCGCTGCGTCTCGTGGACCTGGGCCAGCGTCCGCGCGGCCTCTTCGGGGGTGATGTCCATGCCCGCTCCTTTTGTTTTCCTAGTTGGAAAGTACTTTCTCCTTTCCGTATCGTCAAGTACTTTCCAGGACTGGTCAGCCCGCGTCGAGACCGGTCAGGAAGGTGAGGGACTCCTCGGAGGGGCTGCCGGGCTCGGCCTGCAGGAGGAGGAGCCGCTGCCCGGAGGCATGGCCGACGTCGTAGGTGGCGCCGGTCACGTCCAGCTCGCCCACCATGGCGTGCCGGACGCCCCGGGGCGTGCAGGTCAGGTCATCGGCGTCCCGGCGGGCCCAGAGCCTGCGGAACTCCGCGCTTTTCAGCGACAGCTCGCCGACGAGCTCGGTGAGGTGGGGGTGCTCCGGGTCCGCGGCGGCCACCAGGTGCAGCGACGCGACCCGCGCCCTGGCCAGCCGCTCCCAGTCGAGGTAGAAGCTCTGCGCCGCGGGGTCGAGGAAGACCATGCGCAGTAGGTTGTCGCGGTAGTCCATGCCGTCGTACAGCACGTCACCCGGCCGGTTCGTCGCGAGCACGTCCAGGAAGCGCCCGCACACGAGCGCGGGGGTGGCCGGCCAGCTCCGGATCAGCGTGACGAGCCCGGGGCTGACCGTTTCCGTGGTGCCGCCACGCCGGATCGGGCGCCGCTGCGCCAGCTCGTACAGGTGCCGGGAGGCGTCCGGCCCAAGGGCGAGCACCCGGACCAGCGCGTCGAGCACCCGTCCCGACGGATCCCGCTCGCGCCCCTCTTCCAGCCGCGTGTAGAAGTCGATGCCGACACCGGCCAGCATCGCCACCTCCTCGCGGCTCAGCCCCGGCTCCGGCCGGGAAGCGGAGTCCGGCGGCCCCACCTGGCGAGGAGGGGCAGCCTCACGCCGTTCGCGAAGAAAGTCACCAAACAGAGGAATATCGTCCATAAAATCACCGTATTTCGGGAATATGAGGTCAGGGGGACCGGGTGACTACCACCCATCAAGTCCCCGCCGCCCCCGCCATCGCACCGGCGCCGCAGGGGAACGGTTCATCCCGTCCGGGCGGGCGGACAGGCGTCGCGCGCGGGAAGGCGCAGGACGAAGCGCGCGCCCCGCTCGCTGTCCTCGACGGTCAGCGTGCCTCCGTGGGCTTCGGCGATCTCCCTGGCGATCGCCAGCCCCAGCCCGGTCCCTCCCGCGTCCCGGTTGCGCGCGGCGTCCAACCGGGCGAAGCGGTCGAAGACCGTCTCCCGGTGTTCGGCGGGGATCCCGGCGCCGTCGTCGGCAACCTCCAGGATCACCGACGCCCCCTCGCCCCGAACGCTCACGGTGATCCGCGAGACGGCGTGGCGTTCGGCGTTGTCGAGCAGGTTGCCCAGCAGCCGGGTGATCCGCAGCCGATCGCACTCGACCCAGGCGCTCTCGGCCAGATCCTCGACGATCTTGTTTCGGTGCGTCCGGCGCTTCAGTTCCGCCTTGACCAGCCGGCGCAGATCGGTCGGATCGCAGCGCAGGAGCGGGCGCGCGTCCAAACGGGTCAGGGTCAGCAGGTCGGCCGCGGTCGCCTGGAGCAGGTCCACCCCGGCGAGCACGGCGTGGGTCATCTCGGGCCAGTCGGTGTCATGCGGGTGCAGCAGCGCCCCCTCCAGGTGGGTGCGCATGGCGGTGATGGGGGTGCGCAGCTCGTGGGAGGCGTCCGCCGTGAAACGCCGTAGCCGGGTGTAGGCGCTTTCGAGACGGTCCAGGGTGTCGTTCACGGTTTCCGCCAGGAGCCTGATCTCCTGGTAGTCCGCGGGGACCGGGACCCGCCGGTCGAGGGCGGTGAGGGTGATCTCGCCGAGTTCGGCCCGGATGGCGTTCACCGGGGCCATGGCCTTGGTGAGGTCGCGGAAGGACCACGCGGTCATCATGGTGGTCACGACCAGGGACGCGCCGACGACCAGCAGGAGGTCCGCGGTCGCGCCGTACCAGGGCACCTCCGGGGTCACCACGTAGAGCAGCCAGACCCCCTGCGGCTGGTAGACCTTGTAGGAGGTGACGGTCATACAGCCTTCCAGCCCCCGCGGCGGGCACAGCACCCGGGTGGTGCGCACGTTCCGGGCGTCGGCACGGAAGGTCGCGATCGGCGGCCTGCCCGCGAGTTCCGGGGTCGACGCGACCACCCGGCCATGGGCGTCCAGCACCTGGATCGCCTCGACCCCGCCCCTGGGCAGGACGGACGGGAGCGGGCCCTGCCGGATGAGGGGCACCACCAGGTTCCAGGCGTCCGTGACGCGAGCCTGGGTGAAATCCGCCTCCCTGCCGCCGGCGAACAGCAGGAAGAGCAGGCCGACGCCGACGCACACACACGCCGCGACGGCGGCGGTCGCCGCTGTCCGGCGGGCCCGGAACGACGGCAGACACCGGCTCAGCATGACGCTTCCCCGGAGGCCGGGCGCTCGTTCCCGGGGTCGGAGCGCCGCGCGGGAGGGCCGGAGGCGGGATCGCGTTCGCGGGCCTGCCGGCAGAGCACGGCGAGCGCGCGCGCCGAGGGGCTGCCGGGCGCGGCCTGGAGGGTGACCAGTTGCTGGCCGGGCGCCTCGGCGACGGAGAACATGTCGCAGTCGACCGTCAGCTCCCCGACAAGATCATGGCGGAAGCGCACGACATGGCTGATCCTGGTCTGCACGTCGTGCCGGGCCCACAGGCGGCGGAAGTCGTCGCTGCGATCGGACAGTTCGTCGACCAGCTCGGCCAGGCGGGGGTCGCCGAGGTCCCTGCCGACGGTGGCGCGCAGGTGGGCGACCGCGTTGTGCGCGGTGGACTCCCAGTCGGGGTAGAACGTCCGCGCGGCGGCGTCGAGGAAGATCGTGCCGAGTACGTTGTCGCCCGCCTTCAGCCCCGCGCGCAGCCCCTGCCGGTAGAAGGCCACGGCCAGCGGGTTGATGGCCAGCACGTCCATGCATCGGCTCATCACGAAGGCCGGTGCCCGCCAGGTGCGCATCAACCGGATCAAATGCGGGCCGACCCGTGCCGTGGCGTCGGCCGGCACGTGTGGCCCCCGGTGGACCGGCATGTCCGTGCGCGCCAACGCGTACAGGTGAGCCGTGGCGTCCGCGCCGAGGCCGAACACCTCCGCCAGGGCGCCGATCACCTGGTCGGACGGGTGGCGTTCGCGTCCCTGTTCCAGACGGATGTAGTAGTCGGTGCTGACGTCGGCCAGCATCGCGACCTCCTGCCGTCGCAGACCCGGGGTCCGGCGGAGCCCGGAGTCCGGCAGTCCGATCTGGGCGGGAGTGGTGATCGCGCGCCGGGCACGAAGGAACTCGCCGAGCAGGCTTTCACTGGCCATTGCAGAATCATATGTCCGATTTATCCAGTTTGACTGGGTGTGTCACTACCAGTCAATCCACCCCGGGAAGCGGCGCGGCGAGCGGGGCGGGCGCGCTCGACGAGGACGCCGGTCCGCTCGCATCACTCGTGACCCGGCTCTGATCAGGGCGGATGCATGGGAGTGCCACGGTCAGCCTGGGTGAGCAATCCCGATTTATGGTGACGGCATGAACAGCAGTAGGCATCTCAGTGACCTCCTCCGGGCCCGGACCGAGGCGCTCGTCCTCCTCCCGCCGGAGAGACCATGATCATCGCTCGACGTCCCCGATCCATCCGCGGGCGTTGCACCGCGTCCACGTCCCTGCTGGTGCTGATCGCCCTGACCACGCTCGGCGCGAGCGCCCGTCCGTCCGTCCGCCACGCCCTGGAGTCCGAGGCCCACACCCGGGGCGGGAAGGTGGCCGACCTGGGCATGCCGTGGCTGCTCCAGGAGTACGGGTTCGAATACCTCATGGCCGTCCTCGTCGTGGTCCTGACCGGCGGCACGGGCATGGCCACCTGGTGGGTGATCGGCCGCGCGCTGCGCCCCGTCCAGGCCATCCGCACCCATCTGGACGAGGTCACCGTGAACGATCTCGGTCGCCGCGTGCGAGTCCCGCCGGGAGACGACGAGATCGCCGAGCTGGCCCGTACCACCAACCACGCCCTCGCCCGCCTCGACGAGGCCCTCGCCCGGCAACGCCGCGTCGTCGCCACCACCTCCCGCGAGCTGCGTAACCCGATCACCAGGTTGCGCGCCGAACTCAAAAACGCCCTCGACCACCCCGAGGACACCGACTTCCACCACACCTTGCGTACGGCGCTGACCATCGCCGACCGCCTCGACACCATCGTCAACGGCCTGCTCTCCCAGGCCCGCACGGACGCCGCCCGCGGCACGAGTTCCCCGACCCCGCCGAGTTCCTCACCCGGAAAGGCGTCCGCCGGCGCGTCCTCGGACGCCTCACCCGCCTCGACGCCGCCCGTCGTCCCGACGGCGGCGGCGACCTCGGCGATCACCCGCGACGCCGCCCGCCGGCACCGCTGCGGCCTCACCCTTGAGGACTCCCCCGTCGGCGCCCGCCTCGTCTCGTGCATCCCGCGGCTTGGCGCTCCGGCCGCCTTCCCCCGCGAACCGGTACGCCCCGCCGTCGCCCCGAAGCAGTCCAGGGAAAGCCGGCCAGGCCGCACGGCGGAAGGTGACGGTCCTGAGGTAAAAAACTGCCACCGATCAGCACAGGAACGTCACACTAGGCCAATCGGACAATAACGACATATCATCATTAAATGGACAACGGCCCCCGCAACCTGCTCGGCGAGTTCCTGCGCGCCCGGCGCGAAGCCACCAGTCCGGCACAGGCGGGCTTCCTGCACTCCCCCTCCTCCCGCACCCCGGGACTGCGGCGCGAGGAGGTCGCCATGCTCGCCGGGGTCAGCGCCTCCTACTACATCCGGCTGGAGCAGGGACGGGAACGCAACCCCTCCCCCCAGGTGCTGAGCGCCCTGGCACGGGTGCTGCGCCTGGAGCCCGACGCCACCGGCTACCTCTACTCGCTCGCCCACCCCTGGGTCCGTCCCCGGGTCGAGACCGGCGCCGTGGAGCGGGTCAGCCCCAGCATGCTCCGGCTCGTCCAGCTCTGCCCGCAGGCTCCCGCGATGGTGATCGGCCGGCGCCTGGACATCCTGGCCGTCAATCCGATGATCAAGGCCCTGTACGAGGGTATGACCAACATCGACAACTGCCTGCGCATGATCTACCTCGATCCGCGAGCGGCCGATTTCTACCCCGACTGGGAGAAAGCCGCCCGCGCCAAGACGGCGCAGCTACGCTCCGCCGTGGCGGCCGACCCCGACGACCCGTACCTGCACGGGCTGGTGGAGGAGCTCACCGCCCGCAGCGAGGATTTCCGCCACATCTGGGCCCGCCACGAGGTGCAGACGCGCGGCAACGAGGCCAAGGAGTTGCGCCACCCGACGTTGGGCGACCTCACCCTTTCCTGGGAGGTGCTCTCCGTCAGTGGCACCGGCCAGAAATTCGTCGCCCTGGCCGCCGAGCCGGGAAGCGACTCCGAACGGGCCCTGAAAGAACTGGCCGGCATGGTCGCCCGGCAGACCTCCCACCGGCCCGCGACAGGTACCGTACGATCGCCGGACCGGCAGAAGACCCGGTTGTAGCGGGACGTTCGCGTCCACCCCGGACGGACCACCTCCGCGGACGCCGGGTTCCCTGCCCTCGTCCGCGCGCCTTCACCCGCGGCCTCGACCAGAACCGCGATGCCGGTGGCATGTCCTCAGGGACCGAAGCTCCAGACGTTGCCGACGGGGCGCCCGCCGCGCCGCAGCACGGTGCCGAGGAGGTCGGTGAGGTCCTCGTCCACGCGGGCGAGGAGCTCGTCGCCGAAGACGCGCAGGGAGGATTCCCGCCAGTTGCCGAACGTGCCCATCCGCAGGTCCTCGGTGACTTGGATGACGTGTTCGTCGACGAGGTACGTGTAGCTCGCCCAGTGGGGCTGCCCTGGCCCGCCGACACGGGCCGGGTCGATACGGGAGCCGCTGACGCACCACTTGAGGCGGTAGAGCCGGTCACCGGGCCGTGCGCCGGCGCGCAGTCCACGCGCGACGATCGCCTCCACCTCGGCGAGCAGCAGGTCGTTCTGACGCTCAACGGCGTCGAGATGCCAGGTGGCGGAGGCCGGGGGTTCGGCGATTCCCCGGTCGGCCGTCTCGTAGGTCACGTCGAACCGGGTCTCGAACCGCTTCCAGATCTCGTCATGCTCGGGACCGGACAGGAGTTGCTTCGCGGGACGCTCCCGAGCCGGCTCACCGGCGGGCACCCAGCGGTAGGTGCTCACCCGCGCGATCTCGTGGAAGCCCGCCGCGACGTGGGCGGGAACCAGGGCGTCGGGCGCCTCGGCGACGAGATGACGCGGCGTACGAGGTGAAAGCGCGGGCGGGATGTAGTGCCGTTCCGCCCAGGCACCCGCGGCGTGGAACAGTTCGGGGCGGGGGCCGGTGATCCCGCCGATCGCCGCGAAGTCGGTGCCGTCCACTCGTTCGACCCAGAGCGCGTCCAGGATCCGCCCGTCGTGCACCATCGCCAGGATCTTCATCTCCGATTCAGCCCTGCGGGCCGTCCCGTCTGCCTCCAGCTCCGCCAGTGGCCTTCGCTGCTCGGGCGCGGCCGCGGCCATGCGGCGCAGCCGCTCCTCTTCCCCGTCAAGCGGCTGTATGCGTATGCCAGGTCGCAGGGCTTCGGGTGACGGGATGCCGTCGATGTCGGCCGCCAGGAGAGCGCGCTCCGGCCCCGGGACGAACCCCGCGGCTCGCAGCGACTCGGCGAGCGGTGGTGCGTCGTGGGAGTGGACCTTCCACTCGATCGGTTCACGGCGTGCGGCGAAGACCTCCTGTTGCCGGCGGATCAGTCCCGCCAGGTCACCGCGGGCCAGAGCAGCGTGATCGACGGTCCCGTGGGTGCCGTAGTGGGTTCGCACCAGCGGTCCGTCCCGCTCGACCACGGTCCCCCATGGCAGGTCCCGCGGTACCAACCCCCGCAGCTGGCTCTCGTACGCGGCCAGCAGCTTCTCAGCCACTCCGGTCACGCCGTCCACCTCCCGGTCGATCCCGACCCGGCCTTATGCCGGAGGGCTTGATCACTCCAACTGACGCGCATCCACGTTCACACGGCCGCCGTCAGATCGTCGGCGGGCCATCACGGTTGGCTGGCGATGAGCGACCCCCTGTCAAGACAGGAGTCTCCACGCCTGACCGTGCGCGCCGACCCCGCTCCCCGATCGATCGGACGCCGTCGTCCACGTGCCCGGAACAACCCGAGCGTGTGCAAATCCTGTCACCCGCAACGGGCACGGGCGGCTTCTTCGCAGATCTGCCCGCCACCGACGCCATCACCATGGTGATCACCCATCTGCGCCCGGCCGGATGGACTTCCTCACGGCGGTGAATCACGTCGCCGAGGTGGCGGCGGTCCTGCCCCGACCCGGGTCCGCCGACCCTCTCACTCTGAGAGCCGTCGCCGCGTCCTACCGCCGCGACATCCTGGAGCGCGGCCGGTTCGCCGATCCCGCCTGGCCGGCCGCCTCTGTCGAGGACCGGGCCGCGGGCCGGCGGGCGAGCCGGTGCGGCCCGGCCGCCGGGGTGACGTAGCCGAGCACGGTGCCGCCGTGCGTGGGGGTTCGCGGGTAGGTCTGCACGCCGTTCGTCTCCGACCGGTTCTCCGCCTGGACGGTCGTGTCGCCCCCGGTCGCGCCGAGTTCCTCGATCCTGATGTTGCGGAAAGACATGTCGTCCCCGGCGCCGTGGTTCTGGATGCCCATGTACCCCTGCTGGAGCGGGCGCGCGGGGTCGGTGTTCCACTGCCCCGGCGGGTTGAGCTAGGCGTCCCCCGGACAAAAAACTCACTAAATGCCATATTTACCATCAAAACCGGCTTGCAGGATTATGCGGAACGGCCGGGCCCGCAAGGAGCGGAGCGTCCTACGCCGCCCGTGACAGCGACCACCAGCTACCGGGGAGTCACATGATCTCGAACGAGACACCGCTGCTGCCGGACGCGGTCCGGGCCTACCCGTTCTCCTGGGGCTCGGGCTTCGTCTGGCCACCGGAGACAGAGGAGCGCGAGGAGAACCTGGCCTACGCGCGGGCCGTGCTCGAAGCGTGCCTGCCCCGGACCGTGCTCGCCTCGCCCGAGCCCCCGGAGGAGCCGGCCGTCTGGGAACGCGAGGACGACGAGTACCCCGAGTGGACCGGGATCCGGGCCGTCCTGCGCGGACACATGCCCTACGCCCGGCACGTCACCGCCGGGCGCATGGCCGGCGCCAGGGCCGAGTGCGCCCGCCTCGGCGTCGACACCACGGACTTCGAGGAGATCTGGACCCGGCGCATCACCGCCTGGATCGCCGAGCAGACCCTGATCTGGTGCGGCCTCATGGTCGATGACGAAAAGGCGCTCACGCCCTGGCTCATGGACCTCGCGGAGCTGTACGCGCGGCGGGGAACGGCCGTCGAGAAGGCCGTGTGGGCACTCCGCCACACCAGGGCCGTACCCGAGAGCCGTGCG
Organism: Streptosporangium sp. LJ11; assembly: GCF_051918945.1. Lineage (NCBI taxonomy): Bacteria > Bacillati > Actinomycetota > Actinomycetes > Streptosporangiales > Streptosporangiaceae > Streptosporangium > Streptosporangium sp. LJ11. Next base: position 117,568 of record NZ_JBPXMB010000024.1, read on the forward strand.
GCTCTGACGCGGCTGGCCGCGTGCGAGGAACTGCCGGACGAGATCCGTGCGCGGATCGCGGACGAACTCCGCTCACGCCCCGGCCACCGGTCCCCGCCGTCCCCCCGCCCGTGAGGGCGGCGGGGTTCAGCGCCGGCCGGAGCGGGGCGGGCGTCCGCTCCCCCGCGTCACGTATCCCCGCCCACCTCGCCCGGCCTGCTCCTGCTCACGCCGCCTGCGCCGCCGCCCCAGGAACCAGCCCGCCCCCAGGATCGCCAGCCCGAACGGCGTACGGGCCAGCCAGCGTGCCACCACGACCTTGAAGAACTTTTTCATGAGATTGTTCCTGCCCCGCGGCGGTCCGGTTAGGCACACTTGCGTCGAGGCCGGGCGCGGCCCCTCGGGACGCTCACCGCCGAGACGCCCGGCGCCGGGCAGGACGGAACCCGGGGAGCCTCCCGCCCGTTTTCGAACCGGGGCCCTCATCACCGGCGCGGACGGGAGCCTGCGGCATGAAGGACACGGAGGAGAGGAACGGCTGCGGCGCGGGCTGCCTGGTGATCCTGATCGTGGCCCTGCTGCCGCCGGCACTGCTGCTGGCGACGCTCCTCGGGGTGACGACCTTCGACGGCGCCCTGCTGGAGATACGTGCCGCCAAACGCGAGGGCACCATGGGCGTCTTCACCGCCGAGGAGGTGAGGTGCCAGGGCCGCGGCCCCTGCCGCTGGTGGGGCTCCTACCTTCCCGACGACGGCCTGTCGGGCCGACAGGAGGTGTGGATCCACGGCTACGAGACGCACGAGCGGGAGCTGTCCGTGGGGGACGGGGTACCGGCCCTGGACGCGGGTCACGAGTTCAAGGTGCACAGACCGGGCTACTTCGACCCCCTCGGCCCGCTGCTCCTCGGCACGTCCGCCCTCCTCCTGCTGCTCGGTCCCGGCTATCTGGTACGGCGCGCGCTCTGGAGACGCCGGCCGTCCGCCTCGCCTCCGGCGTGAACGAGTCCGGTGACGCCGCCGGGCCCTTCAGGCTCCGGCCATGCTCACCGTCGCCTCGATCCCGTCCAGGAGGATGGCGAGCCCGGCGGCGAAGGTGTCCCTCCCCTCCTGTTCCATGTAGGGGACGGTCTCGTCCTGGGGCTCGTAGGCGCCCTCACCGGCGAGCCAGGCCGTCGTCGGGAAACGCTCGGCGAAGTCGGGCGCGACCTCCGTCAGCAGGGCCGAGCGGGCGTACCACCACTCCTCGTCCGACATTCCGGTCGCCGCCGGGGCCTGCCTCGACTCCGCGACCGTCTGCGCCGCCCCGCGCACGAAGTAGAAAAGCGTCCCGACGACGTACCGCAGCGTCCCGGCCTTCAGCCCGGTCTCGCGGAGGATCCGCAGCGCCTCCTCGATCATGACGTACTCGTTGGGGCCCAGCACGGGGCGCGCCTGCGACACCTGCAGCACCCACGGATGCCGTACGTAGAACTCCCAGGTCTCCCGCGCCCAGGAGGTCACGGCCGCCCGCCAGCCGCCCGCCAGGTCGTGGCGGGTGGACAGCTCGGCGAGGGCCCGGTCGTACATCAGGTCGACCAGCTCGCTCTTGCTGGGGACGTAGGTGTAGAGGGCCATGGCCGTGCGCCCGAGCCGCTCGCCCACCGCGCGCATGGAGAGCGCGGCCATCCCCTCCGCGTCGGCGACGGCGATGGCCGCGTCCACGATCAGGTCCACGCTCAGGGCGGGCTTGGGCCCGGGACGCGCCTCTCCCCGCCCCGTGGTGCGCCACAGCAGCGCCATCGAACGGCGCGCGTCGCCCTGTCCGGCGAAGACGACCACTTGCAACTCCTTACGGCACAAACTAACTTGGCCGGGCCAACTCTTTACAGCATAAGGATATCAAGTGAGAAGGTTCGTGTTCCCATCCGCCCCACCGGCCGGTGATCGCGGCCCGCGGCATGGCCAGGCCGTCGCGGACAGCCACGACGTGATCGAGGTACGCGGCGCCAGGGAGAACAACCTGGCCGACATCTCGCTGGACATTCCCAAGCGGCGGCTCACCGTCTTCACCGGGGTCTCCGGCTCGGGGAAGTCCTCCCTCGTCTTCGGCACCATCGCGGCGGAGTCACAGCGCCTGATCAACGAGACCTACACGGCCTTCGTCCAGTCGTTCATGCCGAGCCAGGGACGTCCCGACGTCGACGCCCTGCGCAACCTGAGCGCGGCGATCGTCGTCGACCAGGAGCGGATGGGCGCCAACTCCCGCTCCACGGTCGGCACGGCGACCGACGCGCAGACGATGCTGCGGATCGTCTTCAGCCGGATCGGCACCCCCCACGTCGGCACCTCGACCGCCTTCAGCTTCAACAGCGCCGAGGGCATGTGCCCGGAGTGCGAGGGGCTCGGCCGGGTGTCGGACATCGACGTCTCCCAGCTCGTCGACGTCGACCGCTCGCTCAACGAGGGCGCGATCACCATCCCGAACTTCACCGTGGACTCGTGGTACTGGCAGGGCCTGGCCCACGCCGGATTCTTCGACCCCGACGCCAAGCTGAGGGACTACACCCCGTCCCAGTGGGAGGACTTCCTCCACAAGCCCGCCACCAAAATCAAAATCGGCACGATGAACACCACCTACGAGGGGCTCCTGGTCAAGGTACGGCGGCTCTATCTCGCCAAGGACCGGGAGTCGCTGCAGCCCCACATCCGGGCGTTCGTGGACCGGGCCGTGACGTTCACGAGCTGCCGCGCGTGCGGCGGCAGCAGGCTCAACTCCGCCGCGCTGGCCTCGAAGATCGACGGCCGCAACATCGCCGACTGCGCGGCCATGCAGATCAGCGACCTGGCCGAGTTCGTCCGGGGCATCGAGGACCCGTCGGTGGGACCGCTGGTCTCCACCCTGCGCAACACGCTGGAGTCGCTGGTCGAGATCGGCCTGGGCTACCTGAGCCTGGACCGCGAGTCCTCCAGCCTGTCCGGGGGCGAGGCCCAGCGGGTGAAGATGGTCCGCCACCTCGGCTCCAGCCTGACCGACGTCACCTACGTCTTCGACGAGCCCACGGTGGGGCTGCACCCGCACGACATCGAGCGGATGAACAACCTGCTGCTGCTCCTGCGCGACAAGGGAAACACGGTCCTGGTCGTCGAGCACAAGCCGGAGACGATCGAGATCGCCGACCACGTGGTCGACCTGGGCCCGGGGGCGGGTTCGTCCGGCGGGCGGGTGTGCTTCACCGGTGACGTGGCCGGGCTCCGGCGCTCGGACTCCCTGACGGGCCGCCACCTGGACCACCGGGCCCGGCTGCGCGAGAAGGTACGGCCGGCTCGCGGGCAGCTGTCGATCACGGGCGCCACCCTGCACAACCTCAAGGACGTGAACGTCGACATCCCGCTGGGCGTGCTCACCGTCGTCACCGGCGTCGCCGGGTCCGGCAAGAGCTCGCTGATCCACGGCTCGCTCCCCCGCAGGGAGGGCGTCGCCGTGGTCGACCAGACCGCGATCCGCGGGTCCCGCCGCAGCAACCCGGCCACCTACACCGGGCTGCTCGACCCGATCCGCACCGCCTTCGCCAAGGCCAACGGGGTCAGGGCGGCCCTGTTCAGCGCGAACTCCGAGGGCGCCTGCCCCAACTGCAAGGGCATCGGCCTGGTCTACACCGACCTCGCCATGATGGCCGGGGTGGCGTCGGTGTGCGAGCAGTGCGAGGGCAGGCGGTTCACGCCCGAGGTGCTCACCCACAAGCTGCGCGGCAAGGACATCAGCGAGGTGCTGGGCATGTCGGTGACCGAGGCCCGCGGCTTCTTCGGTCCGGGTACGGGTTCTGCGGACGCGGCCTCGAAGGCGAGCTTCGGCGCGGCGCGGGCCGTCCTCGACCGGCTCGCCGACGTGGGCCTGGGTTACCTCGGCCTGGGCCAGCCGCTCACCACCCTGTCCGGGGGCGAGCGGCAGCGGCTCAAGCTGGCCATCCGGATGGCGGAGAAGGCCACGACGTACGTGCTCGACGAGCCGACCACCGGCCTGCATCTCGCCGACGTGGACCAGCTCCTGGCCCTGCTGGACCGGATCGTCGACGACGGCAACACGGTGATCGTCATCGAGCACCACCAGGCCGTGATGGCCCACGCCGACTGGATCATCGACCTCGGCCCCGGAGCCGGACACGACGGCGGCCGGATCGTCTTCACCGGCACCCCCGCCGACCTCGTCTCGGAAGGAAACTCCCTCACCGCCCGGCACCTGCGCGCCTACCTGGGAAAGAACGCCGACCGGCAGGACCTCACCGGAGCAGGGGACACCATGGCGAACGTCTGAGCCCGAAGCGGCCGAACGGTGACGCTCGTGGCGAGCACCCGCAAACGGGTGAGAGCCCCCAACGCGACGGGGACTCTCACCTCAGGCGATCACCGGGCGGGATCGGCGGACCTCAGATGTCGAACTCGCCGCCCTTGACGGCGCCCTGGCCGCCGGCTTCGCCATCGGCACCACCACGGCCCGGCGCTACATCCGCGAAAGCGTCGATCTTCTGGCCACTCTGGCCGGCTCGTGCGGGCGATCCTCGTCCTGCAACTCGCCGAAGAGGTCCGCTACCCGGGATGAAAAGGCTCACTTCGACGAGTACGGCGGGTCGCCCGCGCACGCCTCCGAAAAGCGCGTTCGATCGGAAGCGTTCGATCAGGCGCGAAAATCGGCCGGTGACACCGTCACATCGCCCGTTTCTGCGACCCGGTAGTGGGGTCATGCGGTCACCGTAGCCGATCATGGCTTAGTGGTGAACGTTCGATTCGCCAGAACCCGGAGTCCGGTTCAACGTGACAGTTCGATGCCGAGCCTCCTTTAATCTTTTAATCTTTGTATGGAGCAAGTAAGCCGTCGGGAGGCCGCCGAGCTGATCGAGGCTGATGAGAATGAAACTTTCAGCGCCACGCCGGATTTCTGTGCACTGCGTCTCCCCATATTCCCTGGTCGCCACAAGAACGGCGCGACCGATGATACGTAAGACGCTTTTGGGGCCGGCCCTAAAATCGCCGTGCTGGACGGTTCAAGACCCGCTATATAACCTCCGGGTGTTCCCGCACTTTTTAATGATGAGGTGTGAATTGACCGAACGCTCGTGGGGACGTCGCCTGACGACGTCGATCACACTCGCCGTCACGGCATTGGCCGCGACCTTCCTGCCCGTCACCCCCGCCCACGCCGCGTACGGCCCGGATCAGCAGGTCTACGTGCAGGTGACCGCCAACGACGGATCCGGGATGCAGCTGGCCCGCCTGGAAGGGACCGTCGCGTTCGACGATTCCAACACGAAGTACCGCTACTCGCTGAACCTTTGCTGGCAGAGCGGCGCCTACCCCCAGCCGTCCTTCCTCATCAAGGTGAACGGCTCGACCACGAACTACCCGGTCTGGACCGGTTCCACCTCGGCTACCGGGTGCCAGCAGGTGTCCCTGTACAGCGCCGAGGTCGATCTCGGCAGCGCCGTCCACAACCTCCGCTTCGACGTGACCGCCGGCTGGTTCAGCAGCAGCAACGGGTATCAGTACATGATGCGCACCAAGAGCAGTGGCACCTACGACAATCCCTTCAACTGAGCCGGCGCCGCCGCGACCGCCATGGAGACCGACGAGCGGACGGCGTGGCCGGCAACGGCGGAAGATGGGGACGCAGCACTCGTTCCGGCTGACCGATGAGCCTTTCCGACCTCCCATGTCACAAACAGCGCTCTCTGCCACTCCGGCCACGGCGTGCCGGCCTCCGGCACGCGTAGGTGTCAGTGCCCGGCTGCGAGCGCGTCCTGGCGCGGTTCGAGCCTGACGTCGACCCGGCAGTTGCGGGATCGTCAATCGGTCCGGTTGCGGAGGCTCCGCGCCAGGGTGGGGATCATCACCGCCGCAGGGACGAGGTGCAGCCCGAGGAGGGTGGTGACGGTGGCGGTGTTCGCCCCGCAGAGGAGGGGCGGGACCAGCGAGATCGCGGTCAGAGACACCGCCGTCCACACGAATCGCTCGGCGGGGCGAGCGCTCCAACGGAGAAGAGCGACGGCGATGACGATGCCCACGACCGAGAAGAAGCCGGTCACCACGGCGACCCCGGGCAACGGGATCGTCTCGCCGCCGTCGGGGACCTCGAAGTCGACGCCGGCGGCCTGGGCAAGCGCGGCGGCAAGGGTGGTGGCCGCCATCGCCGCGAGCGTGGCGACGAAGCCGGTGCCGGCGAGCCCGCGGAGCCGGTGGGCGCGGCTGGTCCGGCCCGATGCCGGGCCTGCGACGATCCCGGTGTCATTCATGCTGTTCATTTCCTCCTCCATCATTCGGTGACCGGCGTAGGGGTGTGGTGACTGGCAGGTGACGGTCCTGGCCCCGGGGGTGAGGATGCGTACCCTCGCCGTGCGACGGCCGGGGTTCCGCAGGGCGCGGACGCCGGTGCCGCGGAGCCAGAACCCGGCGTCGCGTCCGAGGACCGGCCCGGGCTCGCCGTCGCGCAGCTCCAGCTGCACCCGCCCGCGGGTGACGACGCCGAACGCGTCGCACCACTCGGCCGCGACCACCGCGACACGCGTGCCACCTCGCAGTGCGAGCGTCCGCACCGGGACTACTCCGTGCCGTCCGCCGGCAGGCGCTCCGGCAGCCCGAGCCGCGGGAACCGGTCCTCGTGGAACGTGACGATCTCGGTGATCGCCCCGCCGGTGACGCGCAGGACGTCGATCGTCAGCGGCAGGTACGCACCCTCCAGCTTCCGCCAGAGGTAGAAGGCGACGGCGGGCTGCCGGTTCACGGAGGTGAGGACGGCGCGCAGGTGCTTCATGCTCTCGAAGCCGCTCTCGACCCAGTCGTTCACCACCGTGTCGCGGCCTACGTACAGGCCCGGCGTGGGCGGCATCGAGCAGCGGACGTCGTCGCGCAGCAGCGCGGCGAGCCCGGCGACGTCCGTGGCCACGCTGGCGTCGGTATAGCGGCGTACCAGCTCGCGCGTCCTGGCGTCCTCCTCGCCGCCGGTCCAGTCCTGCCGCTCGGCGGGCAGGTGCTCCCGCATGCCGGCGCGGGCCCGCTGCAGCGCGCTGTTCACGGAGTTGACGGAGTCCCCGAGAAGCTCCGCGACGTCCTTCGCCGGCCAGCCGAGCACGTCCCGCAGGATCAGCACGGCCCGCGGGCGCGGCGCGAGGTGCTGGACCGCGACCAGGTACGCCAGCTCGATCGTCTCCCGCGCGACGGCGACGGTCTCCGGCTCGTCCGCGTCGCCCGCGGGCAGCTCGTCGAGCAGCCGGTCCGGGTAGGGCTGCAGCCACAGCACCTCGCCGCCGGTCGCAGGCTCCGGGCGGCACTTGGCGAGCAGGTCCAGGCAGGCGTTGGTGGCGATCCGGTACAGCCAGGCCCGGAACGTCGACCGCCCCTCGAAGGTCTCCCGCCGCCGCCAGGCACGGAGGAACGTCTCCTGCACGGTGTCCTCGGCGTCCTCGAACGACCCGAGCATCCGGTAGCAGTGCACGTGCAGCTCCCGCCGGTGCCGCTCCGCCAGCCCCGAGAACGCCGGCTCGTCGACCTCGTCCAGACCGCTCACGCCCAGCTCCTCCAGCCGCGTGTCCGCACTCATCTCGTCATCCTTCCGCCTTGTCGTGTCCCGTCGTAGGTGTGACGGGTACGGGCGCGACAACTCATCACCGGAGTCGGCCGGCATGGCCGATCCGGTGGCGGAGCACGACGCGCGGTACGGCGAGGAGGGCGCGGGTCCGCCGGAGTGGGCGCGGGTGCGCGACCGCCTGGCGCGTTCCGGGGTCGCCTGGTTCACGACGACGCGGCGGGCGGGGACGCACGGGCACGGCACGGGGTCCACCGAAAAGGATGGACTTGATCTTGAAGCCGAGACCCGGCTCACCTGGCATGCTGAAGGTGTGAGCGAATCCGATGTCAGCCTGCACATCGCCGCCGAGTTGCTGCTGTTCCTGCCCGCGCGGCGGCGGCGTGAGTGGCAGCGGGTGGCGCCCGACGGAACATCGACGCTGGGCCATGTCGTGGAGTCGCTCGGGGTTCCGCTGCCCGAGGTGGGGCCCCTGACCGTCGAGGGCACGGAGGTCGGCAGGTCCTATCAGCCCGTCGCCGGTGACGTGGTCCACGTTCACGCCGTGCCCCGCCCCCAGCGGGTGCCGCTCGAACCCGGGCAGGGCGCGCCCCGGTTCCTGCTCGACGTCCACCTGGGCACCCTCGCGCGGCGGCTCCGGCTGCTGGGCGTGGACGCGACCTACCACAACGACATGGACGACCCCTCGCTGGTCGTCGAGGCGAACAGGGAACGCCGCGTGCTGCTGACCCAGGACCATGGCCTGCTGTGCCGCCGGGCGCTCTGGTTCGGCGCCTACGTGCGAGGCACCAAGGCGGACGACCAGCTGCGCGACCTGCTGGAACGGTTCGCGCCACCGCTGCGGCCGTGGACCCGCTGCACGACCTGCAACGGGGAGCTGGCCCCCGTCGACAAAGCCGAGGTCGACCGCCTGCTGGAGGCCGGGACCAAGCGCTCCTACGACGTCTACGGCCGATGCCCGGAGTGCGGCCAGATCTACTGGCGTGGCGCGCACAGCGCGCACCTGGAGGAGATCGTACGGTCGGCCATGCGCGCGGCCCGCCCGGAGTCACAGATCGGCGGGGGTCCGCGCTGAGGCAGGCCGGTCCCGTTTCGGGAGTACCGCGAGGTGAGGCACCTCCGGCGGTCACGGGGACGGGGAGAGCCGTCCGAAGGTGACAGCCTGCTCGGCCACGGTCCGCGCGCCGATGACAGTGCCGGTCCGGATACCGGGAAAGGCGGTCACGCGTACCGGGCCGGCGAGAACCCGTCCCTTGAGGGTGCCGCCGTGGGCCGGCGGATCCGGGAGGACTTCCTGGCCGAGCGGGTTCTCCGGGACCGGTGATCCGTGCTGGTCACGCCGGGTATCACCGCCCGGCGGGCCCCGCGGGCGGCCGGACACCGCGGAAACAAGATCATGTAATCCGGGGCCAGGGTCCATGTATGGGCGTAATCTCCCTGCAAGGACACCGGAAGGCAGGAGATCCCCCCATGGCCGACGAGCCGACCGTCTCGAACCCGTCATCCCGTTCGTCAGAGGACGGGCGGAGACCCGGGATGGAACGGATCGACGCCGAGGTGCCGCACTCGGCTCGCATCTGGAACTACCTGCTGGGCGGGAAGGACAACTTCGCCGTCGACCGTGAGGCGGGCGAGAGGGTGTCCGCCGTCTTCCCCGGCATGGTGGACGTCGCCCGCCACTCCCGGTACATGCTCGCCCGCGTGGTGCGTCACCTGGCCGGCGAGGCGGGTATCCGCCAGTTCCTGGACATCGGCACCGGACTGCCCACCGTCGACAACACCCACGAGGTCGCCCAGCGGGTGGCGCCGGACTCGCGCGTCGTCTACGTGGACAACGACCCCCTGGTGCTGGTGCACGCCCGGGCGCTGCTCACCAGCACGCCCGAGGGTGCCACCGACTACATCGAGTCGGACGTGCGCGACCCCGAGCACATCCTGCGGACAGCGGCGAAGACGCTGGACTTCGGCAGGCCCACCGCGCTGATGCTGATGGGCATCATGGGCCTGATCGGCGACCACGACGAGGCGCTCTCGATCGTGCGCCGGTTGATGCGGGACCTGCCCTCGGGCAGCTACCTGGCGCTCTACGACGGCGTCGACACCGACCCCGCGTACGTCGAGGCGATGCGGCGCCACAACTCGGGGAGCGGCGTGGTCGCCTACACGCCGCGCAGCCCCGAGCTGATCGCCCGCTACTTCGACGGTCTGACGCTGCTGGAGCCGGGCGTCGTGCCGGTGCAGCGGTGGCGGCCGGATCCCGCCCCCTGGGGAGACGTTCCCGAGGTGGCGTGCGCCGGCGGCGTCGCGCGCAAACCCTGACCGCGTCACCACGCGCCCCGCCCGCCCGGGAACCGGACCCGCCTGGCAGAGACCGGCGCCTACGAAGAGGCGCTGCGGCTGTGGCGCGGCACGCCGTACGAGGAATTCGAGGACACCGGTTGGCTGCGCCCGGAGATCGAGCGGCTGCGGGAGGCGCATCTCTCGACGATGGAACGGCACCTGGCACGCCGTCTCGACGAGGGGCGTCCGCACGTCGTCGGCGAGCTCGAGACTCTCGTGCGGGCCGGCCCGCTGCGGGAGGGGCTCTGGGAGCTGCTCGCCCTCGCGCTGTACCGGCTCGGGCGGCAGGCCGAGGCGCTGCGGGCGCTGCGGTCGGCGCGGGCGCACCTGGCCGAGGAACTCGGCCTCGACCCCGGGCCCGGGCTCCAGCGGCTGGAGGCGGCGATCCTCACGCAGGACCCCGCGCTGACCCCTGCCCCGCTCCCCGTCACTCCCGATCCGCCGGCCGTCCAGGCACCTCCCGCCGTTCCCGCGCCCCCGGCCTCGCCGCCGGCGCTCTTGACCGCGCGTCCCGCACGGGACGTTCCCGCGCCCGCGCGGCGGCTGGTCGTGGGCAGGGCGGGCCGGCTCGAACGCCTGCGCGCCCTGGCCGGTGAGGTCGAGCGCGGCCGTCCCGGCATCGCCGTCATCTCCGGCGAGCCCGGCATCGGCAAGACCTGGCTGGCCGAGGCGTTCGCGAACGACCGTTCGGCGGCGGGATGGCTGGTGGCCTGGGGGCGTTGCCACGAGACCTCCGGCGCCCCCGCGCTGTGGCCGTGGCGGCAGGTGGTCCGGTGTCTGGGCGCCGAGGTCCCGCCCGAGGACGCGGGGGCGAGCTCCCTGCGCGTCCTGCTCAGGGAGGGCGGGCCCGACGAGACCTCCGAACGCCCGGCGGAGACCGGGGAGGCCAGGTTCCGGCTGCACCGGGCCACAGCGGCCTACCTCGGCCTGGCCGTACGCGACCGGCCCGTGCTCGTGGTGATCGACGACCTGCAGTGGGCGGACTCCGCGTCACTCGGCCTGCTGTCCGACCTGGCGGTCCTGCTCGGGGACGGGGACGGGGTCGGCGTCGTCATCACGATGCGCTCGGGAGAGGGCCCGGCGGAGATGTACGACACGCTGGGCATGCTGAGCCGCCACGACGCGCTCCGGCTGCCGCTCGCGGGGCTGGATGCCGGCGCCGTTGCGGAACTCGCGGGAGTCGCCGGGCTCGGTGGCGTCGGCGACCCCGGCGACCCCTCCTGGCGACCGCCCCTTTGATCATGCGGGTCCTCTACCGGCTGTCCTGGTGCCGCGCCTACCGGCGCCGCGTCGACCAGATCTTCGGGTGACCCCGTCCCGCCCCTCGGCGTGATCGCTCCATGTCGCGGAGGAGCGGGGCGGCGCCCCCTCCGGGCACGGCGCCCCCTCCGGGCGCGGCGATCCGGCCGGGCACGGCGATCCGGCCGGGTACGGCGGGGGCGCCGCCATGATCTCGGCGACGGGTTCGCTCGCGATCCTCACCCGGTGTCCCGCCGCCCCCGCCTCCTTCGGGGCCTCGTTCACGCGGCACGGCGGGCACCGTGGACCACCGGCCACGGTGCCCGTTCTGCGAACGGTACGAACGGGGCGGTTCTCGCTCATTCGACTCGCCGCCCCGAGTCGTGAACCACTTTCCCGAGGTAAAGGCGAGCCGACCATTTGCTGGACATACGTCTTGCTGGACATACGTCACCGCTTCGTAAGAGATGAGCGTCGCCTCCTGGCCTAGCCTCGACCTCATGAAGATCGACGTGGTGTTGCCGTGTCTCAACGAGGAGGCCGCGCTCTCCTGGGTGCTCGACCGGATGCCGCACGGCTATCGCCCCATCGTGGTCGACAACGGCTCCACCGACGGCTCGGCCGGTGTCGCCGCCGCGTACGGCGCGACGGTGGTGAGCGAGCCGCGCCGCGGGTTCGGCGCCGCCTGCCACGCCGGGCTGCTGGCCGCGACCGCCGAGGTCGTGTGCTTCATGGACGCCGACGCCTCGCTCGACCCGGGCCAGCTGCCCCGGGTGACCGGCCCGGTCCTGGCGGGCGAGGGCGACCTCGTACTCGGTCGCCGGAGGCCGCACGCCGGGCCCGTGCACGCCCGGGTCGCCAACGCCGTGCTGGCCGCACGCCTGCGGCGCCGCACCGGCGCCCCGCTGCGCGACCTGGGTCCGATGCGCGCCTGCAGACGCGCCGAACTGGTCGAGCTGGGACTGACCGACCGCCGGTTCGGCTACCCCCTGGAGATGGTGCTGCGCGCGGCCGCGGCCGGCTGGCGGATCACCGAGGCCGATGTCGACTACCTGCCGCGCGTCGGACGCTCCAAGGTGACCGGCACCGTGCGCGGCACCCTTCGGGCGATCGCCGACATGCGCCGTGTCATGGGAGAGACGACATGAGCGCCGCGCAGATCGTGGTCATCGCCAAGGAGCCGGTGGCCGGGCGGGTGAAAACCCGGCTGACCCCGCCGTTCACCCCCGCCCAGGCCGCTCACCTGGCGGCGGCCGCCCTGCGGGACACGCTGCACGCCGTGGCCGCGGCACGGGCCGGCCGGCGGGTGCTCGCGCTCGAAGGGCTGCCCGGGACCTGGCTCCCGGACGGCTTCACCGTGATCCCGCAGCGCGGCGACGGCCTCGACCAGCGCCTGGCCGCCGCCTTCGACGACGCCCACCGGCTGTACCGGCTGCCGGTGGTCCTGATCGGCATGGACACCCCCCAGGTGACCCCGGAACTGCTGAACACCGCCGTCACCCTGCTGGCCGGTCACGACGCGGTGTACGGACCGGCGGCCGACGGAGGCTTCTGGCTGCTCGGGCTGTGCCGCCCCGACCCGTCCCTGCTGCTCGGCGTGGCGATGTCGCGGCCCGACACCGGCGCCACCCAGCTGCGGCGCCTGCACGAGGCCGGGCTGAACGTGGCCCGCATGCCGGAGCTGAACGACGTCGACACCGCCGCCGACGCCTTCCGCGTCGCGGCGCAGGCGCCCCGATCCCGCTTCGCCGAGGCCCTGGCGGCCGTCGGGGCGGCGTCGGCCGCCGTCGACTCGGGATGAGGGCGCCGGCGTCCACCTCGCGATCTTCGAGACCACGGGCGCCGTCTCCGTCCTGCCACCCCCTCCGGCCACACCACCGCCCCCCGGAGGGAGGGGTGGCACGGGCCTTTGGCCACACCGCTGACAACGCACGAACCTGGTGAAAAACGGGAAGGACTGGGATTTTGACAGCGGCGTCTTCCGGTCAGGACCACCCGCGGGCGACGAAGCGGTCGTCCCACGCCGGCACCGGCTTCGTTCTCGACCCGGACGGCCACGTCGTCGGCGTTTACGCCGGTGGCGCCATCGGAAGACTCATGCCGGAGGACTCCACCGGTTTGATCCGCTACCTGCGTGAACACGACGCCATCGGTGAAACCCTGTAAAGATCGCGTACTGATCGGGAGGAGATTTCCATGACGAGGGTCGTCGCGTTCGACGTCAACGAGACGCTGCTGGACCTGCGAGCGCTCGACGCCGCCTTCGAGGAGTTGCTCGGCTCGGCCGAGCTGCGCGGGCCCTGGTTCGCGCAGGTGCTTCAGCTCTCCTTCGTCGGCGGCCTGACCGGCGAATACGTGGACTTCAGCACGGCGCAGCACGCCGCCCTGTCAATGCTGGCCGAGCGGCACGGCCGCGGCCTCACCTCCGACGACATAACCGGAATCGTGAACCGGATGAGCTCGTTGCCGGCCCACCCGGAGGTGGCGGGGGCCCTTCGGCGGCTGCGCTCGACCTCGCTGGCCGTGGTGGCGCTGACGAACTCCCCTGCGACGGTCGCCGAGGCGCAGCTCGTCAACAGCGGCATCCGGGATCACTTCGACGGCGTCATCTCGGCTGACTCCGTCAAGCGACTCAAACCCGCCGGGGAGCCCTACCTCGCCGTGGCGAAGGCCTTCGACGTCGACATCGCGGAGGTGCGGCTGGTGGCCGCGCACTGGTGGGACACCGCCGGTGCGCTCGCGACGGGCTGCAAGGCCGCGTTCGTCGCGCGTCCCGGTATGGTCCTGAACCCGATCGGCCCGCGACCTGACATCGTCGGTGCCGACCTCGACGCCGTCGTTGACCAGATCATGGCTCTCGACGCCTAGTGTCATGCGCTTGAAAGCCGTGAAACCGTCGGCTCAGCCTGCGCAAGTTCGGACCTTGACCTGCCACACCAGCGGGAAGAGGCCCGTCACCAGCGGAAACGTGATGACGGGCCTCTCGTGTGTCCGGCCATCTGCGGCGATCGTCGGAGCCCTACGGCTGCTCACGGCTCATGCTCGGCTGGGTTTTTCGGAGGGCACAGCCGCGTCCGAAGCGCGGCGGCTCCACTCCGGGACACCGGGTCAGCGCCAGATCACGGCCTGGGTGTGGCGACCGGTGGTCCAGTCGTAGGTGACGGAGCCGACGATCCAGCCCTGGTTGTTGATGTCGTGAGCTTGGGCGCTGGTTACCTTCGCGTCTGTGGGCAGCGGCAGGGTACGGGGCTGGGTGGTGGGGGTGTCCCACAGGGCGGTGAAGCCGTACGGGTTGCCAACCTTGCTGTAGCTGCCGACGATCTGGCCGCGGTCGTTGATGGCGACGGCGCCGGCGTTGGAGACGTCGGCGGGCAGGGGAAGGGCCGTCATGGAGGAGCCGTTCCAGAAGAAGCCGCGACGGTGGCCGTCGGCCGTATCGGAGTTGCCGACCACCTGGCCGAGGTTGTTGATCGAGTCGGGCCTGCTCATCCCGCCGAACGTGCCAAGCTCGCGGCCGGTGCCGTTGTGCCACAGGTACGCCCGGTAGATCGGCAGCGGGAGACCGTTCTCGTTGACGACGTAGTTCTCGGCGCCCACCACCTGGCCTTTGTCGTTGACGGCGTTGGCGGTCAGGCCGGGGCGGCGGTCGATGACGGTTTTGACGTCACCGGACAGCAGGATGGCGCGAAGCTCGGCGAAGCCGGGAGTGGGCGCGAAAGTGACGACGATGTGCCCGTTGGCGACCTCTGCGCCGCAGTAGCCGGGGGCTCCGTGTGCTCCGAGGTCCTCCATCTTGCCCTCGTGCCAGAGGAAGGGAGTCCACTGGCCCGAGGGCAGCTCGCTGCAGCCGACGACGCGGCCGTCGTCGTCGATGCCGGAGGCGAAGCTGGTCTCGCCGCCGAGCGTGCCGAGGTCGGTCATCGTGCCGTTCTTCCACAGGAACGCATGGCTGAGCCCGGACTCCAGCGGGCTGTCGCCGACGACGTGGCCGTGATTGTTGATGCCTCGGGCGATGCTCCATATGCCGCCGAGGGTGCCGAGGTGGACGACGCGGAGACGCTCCTGACTCGCTGCGGCGGCCGGCGGCGAGGCAAGCGGGGCCAGCGACATGGTCGCGATCATGGCGATGGCCGTGGCCATGGCACGGCGGAGGGATCGGTGCATGATGAGGATTCCCTTCGAAGGCACGCACGGGGGATGTCATGATCACCGTAAGCGCCACCCAGGCCGACATTTCTCACGTAATCCTTACGTCCGGCAGACACCGCGGCGCGCCGCACGGGCGAGGCTGTCGTGGTGTTCGTGCTTGCCCGGCCGATACAGGGCGGCGCCTCTCCGGGGGTTGGATCGAGGTTGCTCACACCGTCTCTCCCGCCCCGGCGAGGTCATGTCGAAGGAGGGGGCGGGATACCCTGCCTGCGGTGCCTCGAACCACGTGACCGGAGGAGTCGATGCTGAGATGACGGCAGGACGACCGATACCCACACAGGAAGACGTGCTCGGGTACTTCGACACGCTGTCGAACTGGGGACGGTGGGGCGACGACGACGAGCTCGGCACCCTGAACCACATCACCGACGACGTCCGGCTGGCGGCGGCGCGGGCCGTGCGCCACGGCAGGAGCGTGTCGTGCGCATGGGAGGTCGCCGTACCCGAGGACATGGAGCGGTCGACGACGACGTGCCCGTGCGCCGCCGACATGCCGGGGGCCGAGAACATGCCGGAGCCGTTCCACAACGACCGGCGCTGGGGCTTTTCTTCCGAGCGGCTCGGCGTCACGTTCCACGGCAACACCCTCACCCACCTCGACTCGCCGTGCCACATCTTCTGGGACGGCACGATGTACAACGGGCGGTCGCACTCGCTGGTCGACGCCGCGACGGGATCGGCGTGGGCGGCCGTCACGGCGGCGGCGAACGGGATCGTCACGCGTGGTGTCCTGCTGGACATCGCGAGGGTCCGCGATGTGCCGTGGCTGGAACCGGGGCAGGGGGTGTTTCCCGACGATCTCGAGGAGGCCGAGCGTCGCCAGGGTGTGCGGGTGCGACCCGGCGATGCGGTACTCCTGCGGACCGGCCACGGCCGTGTCCGGCACGAGAGCGGTGTGGTCAGCGGTTTCACGCAGGCCGGCTGGCACGCGTCCTGCCTGCCGTGGCTGCGTGAACGGGAGGTCGCGCTGATCGGCGCCGACACCCCCCAGGACGTTCAGCCGTCGGGGTACGAGGACGTGTTGATGCCGGTCCACGCCGTGAGCCTCGTCGCGATGGGTCTGTGGATGCTCGACAACTGCGACCTGGAGGCGTGCGCGGGGACGGCTGCCGAGCTCGGCCAGTGGGACTTCCACCTCGCGGTCGCGCCGGTCCGCTTCGCCGGTACGTCCGGCAGCCCGGTCAACCCGATCGCCACGTTCTGACCGCCATCGAGCTACGTGCCGCCAGGCGGCGGGCGCCGGCGGTCGGCCGCCCCAGCGGATGCCTTCCCGCTTCGGATGCGGGCGCGTTCGCGGTGTCGGGCGGCCGGACCGCCGCGGCAAGCGGTCCGTGATCATGCGAACTGGATGAAGATAACAGCGGAAATCAGGGTCCGTCGCTTTTTGGAAATTTGAACGGTTCCATATGCGCACAGCCCTTTATCGGGGCCTTTGGCGAAATTCTCGCCCCCGCCGGTCAGGTTTTCTTCGAGCCGCGGGTGACGTCCCCCGTCCGGGTGGTACGAGGGTCGAAACCCCAGGAGAATCCAGCAGAACCCGGCAGAACTCAGGAGAACAGGGCACGGCCCCAGTAGTCGCCCGCGTCACGCACGCCCGGCGGGCAGGCGAACAGGCCGCTGGAGACGTGCTTGATGTACTCGTTGAGGGAGTCCTTGCCCGCCAGGGACCTCTGCACGGCGACGAACTGCCGGTGGGGGTCGCGCTGGTAGGCGATGAAGAACAGCCCGGCGTCCAGGCGGCCCAGCCCGTCGGAGCCGTCCACGTAGTTGTAGCCGCGGCGCAGCAGGCGCGCGCCGCCGTTGTGGGAGGGGTGCGCCAGCCGTACGTGCGCGTCGTCCTTGATCAGGGCTTCCCCGTCGGGGCCCTTGGCGTCGAAGTCGATCGCGTCGAACTCGGCCTTCCCTCCCAGCGGGGCCCCCTCCCCCTTGTTCCGGCCAAAGATCTGCTCCTGCTCGGCCAGCGGCGCCCGGTCCCACGTCTCGACCAGCATCCGGATCTTGCGGGTCACCAGGTAGCTGCCCCCGGTCATCCAGTCGGCGCCGTCGCCGGCTCCCACCCAGAGCTGCTCCTTCAGCAGCGCCACGTCCTCCAGCTTGAGGTTGGCGGTGCCGTCCTTGAAACCCATCAGGTTGCGCGGCGTCGCCTGCGCGCGCGAGGTCGACGACGTACGGCCGAAGCCGAGCTGGGACCAGCGCACCGAGACTCGGCCGAAGCCGATGCGCGCCAGGTTGCGGATGGCGTGCACCGCCACCTGCGGGTCGTGCGCGCACGCCTGCACGCACAGATCGCCGCCCGAGATCTCCGGCAGCAGCGCGTCACCGGGCAGGTGCGGCAGGTCGGCCAGCGCGGCCGGCCTGCGGGAGGCCAGCCCGAACCGGTCGTCGAACAGCGACCCGCCGAAGCCGACGGTGAGCGTCAGCCCGGAGGCGGGCAGGCCGAGGGCCTCGCCGGTGTCGTCGGGCGGCGCCTCGGGCTGACCGCCGACCGCGCCGAACGCGCCCGCCTCCTGGCCCTGCGTCATCCGGGCCGCGGCGGCGGTCCACTCCTGCATCAGCTCGGCGAGCTCAGCCTTCTTCCCGGTCGTCACGTCGAAGGAGACGAAGTGCAGCCGGTCCTGGGCCGGGGTGACGATGCCCGCCTGGTGCTCGCCGTAGAAGGGGACGGGGTCGGAGGCGGAGGCGGTTCGGGCGGGCGCGGGCGGGGGCTCGCCGCCCGTCCCGCGCACCGCGATGGCACCCGCGCCGGCGGCCGCCACGCCCGCGGCACCCATCCCGAACAGCTTCCTGCGGCTGATTCTCCCGCTCATCGGACCCCTCCCCTACGGTGACGGCGCGTCATCCGCTACTTGGCCACCACTGCGGCGATCTTGCTGATCGGCTCGGCGAGCGCGTTGATCGCGTCCGACAGCTTCTTGAGGTCGTCCTTGGACAACTCGGTGTGCAGCTTCCAGCCGTCGCCCTTGCGGTGGGCGCCGAGCGCGGCCTCGGCTCCGGCGAACTTCTCGTCCAGCGTCTTCACCAGCTCGGGGACGCGCTCCTCCAGGACGGGCCGGAGCGCCTGCACCGCGGCCTTCGAGCCCTGCAGGTTGGCGTCGAAGTCCCACAGGTCGGTGTGCGAGTAGCGGTCCTCCTCGCCGGTGATCTTGCCGGAGGCGACCTCGTCGAGCAGGCCCTTGGCCCCGTTGGCGAGCAGCACGGGCGACAGCTCGGCCGCGTTGGACTGTTCCACGATGGTCTTGATGTCGGCCATCAGCTTGTCGGCGACCGGCCCGTCCTCGCTGACGTCCTTGGTGACCCAGAGATCCTTTTCGATCTTGTGGAAGCCGGTCCACTCCTCGCCCTCGGCCACGTCGTTCTCGCGGGCGTCGATGGCCGGGTCGAGGTCGCCGAAGATCTCCGCGACCGGCTCGATCCGCTCCCAGTAGGTGCGGGAGACGGGGAAGAGCTCCTTGGCCCTGGCGATGTCCTCGGCCTTGACCGCGTCGACGAACTCCTGCGTCTTGGTCAGCAGCGTGTCGCTCTGCGACCTGATGTAGCGCTTGTAGCCGGCGGTCGCGGCGGAGAGCCGGGCGTCGTCGCTGAGCGGCTTGTGTTCGCCCGTCACCTTGAGCGGGCCGCGGACGCCCTTGCCGATCATGCCGGGCTTGCAGGCGGTCTGGTAGCTGCCGGCCGGCAGCTCCACGATCACCTCGCGGGTCAGGCCGGGCACGATGTTCTCCACCTCGCCCATGACCCGGTCACCGGCGGCGTAGACGTAGAACTCGGTCACCTTGGTGCCGTCGTTGGTGATCGAGAACGTCGAGGTGCCCGCGGCCACCTCGGTGACGGCGACCTTGCACTCGGTGTCGGTGGCGGTCACCGCGACGGGGCCGCCCTTGGCGGGGGCGGCGGACGCCCCGGCACCCGCGCCCGCACCCGCGGTGGACGCGGTGGGCTCGGAGGAACAGGCGGCGAGGCCGGCGAGGGCGAGAGCACCCGCGGCGATGGCAAGGGAAGTACGCATGGTCGTCCTGTTCGAGCGGTTTCAGCCCGCGGGCTGCGGGTTGGTCGAGGAAGCCGGGGGATTCCGGGCCGCCGGGGAATCGGTGGGCGAGGCGGTGGGGCGGCTGCGACGCGGCCTCAGGAAGAGGGCGAGCGTCGGCACCGCGTAGGCGACCCACGCCACCGTCTCCAGCACGCTCGGCTGCGGGGTGATGTTGAACAGCCCGGCCAGCAGGGCGCCGTACCAGGAGTCGGCGGGCATCACGCCGCTGATGTCGAAGGCGTGGGTGGACAGGCCCGGCAGGACACCGGCCTCCTGCAGGTCGTGCACGCCGTACTTGAAGATGCCGGCGGCGACCAGGATCAGCAGCAGGCCCGTCCAGGTGAAGAACCTGGTCAGGTTGATCCGCATCGCGCTGCGGTAGATGGCCCAGCCCAGCGCGACCGCGGTGAGCAGGCCCAGGGTGATCCCGACCAGCGGGACGGCGGTGGTGGTGGCCCCCTGCACGGAGGCGAAGAACAGCAGCGCGGTCTCCAGGCCCTCGCGCGCCACGGCGAGGAAGGCCATCACGACCACCGCGGTCGCGCCGACCTCCAGGGCCTGGCTCAGCCTGGCGCGCAGCTCGCCGGAGAGGGTACGGGAGGCGCGACGCATCCAGAAGATCATCCAGGTGACGAACGCGGTGGCGAGCAGCGAGGTGATCGCCTCGAACAGCTCCTGCTGCCGGTATTCCAGGCGGGCGACGGTGAAGGTGAGCAGCGCGCCGAACGCGACCGACAGAACGAGCGCGGCGCCGACCCCGGCCCACACGAGGGGCAATCGGTCGCGCCGGTCGCTCTTGACGAGGAGCGCGACGAGCACGGAGACGACGAGCGTGGCCTCCAGGCCTTCGCGCAATCCGATGAGGTAGCTGGCGAACACCGTCACTCCATGGAAGGAAGCCTTACCTAAATTAGGGCAGGGCAACCTTACCCTTCACAAAAGGACGCACACCCACAGGGGGTATAACTCTGGGCAGGAATGATGATCGCGACGAGGGAGGTGGCGGTCTCGGCCCGGGAACGCCGTCATGTCAGCGAGGGGTTGACAGAGTGGTGAACGCCCGCAGGCATGATCACTCTCATGGTCGATGACGCGTTGTCCCTCTGACGTCATCGACGATTCGCCAACGAGGTCGTTCATCCGAGGCGGATACCGAAGGCTCCTTCGTCCGCTCCGGAACGTCCTGCCCGGTGAGGCCGCGTCGAAGGGTGGTGATGCCGGTCAGCGGGAGAATGTGATCTCCACGCGCCGGTTCTTCGCGCGTCCCTTCGGGTTGTCGACCACCTGGCCGTGCTCGTTGGTCACCGTGTTGGGCGCCACGGGCGCCGTGGCACCGCGTCCATCGACGGCGAAGGTGATGCCGGCCCCCTCCAGCAGCGGAGTGAGCGCCCGCTCGACCGCTTCCGCGCGCCTCAGGGAAAGGGCGCGGTTGTAGGCGTCGCCGCCCTTGGCGTCGGTGTGTCCGTCGATCCGCACCCGCTTGCCACCGGCCTCCTGCTTGAGCATGGCGGCGGCCTGGGTCAGCCGCCGCTCGGCCTTGGCGGTGATCGTGGCCTTGTCAAAGGCGAACAGGACGTCGGCCGCCATCGTGATCTTGTTGCTGGTGGGGGTGTCCGCATCGATGATCGACTCGTCCAGGGTGCCGATGCGCAGCTCGATGTCGATCACGCGCGCCTGCACATCGACGATGGGCGCCCGCGCCAGGGGCCCGGGCGTGGGATGAGGACCCTGGGTGGGTGCTGGAGACGGCGTGTGAACGGCCAGCCCGACGGCCAGCGCGACGCTAACCGAGCGGAACATTTTCGAACGTCCCCGCCAGCGGGATGAACACGTCCATGGCGTTCACGTCGGCCGGTGGAGCGGCGAACGTGGCCGAGAAGACAACGCTGCGATCCCGGTCGATCGTCACCATGCCGGAACTGCACAGGCATCTGCCGTCCGCGTCCGTGGCCACCAGATGCTTCTTGGCGTTCTTGGTGTCCACGAGGTGGACACCGTCCACCGTAGGGGTGTCGGAGGGAACGGCGGAGAACGCGCCGCGCACGTCCCAGCCGCCGGCGCGGTCGTGTTCCAGCACGGTCGCCGCGAAGTTGACCGTGACCAGCTTGTCCTGCCGGTGGAGCGCGTACAGGTCGATGCGGACCTTGTACCAGTTGTTACCTGTGACCTCCCGGCTACCGATCACCTGGTCGGCCGGCAGACTCACGGCCGCCGACGGCGAGACGGCAGGCGGCTTCGACGTCGTCGCGGAAGATGGGCCGGGTGAGCCGGGCGGAGCGCTCGAGCCCAACTGGCAGCCGGCCGTCAGCAGTGCCCCCGCGATCAGAACCGCGATCCTCTTCATACGATCGCGAGTGTAAACGTACCGGTTCACCCAAACCCAGTGTTTTCGATCCGACCGTTGCCGCAAATCTCGATATGGACCGGCCGCAAATCGCGGAAGGCGCCTGGGGTACAGATCGGTACGCGAAAAGGGACAGGGAGCCGTTTCGCGTTCGCCCACCGGCAGTGGCTCGATCAAGGGGGACGGCGTCACGGTGGGACGACGGCCCGCAGGGATCGCCAGATCCGCTCGGGAAGCAGCCTGCACGCCTCGTCCAGGTCGATGCCGGGAGCACCGGCCAGCCACCGGCGGGCCGTCTCCGCCACCGGGCCGACGACCAGCATCTCCGTCAGCGCGTCCGGCAGCTCCACGACCAGCCCCGCCTCGGCGTACGGCCGCAGCCAGCCCAGGATCCCGGCCAGTCTGGGCTCCTTCTCCCGCGCGACCAGGGCTGCGTGCGCGGGAAGGAAGGCGGCGTAGGCGGAGGCGTGGACGAAGTGCGCGGCGGCCCGGTGCTCGCGGGTGAAGCCCAGGTATCCGGTGACCACGGCCTCGATCCCGGCGGCGGCCCGCGCCTCGGCGTCCTCGCAGGACCCCGCCCCCTCCCCCGGCGGCACCGCGCCGAGCGCGGCGATGACGGCGTCGAGCAGGCCGGACAGGCAGCGGGCGTAGAGTGCCGCCGCCAGCCCGTCGAAGCTGCCGAAGTGGTGGTAGAGGCTGCCGACGCTGACACCGCTCGCGCCGGTCACCGCCGTCATGGTGAAGCCGTCCGCGCCCTCCCTCTCGTAGAGGTCCAGCGCCGCGGCGAGCAGCCGCTCCCTGGTCTCCTCGCCACGCCGGTGCCTAGGCGACACCGGTCAGCTCCGCGGCCTGCGCCCACAGCCTCACCGCCCGCGCCGGGTCGGCGGCCGCGGGGGCGAGGGGCGTCTCGCGGTCGACGTCGAAGTAACGCCCGGTGCCGGTGCGGTCGAGTGCCAGCCGCACGACGGGGGCCGCGCCGTCCGCCGGCGCCTTCCACAGCAGCTTCGCGGCCTTCAGCAGCAGTCCCACCGGGCCGCCCCGGTCGCCGAGCCCGGTCCTGATCACCCCGGGGTGCACGGCGTCGATCGTGACGTCCCGCCGTTTCCAGCGTTCGGCCCACAGCGGCATCAGCGCCAGGTTGCAGAGCTTGGTGTCGGCGTAGGTGCGCACGGCGGAGAAGTCGTCGCCGGCCGGGGTGCGCGCGAGGTCGGCCCTGCCCTTGACGTACAGGCCCGCGGTGACCTGGACGACCCTGGCCAGGCGGTCCTCCAGCAGGTGGTTGAGCAGGAAGGGCGCCAGGTGGTTGACGGCGAAGGACTCCTCGAACCCGTCCTCGGTGAGCCGTCGCGCCGACGGCCAGATCCCGGCGTTGTGCACCAGCACGTCGAGCCGCGGGCAGGTTCCGGCCAGCGCCTCGGCGACGGCCCGGATGCCCTTCAGGGTCGAGAGGTCACCGGTGACCAGCTCGGCGCCGAGCCGGGCGGCCTCGTTCGCCGCGGCGGGATTCCTCGCCACGAGCACCACCCGGTGGCCGCGGCGGGCGAACTCCTCGGCCGTGGCCAGGCCGATCCCGCGGTTGGCTCCGGTGATGACGGCGGTGGTTCTCATCCTGGGAGCATAGCCGATTCTAGAGAGTCTCTCTAGAATCCCGGGCGGGTGGTTACCTGGCGAGCATGACGTACAGGCCGAGGGCGATGCCGGCGGCCACCACCAGGAAGCAGAGCCCGGCCCCCACGCGACCGGCCGTCCGCCCGCTGGACAGGCCGACCAGGGCCAGGGAGAAGACGGCGACCAGGCCGGCGCCCGCCAGCAGCGAGGCGAGCAGGACCCTCCACAGCGCGTCCAGGTCGATGTAGTCGTTCACGCGGCGTGCTCCCTCGTCCCGGCGGCCGGGGCGAGCCGGCCGGTCCATTCGTCGTTGACGTTGCCGGCGTTGACCGGCCGGCGCCGCGAGGCCAGATACAGCGCCGCCGACAGGGCCAGGGCGACGCCGAAGACGACGGCGACGCCCAGCGCGCCGCCGATCACGTTGGCGCCCGCCCAGGCCAGCGCGCCGACCACGGCGGCGGCCGGCAGGGTGATCAGCCACGCGGCCCCCATCCTGGCCGCGAGGCTCCAGCGGACCTCGGCCAGGTGCTTGCCGATGCCCGATCCGATCACCGAGCCCGCGCACACGTGGGTGGTCGACAGCGGGAAGCCGAAGTGCGAGGAGGCGAAGATGACGGCCGCCGAGGAGCCCTCGGCGGCGAAACCCTGCGGGGTCTCGATGTCGGTCAGCCCCTTGCCGAGGGTACGGATCACCCGCCAGCCCCCCAGGTAGGTGCCCAGCGCGATCGCGGTCGCACTGGCCACGATCACCCACGTCGGGGTCCCGTCGTCCTTGCCGACGGCACCGGCGGCGATCATCGCGAGGGTGATGATGCCCATCGTCTTCTGCGCGTCGTTGGTGCCGTGGGCCAGGGAGACCAGCGAGGCCGAGCCGATCTGGCCGTATTTGAACCCGCGCTTCTTGGTGTTCTCGGGGACGTTGCGGGTGATGACGTAGACCAGGTAGGTGCCGATCGTGGCCACCAGGATCGCCGCCAGCGGCGCCAGCACGGCCGGGACCAGCACCTTGGACACGATCTCGGCGCCCTTGACGGCCGAGGCGCCCGCCGCGATCAGCGTGGCCCCGACCACGCCGCCGATCAACGCGTGCGAGGAGCTGGAGGGGATGCCGAAGTACCAGGTCAGCAGGTTCCAGGCCAGGCCGCCGATCAGCCCGGCGAAGACGACCGTCAAGGTGATGGCGCCGGCCTCGACGATGCCGGTCGCGATGGTGGCCGCGACCTTCAACGACAGGAACGCCCCTGCGAAGTTCAGCACCGCCGACAACGCGACCGCGACCTTGGGACGCAACGCGCCGGTGGCGATCGAGGTCGCCATCGCGTTGGCGGTGTCGTGGAAGCCGTTGGTGAAGTCGAAGGACAACGCGGTGACGATCACGATGGCGAGCAACACGAAGTTCGCATCCATGCCCCCGGATATGACACCTCAGACAACATATATGCAGGTCATGGGATTTCATGCACAGAATTCATCCTCCCGTCGACCGCGTGTCACCTTGGGCGACGAAGGTCATCGGGAGTCACGCCCTCCGCACCCGGGTTCCCGTGAGGGCGGGAGGCCGTCCCCCGGGGCGATCGATCGGTCAGAGGTATCCCCACTCGGCGCAGATCTCGCGCAGTTCCTCCGGGATCTCCTCGGGGGCGGGCAGCGGCCTGCCCGGCTGGACCCTGCCGCTCCTGATCTTGTCGCGCCAGTCCCCGATGCCCTTCACGAACTCCCCGTGCCCGTGGTCACCGTATGTGATCATGCCGGCCTCGTAGCCGACCCCCAGGTAGCCGCAGACCCGCCGCATCTCCTCCTCCGGATCGGCGACGAGCGCCTCGTAGGTCAGGGTGAGCCCGTCGAGCGTCCGCCTGGCCTCGGTGAGGTGGCGCATGTACTGCAGGGTGTGCCGGATCGCCTCCGCCCAGGGGCGCTCCAGCGGAGCGGCCTCGTGCCACGACAGGGCGATCGAGGCGGGGTGGCGCATCAGGAAGATGTAGCGCGCGTCGGGCCAGCAGGTCGCGAGGCGCCGGTGGGCGAAGACGTTGCTGGGCGTCTTGTCGACGATGATCTGCTTGCCGCTCCCGGCCAGCTCGCGGTGGAGCATGCGGTCCCACAGGATGTGCTCGATGTCGCTGGCGGACAGGCCGAGCGCCTCCATCGCCTGGCGCAGCGGGTCGGTGGTCAGCGTGACCGCCAGGCGCCGCACGTGCAGCTCGTGCGGCGCGTGGATCCGGGAGTGGCTGTTCAGCATGACGCGCAGCAGGGTGGAGCCGGACCGCACCGGCGACAGCACGAACACCGGTTCGCGCAGCAGCCGGTCGGTCTCCGGATCGGCCGGGGGCCGTGGAACGTCCACGGGCGGCGGCGGGGGTGGGGGCGGTGGGGGTGCGACCTTACGCCGCACCCTGGTGATGTTGTAGCCCGTCATCCCTTCGAGAGCCGTGTTGACTCTGGTCTTCCACGCCATGACCAGCACCGTAGGGATCCAAGGCGTCCGGAAAGTGAACGTGACCTGTGCGTTGGGATGCCGCGCCGTGCGACCGCCGCCGCACGGCGCGGTCCTCCCCCGGTCACGGATCAGGTACGGAACGGGCCGGTCACGCAGTAGGTGATGCCCCCGGAGGAGGAACCGGACGTGCCGCGCTGGGAGGAGAAGTACAGGCGGTCGCCGGCGGGGGTGAAGGCCGGGCCGGTGATCTCCGAGGACCCCTGGCCGCCGACGCGCAGGAACGGGGAGACGGTGTCGTCGGCGGTGATCAGGCAGATTTCCATGGTGCCGCCGTCCTCGGCGACGTAGAGGTCGCCGAAGGTCGAGCCGGTGACGTTGTCCACGCCGGTCAGCGGGGCGGTACCGGGGCTGACGAGACTGTCGTCGTAGGCGAGCTCGTAGGTGCCGGCGGCGACGTTGACCTGCCAGACCCGGTTGTCGCCCTTGGTGGTGAACCACACCGTGTCGTCGGCGTAGTAGCACCCCTCGCCACCGTTGAAGGACTTCGATCCGGAGACCTGGCTGCGGGTCGCGGTCGGGGAGCCGTCGGGATCCGGGACGTTCGCCCAGGTGAACGAACCCGAGGTGGCGGAGCCCGCGCGCAGCACCTGCAACGTGCCGGAGGACAGGTCCCCCCAGGTGGTGGGGACGAACCGGTAGAACCGCCCGTTGGTCTCGTCCTCGGTGAGATAGATGACCTTACGGACCGGGTCGGCCGCCGCCGCCTCGTGCTTGAAACGGCCCATGGCCGGGCGCTGTGTCGCCGTACCCCCGAAGGGGCGGGTCTCGTAGACGAAGCCGCGGTCGACCTCCTCGCACGACAGCCAGGTGTTCCACGGCGTCGCGCCGCCCGCGCAGTTCTGCCGGGTGCCCGACAGGATCGAGGAGGCGGAGACCACGTTGCCCGCGGAGTCGAAGCGGATCGCCGAGGCGCCGCCGCCGGGGTTGATCTCCGAGTTGGACACGTAGATCCAGCCGCTGCCGTCGGCGAAGCAGGC
Source organism: Streptosporangium sp. LJ11 (assembly GCF_051918945.1). Lineage (NCBI taxonomy): Bacteria > Bacillati > Actinomycetota > Actinomycetes > Streptosporangiales > Streptosporangiaceae > Streptosporangium > Streptosporangium sp. LJ11. The sequence goes on from NZ_JBPXMB010000024.1 coordinate 144,333, forward strand.
GCCGCCGTCGGGGGCGCTGTGCCAGGTGTAGGAGGTGCCGGGAACCACCTGGCCCGATCGGGCGATCACCCGGCTGGTGAACCCCGCCGGGAGCTGGATGCCGTTGGCGTCGGCGGCCAGCAGGGGGCCGTAGGGACCAGGGGCGTTCTGGGCCGGGGCCGCGAGGGCGGCGTCCTGCCAGAGACTTCCGGTGAGGGCCAGGGTGCTCGTACCGAGCACCGAGGCACGAAGGAATGTACGGCGTTCCATCGGCGAACCTCCAGGGCGAGGATCAGCAGAACCACTCTCCTGAGCGATCCCAACGGTAGGAGCACCGGTGAACACCTGGCGGTTAATACGGTTAACGGCATATGGCCTGTATGTGCTGATTGCAGTGGGATAGGGGGACACATCCCTTGTGTCCTACGTCAGGCGCCATTCCCGATGGGGCGGACGTAAAGGACTGCCGGGGGCACGCTCCCGGCCGGGAAACCCAAGACCCGGTCAGAAGCGTGGCCGGGCAGGGTGAGGGCGGGGCCGGCCGCCCGGCCGTCGGCGCCGGGGGGAGCGGGCCGGGTCGAGGAGGGCCTCGTCGCGTCGGGTCAGGACTTCCTCGGTGCGGGGGGAGCACCGGCGCTCTCTCTCGGAGCCAGCGGGAGGTGGCGAGCAACGCTCCCCCCACCGGCTCCGGAGAACGAACCCTCACGGCTTCACGTAGGTCAGGGCCTCTCGATCTGGGCGGGCGGTGTCCCTTCGGGCTTGGGAACGCGGATCGTGTCGGAAGGCCGGTCTCCCCTGTTGCGCGCGAGCGCGGTGGGATAGCAGTCGTAATAGCAGTAGTAGCGGTCGCAGTAGCGCAGGAAGCAGATCCAGCCGGCCTCGGCCGTCCGCTCGCAGACGGCCGCCGGAGCCGCCCGGGACGACGCGGCGTGGGCACCGGCCGCGGGGAGGCCGACGAGCAGACCGGCACCGGCCAGGACCGCGCCGGCCAGGACGACGCCGGCGTCGCGAATGAAGATGTTCATGATTCTCCTCGTCACGTGCGGAACACGACAAGGACGAACGTAATCATTCAGATACACAGAGTCACGTAGCCGGTCGGCACGTGTCGGGCGTCCCCGGCCGGCGGCGAACGCCGGACCGAGGCGGGTGGGTCACATCTCCGCGACCTGGGGGACCGACACCGAGCGCCGGGCGATGGAGCGCACGATCTCGCCGGTGCGGACGGCGGTCATGGACAGCAGCGACGAGGCGATCCCGTGGCTGCCCTCGGTGGCCCCCTGGAGGTAGACGCCCCAGGCCTGCCCGGGGTCGGTGGCGATCCGGTAGTCGCGCTCCACGAGCAGCTCGCCCGCCTCGCCCGTATGGCAGTGTTTGCGCGCCTCGCCGAGCAGGTCGAGGGGGTTGCGCTCACGGTAGCCGGTCGCGCAGACGACCGCGTCGGCCTCGATCGTGCTCACCTCGCCCGTGGGCAGGAAGCACATCCGGATTCGGGCGGTGTCACCGTCGTCGTGCACGTCGAGCAGGCGGGAGGCGTTCAGCATGCGCAGCCGCTGGACCCCGGCGACCTTCTCGGCGTAGGAGCGCCGGTAGAGCTCGTCGATGAGGTCGAGGTCCACCACCGAGTAGTTGGTGTTGCGGGAGTAGGCGAACAGCATGCGCTTCACGTCTTCGGGCGCGGTGAAGAAGTGGTCGACGGCCTCCGGGTCGAAGATGCGGTTGGCGAAGGGGCTGTCGTCGGCCGGCGAGTAGCCGTACCGGGTGAAGACGGCACAGACCTCCGCGGAGGGATAGGTGCGGTGCAGGTGCTCGACGGTCTCGGCCGCGCTCTGCCCGGCGCCGACCACGACGAACCGGGCGGGCTCGCGCCCGCCGAGGGTTTCGAGCCGGGCCAGCAGTTCCTCGGTGTGCCAGACGCGCTCGCCCTGCCGCACGCCGTCGGGGAGCACGGGCTCGAGGCCGACCGCGATCACGAGGTTGCGGGTCAGGCAGGTGTGCAGCTCGTCGCCGTGCTGCACGACGACCTCGAGGGTCTCGTCGTCGTGCGGGCGCACCGCGACGACCTCGGAGTCGTAGCGCACCAGGTCGGTGAAGGAGGAGGCGACCCACTCCAGATAGTCGTGGAACTCCAGCCTGGTGGGGAACATGGTCTTGTGGTTGATGAAATCGACCAGCCTCCCCTTCTCCTGCAGATAGGACAGGAAGGAGTAGGAGCTGGTGGGATTGCGCAGGGTGACCAGGTCCTTGAGGAAGTGGACCTGCATCGTGGCGCCCTCGATGAGCATGTTGCGGTGCCAGCCGAACCTCGGTTGCCTCTCGAAGAAGACCGCGTTCACGCCGGCGCCGTACTCCTCCTCCAGGGCCACCGCGAGCGCGAGGTTGGACGGGCCGAAACCGATGCCCACGACGTCATAGACCGGGCTCGACATGTTCGCCTCTCACGTACTGAAGGGATGGTCCCCCCGCGGCCGGGCGGCGGCGGGGGGCAGCATGGAACAGGATGGAACGGGATCGAACAGGGCGGGTCGTCAGGCCCCGCCGGCGGCCTTGGCGGCCTTGGCGACCTGGGGCACGACCTGGTCGATCACGTACGGGACGGCCAGCGGCGTCGGCGTGCGCAGCGGCCAGAACGCCTTGAGGTCGAGCGGCACGTAGGAGCCGCGCTTGACCACGTCGAGGCCGGCGAACAGCTGGTTGGCCTCGATCTTCTTCTGGGTGGCCGCGTCGTCGTTGTAGTGGCTGAGCAGCAGGTCGACGTCGAGGACCCCGACCTTCTCCATGCTCAGCTCGGCCGCGAAGCCCTCGCCGGGAAGCGCCTTGATCTCCTCGGGCAGCTCGAGTCCGAACTGGCCGAAGAGCTGGACGCTGGTGTCGGTGTCGGACTTCATCACGCCGATGTTGCCGGAGGGGAAGACGCTGGTCAGCGCGAACTTCTTGCCGTCCAGCTCGGGGTGGGTGGTCTTGACCGAGGCGATCTTCGCCTCGACGTCGCCGACGAGCTTCTCCCCCTCGTCGGCCTTGCCGACCGCCTTGGCGACCTGGCGGGCCACCACCTGCCACGAGTCCTGCGCGGGGCCGGTCTCGTAGGCGGTCGTCGGCGCGAGCTGGGAGAGGTTGGCGTACTCCTTGTCGATGTAGTAGTCGCCGCCCGCGAGGATCAGGTCGGGCTTGAGCGCGGCGATCTGCTCCAGCGAGAAGCCCGCCTCTCCGGCCTTCAGCAGCGTCGGCTTGGTGCCGGAGATCTTCGGGGCGGTCCAGGGGGCGAGCCCGTCGGCCTGGACTCCGGTCAGCTCCGCCATGGCGACCGGCTGCACGCCCAGGGCGAGCAGGGTGTCCTGGTCGACCTCGCCGAGGGCGACGATGCGCTGGGGCGCGGACTCGATCGTGGTGGTGCCGAGCTTGTGCGTGATGGTGACCGGGAATCCGGAGGCGGCCTGGGTCGCGGGGGCGTTCGCGGCGGCCTGTTCGGCTCCGCCGCTCTCACCGGCGCACGCGCCCACCAGGCCGAGGCCCAGCAGCAGCGTTCCGGTCGCGGCCAGGCGGCGCATCGTGTCGCGCATGAGTATGGGTTCCTTCCAAAGCCCGGAAGGGCTCTCAGTTTTAGGTTAGCCTTCCCTAACCTAACAATCTTTGACGGTTGTGTGAAGCGCCTCATTCCAGGCGGTTCATGAGTTCTGCCACGGTTTGGGCTGTCATGAGCGTCGCGACCTTCACTCCGGCGCAGCCCGGCTCCCGCCGGATGCGGCGCACCAGCTGCATGACGAGCAGCGAGTGCCCGCCCAGGTCGAAGAAATTGTCGTGCGGGCCGACCGCGTCCACCTCCAGGACCTCGGCGAACGCCCGGCACAGCATCGCCTCGCGGTCGTCGTCGCGCCGGATCGCGCCGCCGCGGCCCTCACCGGTCCCGGCGCCAGCCCCGGTGACCGTACGGGCCGTGAGCGTGACGGGCAGCTCGCCCAGGCGCGCCTCGGGGTCGGCCGCGACGGCCTCCAGCACGCCGACGAGCGCCCCGATCATCGTGTCGATCGTGGCCGGGTCGAACAGGTCGGCCGAGTAGTCGACGACGAGATGGAGCTCCTCCCCCCTCTCCCGGAAGATGAAGTCGAGGTCGAACTTCGCCGCGGGCGGGCTGAAGAGCGCCTCCCGCTGCCGCAGCCCGGGGAAGCGGACGTCGCCCATGGCCTGGTTCTCGTAGCCGACCATCACCTGGAACAGCGGGTTCCTGCCGGGCACCCGGGAGGGCCGCAGCGCCTCGACGAGCGCCTCGAACGGCAGGTCCTGGTTGGCGAGCCCGGCCAGGTCGGTGTCACGGACGCGGGCGAGCAACCCGGCGAAGGAGGGGTCTCCCGAGGTGTCGGCGCGCAGCACGAGCGTGTTGACGAAGAAGCCGACCAGGTCACCGGCCGCCTCGTCGGTACGGCCCGCGACGGGGCTGCCCAGCGGGATGTCCTCCCCCGCGCCCGTACGGTGCAGCAGCGCGGCGACCGCGCTCTGGCAGACCATGAACATGCTGGCCTGGGCTCCGCGCGCCAGCTCGCGGAGCCGCCCGACCAGCGAGGCGGGCAGCCGCCTGGTCGTGGTCCCGCCGCGCTGGCCGACGGTGGCGGGCCTGGGCCGGTCCACCGGCAGCGGGATCTCCTCCGGCATGCCCGACAGCGCCTTGGCCCAGTAGGCGAGCTGGCGGGCGTGCAGGCTGCCCGGGTCGACGGGGTCGCCGAGCAGTTCACGCTGCCAGAGCGTGTAGTCGGCGTACTGCACGGCGGGCGGCTTCCACCCCGGCACGCCCTCGGGTGCCGTCCCGTCCAGCCGCGCGGCGTAGGCGCGGGCCACGTCCCCGGCGAACGGCCCGAAGGACCACTCGTCGAACGCGATGTGGTGGAACACGGCGAGCAGCAGATGCTCGTCCTCCCCCTCCGGGATGAGCGCGACCCGCAGCGGGATCTCGGTGGCGAGGTCGAACGGCCGCGCGATCACCTCCTCGGGCGGGCAGGTGGTGATCTCCAGGACCGGCCGCGCCTGCTCCGGCGGCAGGATCCGCTGGTAGGGCACGCCCTCGTGCTCGGCGAAGACGGTGCGCAGGCTCTCGTGCCTGGCCGTCACGTCGCCGATCGCGGCCCGCAGCGCGTCCACGTCCAGCTCGCCGCGCAGGTGCACGGCTAGCGGCAGGTGGTACGCCTCGCGGGGGCCGTCGTCCTCGCGCAGGATCTGGTCGATCAGCCAGAGCCTGCGCTGCGCGTACGACAGCGGGACGCGCTCGGGCCGTTCCCTGGGCGCCAGCGGGGGCCTGAGCGTGGCACCGGCCCGGTCGTGCAGCCGGGTGGCCAGCTCGGCGACGTTCGGCGCCTCGAACAGGTCGCGGATCGCGAGCTCGGTGCGCAGCACCGCGCGCACCCTGCCGACCAGCCGGGTCGCCAGCAGCGAGTGCCCGCCCAGGTCGAAGAAGTTGTCGTCGATGCCGACGCCCGAGACGTCGAGCACCTCGCCGAACAGGGTGCACAGCAGGTGTTCCACCGCGGTCCTGGCGGCGCGGCCCGACCCGCGCGGGCCCTGCCGGTCGGGGGCGGGCAGCGCCCGCCGGTCCAGCTTGCCGTTGACGGTCAGCGGCAGCGCGTCCAGCGTGACCACCGCGCTCGGCACCATGTAGCCGGGCAGCCGCCTCTTGAGCCCCTCGCGCACCCGCGCGGCGAGCGCCCCGTGGTCGCGGGCCGCCGCCGGGTTGTTCGCGTACGACGCGGGCCTGCGGTCCGGGTCCGCCGGCAGGAAGGCGGCCCCTCCGCCGAAGACGGCGTCGTAATGGCCGACCTCGTCCGAGGGGGTGGTCACCACGCCGGGGTCGAGCGCGTACAGCAGCTCGGGCTCGATCCCCTCCGCCGGTGCCCGCAGCAGCTCGCGGGCCTCCCGGTGGGAGGCGCCGCCCTCCAGCGCGCGCAGCGCGGCGAGCTCGGCCGACAGCCTGGGGTCGGGGATGGCGCGCACCCGGAGCGGCCCGGAGCGGGCGGACAGGCGGGCCGCCAGGTCCTCCGGTCCCGCCCAGTCCACGACCGGGGTCTCGGCGGGCTGCGCGACGGGCGACTTCCAGAGGGTCACGTCGTAGCGGTGCCTGCTGAGCTCGTTGTGGTGGACGCCCCGCTTGGTCCGGACCTCCACCCGCGCGGCCAGGCCGAGGGAGGCGAAGAACGCGGGGTCGAGGAGGAGCTCCTTCTCCATCCGCACGGCCCGGTCGATCGCCGCCGTGCCGGTTCCGGTGCCGTCGCCGTCACCGTTCCCGCCTCTGCCGAGCTGGATCGCCGCGTGCAGGCAGCGCACCGACCGCAGGTCGCGCACGTCGCCGACGAACAGCGCGCCGCCGGGGGCGAGCAGGTCCATCGCGGCGGCGATCACGTCGGCGAGGTATCCGGCGCTCGGGAAGTACTGGACCACCGAGTTGACGACGATCGTGTCGAAGTGGCCGGCGGGCAGGCCGGTGGTGTCGTGCGCGGCCTGGCAGCTCAGGCGCACCGGCGAGTCGGGGCCGAGGTCGGCGGCGAGCTTGGCGATGACGGGGGCCGCGAAGTCGGTGCCCCAGTACTCGTCGCGGCCGGGGGCGAGCCGCGACAGCAGCAGGCCGGTGCCGACACCGATCTCCAGCACCCGCCGGGGCCCGAGGGCCTCGATGCGGGCCACGGTGGTCTCGCGCCACTCGCGCATGTGCTCCAGCGGGATGGGCGAGCCGTCGTAGCTGCTGTCCCAGCCCGCGAAGTCCTCGGTGTGGACGGCCGTGCCGATCTCGGTGTACTCGGCGTCGTAGATCTGCCGCCACTCGGCCAGGTGCTCGCGCTCGGCGTCGGGGCGCGCGGAGCCGTCGGGCACCACGTAGCCGATGAGGCGCTTCACCCCGGGCACCTCGGTGCCGGCGGCGATGACGGCGGCCTGCCCGACACCGGGCTCGGCGGCCAGCGCGGTCTCGACCTCCTCCAGCTCGACCCGGTAACCGCGGATCTTCACCTGCTCGTCGGTACGGCCGAGGAAGTCGATGTTGCCGTCCGGGCGCACCCGTACGAGGTCGCCGGTGCGGTACATCCGGCCGCCGCCGAACGGGTCGGCGACGAAGCGTTCCGCGGTCAGGCCCGGCCGGTCGAGGTAGCCCCGGGCCAGGCCGGCCCCGGCGATGTAGAGCTCTCCCGGCGCGCCGGGCGGGACCGGGCGCAGCCAGCCGTCGAGCACGTAGCCCCGGGTGTTCCAGATCGGCTTGCCGACCGTGGGCGTGGCGCTGTCCTCGGTGCCGCCGCCCAGCGTGTTGATGGTGTACTCGGTCGGGCCGTAGAGGTTGTAGCCCAGCACCCCCTCGGCCTCGGCGAGCCGGTCCCACACGGCCGCCGGGACGGCCTCGCCGCCCAGCAGCACGAGCGGCGGGCGGTGCTCGCCGTCGAGCAGTCCCTCCTCCAGCAGCTGCTGCGCGTAGGTCGGCGTCACGTTGATGACGTCGATCCGGTGGCGCCGCAGGTACTCGGTGAGCGCCTCGGCGTCGCGCCGCAGCTCCTCGTCGCAGACGTGCACCTCGTGGCCCTCGATGAGCCAGAGCAGCTCCTCCCACGACATGTCGAAGGAGAACGACACGGTGTGCGCGATCCGCAGCCGCCGCCCGGCGGACGCCACCACCGGGTCGAAGATGTTGGCCCGGTGGTTGAACTGCATGTTGGTCAGGCCCCGGTAGGGGGTGACCACGCCCTTGGGCCGCCCGGTCGACCCGGAGGTGTAGATCACGTACGCCGGGTGCTCCAGCCGTCCGGGCACGTCCCTGCCGAAGCCCGGCAGTTCCTCGGCCGTCAGCCCGGTGCCGGGCAGGCCCGCCAGCGTCTCCCGCACGGCGGGGTCGTCGAGCAGGATCGAGGCGCCCGGGTTCGCCAGTCCGGCGGCGATGTCGCGGTGCGAGACCAGGCAGGCGGGGGCGGCGTCGGCCAGCATGAAGTCGAGCCGGTCGGCCGGGTAGTCCAGCTCCAGGGGAAGGTAGGCGGCGCCCGTCTTGAGCACCGCGAACAGCGCGACGACCATCTCGGCGGATCGGGGCAGCGCGAGGGCGACCACCCGTTCGGGTCCCGCGCCGTGCGCCTTCAGCAGCCGGGCCAGGCGGTTGGCCGCCGCGTCCAGCTCGGCGTAGGTGAGCCGCGTGTCGGGCTGGGAGACCAGGGCGAGCTCGTCCGGGGTGCGGGCGGCCTGCTCGGCGAGCAGCTCGGCGATGGTGAGGTCGGGGACGAACCGCTCGGCCTCGGCCCAGTCGCGGCGCAGCCCGTCGTGCTCGTCGGGCAGGAGCAGGTCGAGCCGGTGGCAGGGGGTGTCGGGCGCGGTGGCGAGGGTCTCCAGGATGTGCACGTACCGGTCGGTGAGACGTTCGGCCTCGGCCTCGGTGAAGGCGTCACCCCGGTACATGACGCGCAGGCCCGCGCCGGGCTCGACGACCATGGTGACCGGGTAGTGGGTGGCGTCGCGGACCTGGCGGCCGGTCACCCGCACGTCGCCGCCGGGGCCGAAGCCGCGCCCGGTGGGCATGCCGGGGAAGTTCTGGAACACGAAGAGGGTGTCGAACAGGGTGCCCAGTCCCGTCACCCGCTGCACGTCGGCGAGCGCGACGTAGGAGTGGTCGAACAGCTCGGACTGGAACGTCTGCACCCGCTCCAGAACGGTGCGCAGCGGGTCGGCCGCCGAGGCGCGCACCCGGACGGGAACGGTGTTGAACAGCAGGCCGACGACAGACTCGACGCCGTCGACGTCGGGGTGCCGGCCGGACACCGAGACGCCGAAGACCACGTCGTCGCGGCCGGTGAGACCGGCCAGGAGCAGTCCCCAGGCGCTCTCGTACAGGGTGCCGAGAGTGAGGCCCGACTCGCGGGCGAGGGCGCCGAGCCGGGTGGCGAGGTCCTCGGGCAGCGCGCGGTGGATCTCCCCCGCGGTGGCGAGGTCGGCGGGGCGGTCGGCCAGCTCCGGCCGCAGCAGGGTCGGCTCGTCGAGCCCCTCCAGGCTGCGGCCCCACGTCTTGATCGTGGCCTGCCGGTCCTGGCCGTTCACCCAGTCGAGATAGGCGTGGAAGGGGACGGCGGGCCGGGCCCACTCGGCGGCGGAGTCGGTGTAGAACTCCAGCAGCGAGGTGACCAGCAGGCCGCCCGACCAGCCGTCCAGCAGGATCAGCTCGGAGGTGAGCACCAGCCGGAAGTCGTCCTCGCCCACCCTGGCCAGCGCGAAGCGGATCAGCGGCGGCTCGTCGGGGACGAACGGCCGTGCGCGCTGGGCCTCGACGAACGCCTCCAGCGCGTGCGGGTCACCGGTCTCGGCGTAGGTCCAGTCGACCTCGAAGTGCTCGGGGACGAACTGCACGGTACGGCCGCCGTCGGTGCGGAACCCGGCCCGCAGGTTGGGGAACTTCAGCAGCACCTCGCGCGCGGCCCCGGCCAGCCGGTCGGGGTCGACGGGCCCGGCCAGGGTCACCACGGCCTGCTGGACGTAGATGTCGCGGTCCTCACCGGCGAGCATCAGGTGGAACAGCAGGCCTTCCTGCAGCGGCGACAGCGGCAGCTCGGCCCGCCCCTCCACCGGCCCGCCCGCCACGACCTCGCCGGACGGGACCGCACCGGAACCGGACGGGACCGCGTCGGAAAGGGCCTCGCCCTCACCGGGCGGGGTCGCACCGGACGGGGCCGCGACCCTGGCCAGGGCCTCGACTGTACGCAGCCGGAAGACGTCGCGGACGGTGAAGGGGAGGCCCGCGCGGCGGGCGCGTCCCACCAGCAGGGCCGCGCTGATGCTGTCGCCGCCGGTGCGGAAGAAGTCGTCGTCGGCGTTGACGCCGTCCCGCCCGAGGGTCTCGGCGACGAGCCCGGCGATGGCGCACTCGGCGCCGGTCCGCGGCGCCCGGCCCTCGCGGGCGGCGGGCTCGGGCAGCGCGCGCCGGTCGAGCTTGCCGTTGGGGGTGCGCGGCAGCTCGTCGAGGCCGACGAGCACGGAGGGGACGAGATAGCCGGGCAGGATCTCGCCGAGCCCGGCCCGCAGCGCGTCGAGGTCGAGACCCGGCTCGCCCACGACGTAGCCGACGAGGCGCGGTCCCGAGCGGGCCGCCACGGCCGCCTGGCGCACGCCCGGCCGCGCGGCGAGCACCGCCTCGACCTCTCCCGGCTCGATGCGGAAGCCTCGGATCTTGACCTGGTCGTCGGCCCGGCCCAGGAACTCCAGCGAGCCGTCGCGGCGGCGGCGCACCCGGTCGCCGGTGCGGTAGAGCCGCGACCCCGGCGGGCCGAAGGGGCTGGCCACGAACCGTTCGGCGGTGCGGGCCGGGTCGCCGAGGTACCCGCGCGCCAGGCCGTCCCCGGCGAGGTAGAGCTCGCCGACCGGGACCTCGCGGAGCCCGGCGTCCAGGACGTACGCCGCGGTGTTGGCGATCGGGACGAGCCCGCCGGCGCCCTCGGCGATCAGGCTGTCGCCGGCCGCCTCCGAGCAGCCGTACAGGTTGACCAGCCGGGCGGGGACCCGCGCGGCCAGGGCCGCGGGCAGGGCCTCGCCGCTGCTCACCCACGTGGTGACCGAACCGAGCTTCCCGCGTTCCCCCGGTTTCCCGGCCCCCCCGGCCCGCGCGGCCTCCCCCGCTTCCTCCGTCTCCATGAGCGCGGCCAGCAGGCTCGGCACGACCGTCACCAGGTTCACATCGTGGCGGCGGATCAGCTCGGTCAGGGCGAGCGCGTCGGTGGCGGTGTCGTCGTCCGCGACGACGACGGTGTCACCGGCGACGAGGCCGCCGAGCAGCTCGGTGCTGCCGTCGATGAAGGCCGGTGAGCTCTTGGCGACCCGCACGCCGGTGGGGGCGAGGTCCGCGCCCCAGGCGAGCCGGTTGGCCAGCGCCCGCTGGGTGCCGACGACGGCCTTGGGAGTCCCGGTGGACCCCGAGGTGAAGATCACGTACGCGGGGTGGTCGGGGCGGACCTCGACCCCGGCACGGGGCGGGGCGTCCCGCGGCGGCTCGTCGGCGCCGAGGACCAGCAGCGGCCTGGCGGTGTCGAGCATCAGGTCGATCCTGGAGCGCGGGTAGGTCGTGTCGATCGGCAGGTAGGCCGCGCCGGTCTTGAGCACGGCGAGCAGGGCCACGACGAACTCGGCCGAGCGGGGCAGCGCGATCGCGACGATCTCCTCGGGGCCCGCCCCCGCCGCGGCGAGCCGGTCGGCGAGGGCCTCGGCGCGCTCGTCCAGCTCGGCGTAGCTGAGGGTCGCCGCGCCGCCGGTGACGCCGCCGGTGACGCCGCCGGTGACGCCGCCGGTGACGACGGCCGTGGCGTGCGGGGTGCGCGCCACCTGCGCCTCGATCCGCTGGGCGACGGTGAGCGGGGCGAACTCGCGGGCGGTGTCGGGCCGCGCGAGCCCCTGGAGCGGGGTGCCGAGCGACGACAGGCGCCGCGCCGGGTCCTCGGTGACCTGGTCGAGCAGCGCGCCGAGCTCGGCGAGCATGCCGGTGACGGTCTCGGCGTCGAAGAGGTCCGTGGCGTAGGCGACGAAGCCCTCGATCAGCTCCTCGCCCTCGGCGAAGTAGATGTCCAGGTCGAACTTGACGCCGCCGGTCTCGGGCAGGAACGGCTCGGCGCGCACGCCGGGCAGCCGCAGCCGCACGTCCTCCAGCCGCTGGTGGACGATCATCACCTGGAACAGCGGGCTGCGGGCGAGCGAGCGCTCCGGGGCGAGGCGCTCCACGACCTGCTCGAACGGTACGTCCGCGTTGGAGAACGCGGCCAGGTCGGTGTGGCGGACCCGTTCCAGGAGCTCGGTGAAGGTGGGGTCGCCGGTCAGGTCGGTGCGCAGCACGACGAGGTTGACGAACACGCCGACCAGGTCCGCGAGGTCCTCGTCGGGCCTGCCCGCGATGGGCGAGCCGAGCGCCACGTCGTCGCCGGCGCCGGCCCGGTGCAGGAGCGCGGCCACGGCTGCGTGCAGGACCATGAAGACGCTGGTGCCGGTCTCCAGGGCGAGCCGTCGCGCCCCGGCCAGCGGCAGCCGGAACGGCGCCAGCCCGCCCCGGTGGCTCGCCTCGGCGGGACGGGGCCGGTCGGCCGGCGGCGCGCTCTCCTCGGGCAGCCCGCGCAGCGTCCGCTCCCAGAAGTCGAGCTGGCCGGCGGGGGCCGGGGACTCGCTCCGCCAGACGGCGTAGTCGGCGTACTGCACGGGCAGCGGCGCCCAGTCCGGCGCGGTGCCCGTGGTGCGGGCGGTGTAGGCGCGTGACAGGTCGGCGAGCAGCGGGGTGAACGACCACTCGTCGGCGGCGGCGTGGTGCTGGAGCACGACGAGCACGGACTCCTCGGCGGAGACCCGCAGCAGGGTCGCCCGGACGGGCAGGTCGGTCCCGAGGTCGAAGACGTGCGAGGCGGCCCTGGTCTCGGCCGCGCGCAGCCGCTCCTCGGACCAGCCGCGCGCGTCCACCACGTCGAAGGCCGCCTCGCCGGTGTCGAGGACGCGCTGGACCGGCAGCCCGTCGGGGCCCTCCTCCAGCAGGGTGCGCAGCGCCTCGTGCCGGGCGACGACGTCGCCGAACGCGGCGCGCAGCGCGTCGACGTCGACCGGTCCGTGCAGCCGCAGGCCGAGCGGCAGCGCGTCGGCGGCAGAGGGGCCGCGCAGGCGTTCCTCGAACCAGAAGCCGCGCTGGGCGGGCGAGGCGGGGACGAGTTCGGGCCGGGTCACGTCGCGGACCCTCGGCCGGGTGCCCCGTACCAGCCTGGGCGCCAGCGCGGCGACCGTGGGCGCCTCGAAGACGTCGGCGATGGTGAGCTCGGCGTCGAGCGCGGCGCGCACCCGCCCGGCGAGGCGGGTGGCCAGCAGGGAGTGGCCGCCCAGGGCGAAGAAGTCGTCGTCGATGCCCACCGCGTCCAGGCCGAGGGTCTCGGCGAAGACCGCGCACAGCGCCGCCTCGCGGTCGTCGCGCGGTCCCCGGCTCGACACCTGAACCTCCGGCGCGGGCAGCGCGGCCCGGTCGAGCTTGCCGTTGACGGTGCGCGGCAGCGCCTCGAGCAGGACCGTCGCCGCGGGAAGCATGTACTCGGGCAGCGCTCCGGCCGCCGCCGCCCGCAGGTCCGCCTCGTCGAGGTCGCCGTCCGGCACGACGTACGCGACCAGCCGCTTCTCGCCCGGCGTGTCCTCGCGGACCACGACGGCGACCTGGGCGACGCCGGGGTGGGCGGCGAGCACGGCCTGCACCTCGGCGGGCTCGATGCGGAAGCCGCGAATCTTCACCTGGTCGTCGGTGCGTCCCAGGTACTCCAGCGTCCCGTCGCGGCCCCACCGGGCCAGGTCGCCGGTGCGGTACATGCGCTCGCCCGGCGGGCCGAAGGGGTCGGCGACGAAGCGTTCCGCGGTCAGGCCCGGCCTGCCCGCGTAGCCGCGGGCCAGCTGCGTCCCCGCGAGGTAGAGCTCGCCGGGGACGCCGACCGGGGCGGGGCGCAGCGCGGCGTCCAGGACGTACGCGCGGGTGTTGGGGAACGGCCTGCCGATCCCGGACGACGGCAGCTCGGCGGAGGTCGCCCAGATCGTCGCCTCGGTCGGCCCGTACACGTTGACGGCCGACGCCGCCGACGCGTGCAGGGTCTCGGCGAGCGCGGCCGGAAGGGCCTCCCCGCCGACGAGCACCCGCAGCCCGCGCAGCGCGGCCGGGTCCAGCGAGCCCAGCAGCGACGGGGTGCCCTGGACGACGGTCGCCCCGGCGAGCAGCGCGCCCAGCGCCGCCGGTTCGCGCACGGTCTCGCGTCCGGCCAGCACGACGGTCGCGCCGCTGATCAGCGGCACGTACAGCTCCAGCGCGGCGATGTCGAACGCGATCGTGGTCACCGCGACCAGCCGGTCGCCGGCGTCCAGGGCCAGGCGCTCCCTCATGGTGAGGAGGAAGGCGGTGAGCGCGGAGTGCGGGACGGCCACGCCCTTGGGCCGGCCGGTGGAGCCCGAGGTGTAGATGACGTACGCCAGGTCGCCGCCCCGGACCGGAAACGACGGCTCGCTCGTGCCGGGGGACGCGTCGCCCGGGGTCAGCGTCTCGGTCCCCGGCGGGAGGAGGGCGGCGGTCTCCGGGGTCGCGATCACACAGAGCGGGGCCGCGTCCCGGAGCATGTAGGCGAGCCGGTCGGCCGGGTGGTCCAGGTCCAGCGGCAGGTAGGCGGCGCCCGACTTCAGCACGGCCAGCAGCGCGACCACCAGGTCGGGGGTGCGGGGCAGGGCCAGCGCGACGACCTCGCCGGGTCCCGCGCCGCGCTCGCGCAGCGTCCGGGCGAGGGCCGAGGCCCGCAGGTCCAGCTCGGCGTAGGTGAGGGTGGTCCCGCCGGCGCCGTCGACGGCGACCGCGCCGGGGGTGCGGGCGGCCTGCTCCTCGAACAGGGAGGTCACCGTCGTGTCCGGGACGGGGCGCGAGGTGTCGTTCCACTCCGCGAGCAGGGCCGACTCGGCCGCGCCGAGCAGCTCCAGGTCGGCGATCCGCTGGTCAGGACGGCTCACCGCGTCGCCGAGCAGCGTCTCCAGGTGGGCGAGGAGGGCGTCGACGCGCTCGTCGTCGAACAGCTCGCGCCGGAAGGTGGCCTCGACGGTCATCCCGCCGGACCGGACGAAGGCCTCCAGCGACAGGTCGAAATGGGTGGTGCCGTTGTGGATGTGCGTCCAGCTCGTGGTGACGCCGGGCAGGTCCAGCTCGCCGATCTCCTGGGCGAGGAACAGCAACATGGTGTCGAAGAACGGCGAGCCGCCGCGCCTGCGGGCGGGCCGCAGCTCCTGCACGATCGTGTCGTAGGGCAGCGTCCGGTTCGCGAACCCCTCGGTGCAGGTGTCGCGGACCCGGTGCAGGACCTCGCGGAAGGTGGGCGCGCCGGACAGGTCGGTGCGCAGCACGAGGGTGTTGCCGAAGTTCCCGGCCAGCCGCTCGATCTCGGTGTGCTCGCGGTTCATCACGGCCGAGCCGATCGCGACGTCGGTCGCGCCGGTGTAGCGGTGCAGCAGTACCGCGTGCGCGGCGAGCATCACCATGTACGGGGTGAGGTTCTCCCTGACGGCCAGCTCCCGCATCCCGGCGGTGACGGCGTCGTCGAAGCGGCGTGCCCTGCGCCCGCCCCGCTCGGACGCGGTGGCGCCGCGCGGGCGGTCGGCGGGCAGGTCGAGGGGCGCGGGCGGCGGGTCGAGGCGCCGCCGCCAGTAGTCCATCTCCTCCGCCGAGTGCGGGCGGTCCTGCTCCCAGACGGCGAAGTCGGGATAGTGCACGGTCAGCGTGGGCAGGCCGTGCGGCTCACCGGAGACGGCGGCGCGGTACAGGGCCGACAGGTCGCGTGACAGCGATCCCCAGGTCATGCCGTCCCAGGCGATGTGGTGCACCACCAGGACCAGACCGTACCTGTCGCCGCCGAACCGGAGCAGCTCCAGCCGGATCGGCCGGTCGGCACGCAGGTCGAAGGGGAGCGCCGCGAGCCGCGCGGCGTGCGCCTCGGCGTCGGCCTCTGCGTGGTCGCGCACCGGCAGGTCGAGGGAGTCGTCGGCGACGACGTGCTGGAACGGCGTCCCCTCGTCGTTCTCGTCGTAGACGGTGCGCAGCACCGCGTGCCTGCGCAGGAGGGCGCGCAGCGCCTCACGGAGCGCGTCGGTGTCGAGCGCGCCCGACATGCGTACCAGCAGGCACACGTTGTAGGCGGGGCTGGAGGGGAACGTCCGGTGGTGCAGCCACATGCTCTGCTGCGCGTAGGACAGCGGGGCGGGGCCACCGGAGCGGCGTGGAGTGATGCGGTCCTTGTCGAGGCCGAGCCCCGCTTCGGCCATCATCCGCCGCATCAGTTCGCGCCGCCGTGCAACGTCCTGCTGCTGTTCCCGCACGCTCAACTCTTCCTTCGGGGCCGGGTCGGGCACGCTGTCCCGTATTAACACTTAGGTTAGCCTTGCCTCTTAAATCGACACAAGGTTAGCCTTACCTAAATTGATCGGTGTTGCCCGGTTTCGCAGAGGGGTGGGTTCGTTGTCCTTTGGTGTCCGCACGGACGAGAAACGCGCGGAAATAGTGGTCGAGAGCGCGACCGACCCGTTGCGTCTGGTCACCCGCCTGGCCGGGTCCGGACTGTTCGACGACTACACCGTGTACGAGCGACCGGGCCTGTGGACTTTCGCGGGCGGGGTGGCGGGCGAGGTGATCCTCGAACCCGGGGTCGTGCGCAGCCGCTGGCTGGACGGGCCCTCCCTGACCTCCGCGACCTCGATGGACCCGCTGGAGTCGCTCGTCTCGCTCGGCTCGCTCGACTCGGTGAACTCGGCGGACTCGGTGGACGAGCCGTGGTCCGGCCGTCCGGCCGCGGCGCTGGAGGCGGCGTTGCGGGCCGCCCCGTGGCCGGTCTGGAACGCCTACGGCTGGATCGCGTTCGAGTTCGCCGCGCTCACCCCGGCGGGCAGGCTCGCCCACCTGGTCGTGCCGCGCACCGAGGTGCGCATCGAGGCGGGACGCGCGCTGGTGGTGAGCGTGGACCCCGACGAGGCGGAGCGGGTCGCCGAGCTGCTGTCCGGCCGGGGCGGTGTGCCCAGGCCACCGGCACCGGCGCCGTCCCCGGTCGACGTGCGCCCCGGCGGCGACGTGTACCGGTCGCGGGTCGCCCAGGCGATCTCCGAGATCGACGCCGGGCTCTACGAGAAGGTCATCGTCTCCCGGCGGCTGCCGATCCCGTTCCCCGTCGACGTCGTCGCGACGTACGCGTGCGGCCGCGCCGCCAACACCCCGGCCCGCTCCTTCCTCCTCGACCTGGACGGCTTCCAGTCCGCCGGGTTCAGTCCCGAGGTGCTGGTGAGCGTCGACGGGCACGGCACGGTGATGACCCAGCCGCTGGCCGGCACGCGGGCCTTCGGCCGGGGCGAGGACGTGGACTCGGAGACCCGCCGCGAGCTGGAGAACGACCCCAAGGAGATCTTCGAGCACGCGGTGTCCGTACGCGCCTCGCAGGACGAGCTGTACCGGGTGTGCGCGCCCGGCACGGTCCGGGTCACCGGTTTCATGACGGTGAAGGAGCGCGGCAGCGTGCAGCACCTGGGATCGAGTGTCAGCGGCGAGCTGCCCCCCGGCCGCACCGGCTGGGACGCGCTCGACGCGCTGTTCCCCGGCGTGACCGCCTCCGGCATCCCCAAGACGGGGGCGATCGACGCGATCGCCAGGCTGGAGGAGCCCAGGGGCCTGTACGCCGGAGCCGTCCTGGCCGTCTCCCAGGACGGCGCGATGGACGCCGCCCTGGTGCTGCGCGCCGTCTACAGCGAGAACGGCCGGGCCTGGCTGCGGGCCGGCGCCGGCATCGTGTCCGGTTCGACGCCCGAGCGGGAGTACGAGGAGACCTGCGAGAAGCTCTCCAGCATCGCCCCGTACGTGGTCCCGCGCGCCTGAGGGAACGCCACCCCGGCGTTTCCCGCACACCGTCCACTGTCCGCCGTCCGCCCTCACGCGCCTTCCCCGCACGTGAGGGCGGATCTCCCGCGTGAAGGGGCTCAGCGCAGGCTCGCGGCGAGCTCCTTCTTGCTGATCTTGCCGACCGGGGTGCGGGGGAAGGTCTCGACCAGCTCGACGCGGTCGGGCCACTTGTATCCCGCCACGCCGCGCTCCTTGAGGAACTGCTTGATCTCCCGGAGGGTCGGCGCCTGGTCCCGGACGATCAGGAAGGCGCAGGTCCGCTCCCCCATCACCGGATCCGGGGTGCCGACCACGGCGGCGTCGTGCACCGCGGGGTGGGCCAGCAGGTGGTTCTCCAGCTCCTCGGCGGAGATCTTGTCACCGCCCCGGTTGATCTGGTCCTTATCGCGGCCCTCCACGACGAGGTGGCCGGAGGGGAGCACCCGCACCAGGTCTCCGGTCCGGTAGAAGCCGTCGGGGGTGAAGGACCGCGCGTTGTGCTCCGGCGCGCGGTAGTAACCGCGCAGGGTGTACGGGCCGCGGGTGAGCAGCTCGCCGACCTCGCCGGGGGCGACCTCGGCGCCGTCGGAGTCGACCACGAGGATCTCGTCGGCCGGGGACAGCGGCCTGCCCTGCGTGGTGTCGACCAGCTCGCGGGGGTCGTCCAGCCGGGTGTAGTTGAGCAGCCCCTCGGCCATGCCCAGCACCTGCTGCACCGCGCAGCCCAGCACGCCGGGGACCTGCGCGGCCCGCTCGGCGGCGAACTTGGCCCCGCCCACCTGCAGCAGCCGGAGCGACGACAGGTCCTCGCTCGACCAGGGCGCCTCCTCCAGCCAGAGCAGCGCGATGGGGGGCACCACCGCGCACACCGTCGCCCGCTCCCGCTCGATGAGCGGGAACGCCTCGTCGGGTGACCCCGAGGGTGCCAGGACGACGGTGCCTCCCTTGGCGAAGACTCCCAGCACACCCGGGCAGGCGAGCGCGAAGTTGTGCGCGACCGGGAGCACCACGAGGTAGACCGTCTCGCGGGTGAAGCCGCAGACCTCGGCGCTGGCCTCCAGGTTGTAGACGTAGTCGCGGTGGGTGCGCGGGATCAGCTTCGGCAGCCCGGTGGTGCCGCCGGAGAGCAGGAACACCCCCACGTCGGCCGGATCGGGCCGCTCGTACGACACGGGGCCTGCGCCGGCCCCGTGACCGGAGTCGAGCGCGGGATCGGAACCGGGATCGAGGCCTGGATCGAGGCCTCGATCGAGGTCGGCCAGGGCGGTGAACTCCTGGGCGTCCCCGTCCACCACGACGTGCTCCACGGCCAGCGAGCGGGCCAGCTCGCGGTAGTCGAACCCGCCGTGCACGTCGGGGATGACGTACGCCCTGGCCTCGCTCAGCTCGCACAGGTAGCCGATCTCGCTGCTGCGGTGCGCGGGCAGGGCGAGCACCGGGGCGGCGCCGATCCTGACCAGGGCGAGGAAGACGACGACGAAGGAGGCGGTGTTGGGCAGCTGCACCACGACACGGTCACCGCGCCGGACGCCCAGCCGCGCGAAACCGGCCGCGGCGCGTTCGGCGCGGCGGTCCAGCTCGGCGTAGGTCAGCCGTTCCTTCCCGGCCACGAGCGCGGTCCGTTCGGGGTCGCCACCGCGCAGCACGTCGCCGAGCAACCGGTCGCTCCAGTAGCCCTCGGCCAGGTAGCGCGCCGCGAACTCCTCCGGCCAGGGGGTGAATCCTTCCACGGGTCACCGCCCCGCGATCTGGGCCACCGCGCCCGCGACCGGCTCGGCCGGGTCGGTTCCGAGCGCGACGATGCGGTTGGCGCCGTCCACGTGGACGACCCTGGGCCGGTGCGCCCGCACCTCCGCGTCGTCGAAGTTCCCGTACGAGATGACGATGACCAGGTGCCCGGGGTGGACCAGGTGGGCCGCCGCGCCGTTGACGCCGATGACCCCGCTGCCCGCCTCGCCGGTGATGGCGTAGGTGACCAGGCGGGCGCCGTTGTCGATGTCGACGACATGGACCTGCTCGCCCTCGACGATGTCGGCGGCGGCCATCAGCTCGGCGTCGATCGTCAGGGAACCCACGTAGTGCAAATCCGCCTGGGTCACGGTGGCACGGTGGATTTTTCCGTTCATAAGGACCCGTTGCACTGGTCTGTCCTCTTTCCCTAAGGTCAACTAAGGTAAGCCTCACCTTATCCACTCTGCCCGTCGAGGAGAACCCCGAAGATGCTGCGCCGTCTGGCCATGGACATCAGCCCGCTCCGGACCAGCAGAGCCTTCCGCGACGTGTTCGTGGCGCGCACCGTGTCGGTTTTCGGCATCGGCATGCTGATGGTCGCGGTGCCCGTGCAGGTCTACGCGATGACCGGCTCGACCGTGCACGTCGGCGCGGTCTCCTCGGCCGAGGGCTTCGCGCTGCTCGCGGGCTTCCTGTGGGGCGGCGTGCTGGCCGACCGGCACGACCGGCGCCGGTTGATGCTGGTCGCGCGCACCGCGGCCGGCATCGGCTTCGCGCTGCTAACGCTGAACGCCTTCCTGCCCTCCCCCTCGCTGGCGGCGATCTACGTGCTCGCCGCCTGGGACGGGCTGGCGACCGGCGTGAGCGTCACCGCGCTGCTGGCCGCGACCCCCGCCCTGGTCCCCCCGGACAAGCTGGTCGCGGCGGGCGCGCTCAACGCGCTGACCGTACGGCTCGGCTCGATGCTCTCCCCCGCGCTCGGCGGCCTGACCGTGTCGGCGTTCGGCGTCGGCTGGAACTACGCGGCCGCGGCCGCGGGAACGCTGGCCACCCTCGGCCTGCTGACGAGGTTGCCCGCCCTGAAACCGGTCGCCGAGGTCACGGAGAACCCGCTGAGGGCGATCGCCTCGGGGCTGCGGTTCGTGGCCTCGCACCGCGTGGTCGGCTCGCTCATGCTGCTCGGCCTGCTGTTCATGGTGGCGGGCGGCATCCCGGTGCTCATGCCCGCGTTCGCGACCCTGCAGCTGGGCGGCGGCCCGGCCACGATCGGCCTGCTCTACGCCGCGCCCGCCTGCGGCGCGGTGCTCGGCTCGGTCACCAGCGGCTGGGCCGGGCGGTCGCGCGCGCCGGGCAGGGCGCTGCTCGTCGCGTCGGTCTGCGGCTTCGCGCTCCTCGCCTGCCTCGGGCTGGCGACCCATCCCGCGCTCGCCGTCGCGATCCTCTTCGGGTACGGCCTGGTCGCGTCCATCGAGGAGATCCTCCGCTACGGCCTCATCCAGGCGCACACCCCCGACGGCTACCTCGGCCGGGTGAACGCGCTGTGGGCCGCCCAGGAGACCGGCGGCGAGGCCGTCGGCGCGCTCGGCGCGGGCGCGCTCGGCCGCTACCTGGCGCCCGGCACCGCGATCGTCGTGTACGGCGCGGCCAGCGCCGCCCTGGCCCTCGCCCTCGCCCTCACGCTCACCGGCCTGCGCGGCGCGACCCTGGACGCCGAACCGCGGGAGGTCTAGGGCCTGTTCCGTAATCCGGAGAAGTGGTCGCGTCGATCCCGGCCGTCAACCGGCCATGCCGAGGAGCACGGCCGCGGTGCCCATGCCCAGCGCGAGCGGATAGGCCCACCACCTGGGCGCGGGCCCGTCCTTCAGGATGCGGGCCCCCAGCGGCACCAGCGCGACGCACAGGCCGAGAGTGGCGACGATCGACATCGGACCCGTGCCCTTGAGCACGCCGATCGGCAGCGCGCTCATCGATGCCAGGGCGACGGACCTGACGGTCCCCAGCACGCCTGCCCGCCATACGCCGACGGCCAGCACGACCCAGCCGAGGAGGATCGCGATCGACAACGGTTGGAGCACGTGGAACGCACCGTAGTAGCCGTCGACCGCCTGCCGCCCCGCCTCCACCCCCTGGGCGCCGGTGACCTGGAAGATCAAGTGATTGATCCCGGTGTGGAAGGCGCGGGCGAACAGCCCGAGCACGACCATCACACCGCCCCACAGCGCCCACCGCGGCTGGGTCGCCCACGCGCGCCGGACCAGGGCGATGACGGCAGGCCACAGCAGGACGTTCCCCGCGGCGAAGGCACTGTAGGAGGCGGTCATCCTGCCGGGGTCCGCGGCGAACGCCACGAGTTGCCCGGGGAAAAAGTCGTCGACGTCGACGCGGAGCAGCACTCCGGCGAGCATCAGAACCGGGCCGAGGACGAGCCCGGCACCCTCGGCCCAGCGGCCGGGGAATTCGAAAGAGGTGGTTGCCATGCCGTCGATCCAACCGGTGCGGCGCCCGCCGCACATTGGCGCGGGGACCAAGACCCGGGGTAGACCTGGCACTACCTCGGCTCGGCCTGCAAGTAGGCCAGGACGGCCAGGACGCGGCGGTGGCCGTCGGCGGCGGGAGGGAGATCGAGCTTGTCGAAGATGCTCGCGATGTGCTTGGCGACCGCCGCGCCGGTGACGGAAAGAGCCCGGGCTATCGAGGCGTTGGCCCGTCCCTCGGCGATCAGGGTGAGGACCTCCAGCTCCCGCGGAGTGAGGCGCCGCAGCGGATCGCGCCGCCCGCTGAGCAATTGCCGCACCACCTCGGGGTCGATGACCGTGCCGCCCTCCGCGACCCGGACGAGCGCGTCGACGAACTCGCCGACGTCCCCGATCCGTTCTTTGAGCAGGTAACCGATGCCCGTGCCGCGACCGGAGCCGAGCAGCTCGGCGGCGTAGGTCCGCTCGACGTACTGGCTGAGCACCAGCACGGCCAGTTCCGGGTGCGCCGTGCGCAGTGCGAGCGCGGCGCGCAGCCCCTCGTCGGTGAAGCCGGGCGGCATCCGCACGTCGACCACCACGATGTCGGGCCGGTGCTCCTCCACCGCGGTGACGAGGGAGACGGCGTCGCCGACCGAGGCGGCGACCGTGTGCCCGAAGCGCTCCAGCAGGCCGGCCAAGCCCTCACGGAGAAGAACGGCGTCCTCGGCGATCACTACCCGCACGGAATCTCCACTCGCATCGTCGTCGGCCCGCCGGCCGGACTGGACAGGGACAGCCTGCCGTCGACCACGGCCACCCTGTCGGCCAGCCCGATCAGGCCGGTTCCGCCGGCCGGATCGGCACCACCGGCCCCGTCGTCGCGGATCTCCATGATCAGCGTATCGTCGACCAGCAGGCCGAGCACCCGGGCCCTGCCCGCCCCGCTGTGCTTGGCGATGTTCGCCAGAGCCTCGGAGACGACGTAGTAGGCGGTCACCTCCACCGCCTCGGGCAGCCGCCGCGGCAGGGAGACGTTCACCTCCACCGGGATCGGAGAGCGCCCGGCCGCGTCACGGGCGGCGGCGGCCAGACCGCGGTCGGTGAGCACCTGCGGATGCACGCCGCGAATCAGCTCTCGCAGTTCGGCCAGGGCCCGCCTGGCCTCCTCGTGGGCCTGCTCGATCTGCTCGGCGATCGGCGAGTCCGGCGGCAGGTCGAGCCGGGCCAGTCCCAGCCTCATGCTCAGCGCGACAAGCCGTTGCTGGGCGCCGTCGTGCAGGTCTCGCTCGATCCGGCGGCGTTCCATCTCGAACGCGTCCACCAGCCGGGCGCGTGAGCGCACCACCTCGGCCAGCTCGGTTTCGTGTGGGGCGAGCAGCGCCCTGGTCATGGCTCCGCGCGCCCCCGCCCAGGCGGTGAAGGCGTAGGCGGCCACCGGAAGCAGGAGGAATCCGGCGGCCGAGGCCGTCAGCGCGGCGGTGAGCGCCCACGTCTCCTCCACCGGCTGGAGGACGGGCGACAGGATCAACACGACAGGGCCCCCGACGGTGAAGCAGACCACCACCAGGTCGATCCACCAGAGCGCGAGGAGCGAGGCCACCGTCAGGCCGACCCCGCGCCACGGCTCGTCAGGCGCGCGGGCGGGCGGGGCGAGGCCGATCAGCCGCAGTCGCCACCGCTCGAACCCCGTCACCGGTAAAACGAGCAGACCGGCGGCGGCCAGCCCGGCGGCGACCATGAGCGGGACGGATTCCAGAAAGGAGATCGACACCGCGACGATGACGACGGTGACGCCGAGCACGGCACTCGACGACAGGTACGCCAGTGATCGCCACGGCCACCGGGACCGCAGGAAGGACAGCGGATGCCGGGTGAGTGCCTGCAGAGCGGTCCGGGTGCGCACCGTCAGAGGCTAACCACTGGAAGCCGTCCGTCGCGGACTCGCCGAAGGCCTTGTGCGAACACCGGCCGAGGCGTCGCCCATGAGCTCCTGCCGATCAGCGCGAGCTCTTACCGGAGATGCCGTCGATCCACAACGTCACCCCGGCCGCCTCCGGCCCGATCACGCTCCGCTACTTTTTCCCGCCTTTTCCCGCCGATCGTTTGGCGCCGGACGCCGAATTTCAAAGATGGTCTTGCATATTGGTAATCGCTGGTTGAAGATCAATGGGCAGCGGCAATTCCCTGCGGGGGTCTATCAGGAAGGTCCAAAGCATGAGTCTCGTGAAAAGAGTGGTCGTCGGCGTCGCCGGCTTCGCCATCGCCGGAACGGTTCTCTCCTTTGGTGGTGTAGCCCACGCCGAAAGCAGGTTCTACGGTGGTTACTCGGACGCGGGTACCTGCAACTACTGGAGGTACGCGGTCAGGGATTCGGGATACCAGGTGACAGCCTGTACCTGGTCGCAGCCCAACAAGTGGCACTTCACGGCGTGGCGGTAGCACCCGTGGCGGACCCGGTGTGAACCACGAACCGGTCCAAGGGCCCGGCCCTTTGAGGGGCCGGGCCCTTCACGCGTCCCGGGCCGGCGCGCGGCGGTCCTTCCGGCTTCCGCCGCGTCGATCCGGGGGGGCGGTCCGGTCGCCACGCGCCGGGCGGTGTCGTACGCCGGGAAGGCCCGGCCGCCGGAGGAGGACGAGACGCCCGCCGGCGGGCCCGCCCTCCCGGACGTCGCGGCCGGAGCGGTCCATCGATGGCGATGCGCAAGCCTGCCCAGGTCACAGGCCAGATCGGTCCGGGAGATGCCGGGAAGAACGGTCCAGGACGTGCCCCCGGCCGCCAGGTGGCGGAGCGTGGTCGGCCCGGGGTGACACGGCGCCCGGTCCCTGCCACGAGGCCCTCGTCGCGTCCGCCGGGCAGGCCTCGCCGCCCCGGCCGTCCGCCCGTCCGCTCGTCCGCCCCGACGGGATCGGCGTCCCGGCGACCGCGCCGCGATCCGGCGGCGGGCCCCGCGGACGCCCGCCCTCGTCGTCGCCGGCGCCCTCGGCCATCACCGCGAGACCACCGCCCGTCTCCCCGGGAAAGGCGGTGGAGGCCGCACCACCGGGGAACCCGGAGAACACGGATCGTAACCGTCGGGCCTCACGGGAACGGCGACCCGCGAAACTCGGATAAGCGGTCTTACCAGTACCGGAACGGATCGGCCCGGACTTTTACCGAGCCTCTCCGGCGATCATATTGAGTTGTTCGCCATTTGGCCATGATTTCGGGAGCACTGAATTAACCTTGGCCATGACTTCGGAAGCACTGGATTCACCAGGGCGAATTCCGCTCGTCAATGTTTTCCGGCGGAAGCGACACCGGCGGCCTCGTGTGACCGGGCGTCGTCCATTCGGCACGCCTGACGAGGAGTCACCGGAAGCGGCCGTCTCAGCGTGAGGAACAGGCCCCGAAGGGCCCGGCCTGCTTCGAGGAACGTCGCACCGGTCCAGGACTCCTGGCCGCGCCGGGCCGACGAAAACCGGAGCCCGGGTGAGCCCGGCGAAACCGGCGAAGGCGATGTGAGGGAACGGCTGGAAAAACGGCCGACTCTGTCAGATGGTGAGGAGTGACAGCAAACCCGTCATATCCATGTCAACGTACGACCACCGGCGACGCCCGGCCGGCGAGCCACCGCCCATCCCGGGAGGAGTCCGGCGGAAAGACGAGAGGAAGAGCATGGCTCAGACGACCGTCGCCCTCCTGCTGGTCGCCGCCCTGACCGGCGGCACCGCACCGGCGCACTCCGGCCTGACACCGGCGGACACACGAGCGGCCGTCCTCGCGCCGGTCGCGGCCGCCGCCCCGGCGACGGGCGCCGCCGCGCGGGGGAAGACCGCCGCTCCGAATCTCCGCGCGTGCTACGACGGGAAGTGCAACCTCACCCTTTCGAAGGCGGTGCGCTTCCGGGTCAGCCCCCGGTTCGGCGTCACCCGGCTGTCCATCTCCTTCGGCCGGACCTCCGTGCGGGTGCGGGCCACCGGGCCCGGGGTGACCTCGCAGGCGGTGCTCGGCCTCCGCTCGACGGGGTCGGTCAACGGCATCGGAATACGGGTGGTGTCTCTCTCCCGCGGCAAAGCGGTGCTGAGGCTCTCCCCCAGACGCTGACTCGGGAAGGTGGCGCGAGCGAGGCGCAGGTATGCGATCCCGCTGTCCCAGTACACCCGTTCGACGGCGCCGTCCCTGGATCGGCCACTCCAAGTTTTCGCCGCCGCTTCGTGTTGACCCGCGAGGAGGGTGACTGAAGGACGAGGCAAGGCTCTCGACCGGAGGGGTGACGGGGGATGCGGTGGTGGCCTGAACGCCGGCGACGACGTGCGGCCGAATCCGACTCCTTCGCCGACCTCTTGCCGGCGGCGGCGCGGAAACAGGGTGTCCCCACTGCGCGGCGCCCAGCACGCGTACCGGATGGCCGTGAACTCTCCCAATCCCGAGGCGGCATTCGAGCGGGTCATCGCGACACGGCACCCGGAGTTCGCGCCCATGGC
The DNA here is from genome assembly GCF_051918945.1 of Streptosporangium sp. LJ11. NCBI lineage: Bacteria > Bacillati > Actinomycetota > Actinomycetes > Streptosporangiales > Streptosporangiaceae > Streptosporangium > Streptosporangium sp. LJ11. The sequence goes on from NZ_JBPXMB010000024.1 coordinate 170,343, forward strand.
ACACACATGCCTGATGGACTCACGCCGCCAACGGGGCTGATTTCCATCTCCGCTCGCGCGTTGTCGTCAGCCATGGCGACACCTTCCGAAGTCGGGGATCGTCCTGGCTCTGACCGTACGCCGCGCTTGGCTCGTCGAATCGCCGGATTGTCCTCATGGGATATCGAGGATGTTCGCGCAGGCCACGGCGTACCGTTCGCGGATCGCCGGCACGGCGTCCGCCTCGTGCGTCTCGACCTGCCCGACCGTCCACGACGGCGGTCGCTGCCCGCCCGACAACACCCAGGCCGCCTGACGGGCGGCGCCGTCGGCGACGTACTCCCCCAGTGGTGGGACGAGCACGGGGCGGCCGAAGACTGTGGGAGCGATCCGGCGCACCGCCTCCGAGCGGGCGCCGCCTCCGACCAGGATGACCCGGTTGACCGTCATGCCCTGCTCGATCATTGCGTCCAGCCCGTCGGCGAGGGCGCACAGCATGCCCTCCACCGCCGCGCGGGCCAGGTGTGCGGGGGTCGAGGTCCGCAGGGTCAGGCCGTGCACGGCTCCGGTGGCGTGCGGGCGGTTCGGTGTGCGCTCGCCCTCCAGGTAGGGCACCAGGACCAGCCCGTCGGCGCCCGGCGGTGCGGACAGCGCCAGCGCCGACAGCCCCGCGTGGTCCACTCCCAGCATGGTCGCGGCCGCGTCCAGCACCCGGGCGGCGTTGAGCGTGCACACCAGCGGCAGGAACCGGCCGGTCATGTCGGCGTACCCGGCCACGATCCCGCTCGGGTCCGCGGCCGGCACCTCGGAAACGGTGGACACTATGCCGGAGGTGCCGATCGACACGATCACGTCGCCAGGCTCGGCACCGACACCCAGCGCCGCCGCGGCACAGTCGCCGGCGCCGGGGCCCAGCGGCGCGCCGGTGCGCAGGTGCCCGGCCTGACCGGTCGGCCCGAGCACCTGCGGCAGCAGCACGTCGTCGCGGCCGAACGCCAACCGGAGCAGGTCCAGGCGGTACTCATCGGTCGCGGCCGACCAGTATCCGGTCCCGCTGGCCTCGCTGCGGTCGGTGCGCAGCGCATCGAGGCCCGGTGCGCCGGACAGCCGCCAGGTCAGCCAGTCGTGCGGCAGACACACCGCGGCTGTACGGGCGGCGTTGCCCGGCTCCGCCGAGGCCAGCCAGCGCAGCTTGGTGACGGTGAAACTGGCCACCGGTACCAGGCCGACCGCCTCCGCCCATGCTCGCTGTCCCGCCTCGCCACCGCCGAGATCCGAGATCAGGTCGGCGGCGGCGCCGGCCGAGCGGGTGTCGTTCCACAGCACGGCGTCCCGGACCACCGCGCCACCCTCGTCCAGGCACACCATGCCCTGCTGCTGCCCGGCGATCGAGGCAGCCGCCACGTCGTCCAGTCCGCCGGCCTGTGCGACCGCGTCGGACAGTGCGGCCTCCCACGCGGCCGGCGGCACGGCGGTGCCGACGGGGTGCGGTGCGCGACCTTCGCGCACCAGCTTCCCGGTCTCTGCGTCGCGGATGACGACCTTGCACGACTGGGTCGACGAGTCGACCCCGGCGACGAGGGGCATCGTTCCTCCGGGGGTTGTCGGGTGAGGGTCAGGTGGCGCGGTTGGTCGGCAGGGGGCGCGACCAGATGGCCGGCGGCGAGCTGGTCGCGCAGATGAATCCGAGGCCCTCGGCACCGGCCGTGTCCGGGGGCGAAGCTCTAGAATGCTTGGTTTATTTGTCGGGCGGCTGAATTATCTCGGTTGCGCCAGGTGTGTTGTCAAGATCATGGCGCAGCTCGCAGCGGGTTACCCAGGCTGGTCATCGGTGACGTCAACAACTGCCCCGAAGAACGGCAAGCTCAAGGGCAAGCAACCCAAACTGCCCGAACCCGCCCGGGACATCGGAGCACGCGGCCCGGCGGCCCCTCGTCGCTCGGGGGCCGCCGGGCCGTGCATGAGGCGTCACCCGGTCTTGCTGTCCAGGCTCGGGCCCTGGTCCTGCTTCTCCGTGCCCGTGTCGAAGCTGGGCCCCTGGTCCGGCTTCCCCGTGGTACCGCCGTCAGCCGGCACCGGCATCGAGGTGGGCTCGCACTGCGACACCGCACCCTGGACGATCTGCAGCGTGGTCGCGAACGGAGGCCTGTCGTCGCCGTCCTCGCTCTTCGAGACGGTCAGCACCAGCGTGGATCCCGCTGGCACCTGCCCCTTCTCGATCTTGAAGCTGATCCCGTCGCCCTGCCGCCCGATGCTCGCGGCGAACCGCCCGGAGCCGCCACCTCGCGTGCCCCGCGGCTGCTTGCAGGTCTGCCCCTGCGGCAGGTAGTCCACCACCGCCTTGACCCCTGCCCCGGCCAGCTCGGCCTCCAGCCCGTCGGGATCGGTGAACGCGTGGATCTCCACGCTGACCCCGCCGTCGGCGCCCCTGGTCACCGCGTAGGCCGGGCCGCCGACGACGCCGGTCGCCACCACCACCGCGGTGGTGGCCGCCGCGACCCCCGTCACCGCGGCGGACAACCTCACCGATCGCCGCCGGAAGCCGTCCCGGGCCGGCGCCACAGTCGTCATCTTGTCCTCCGCCTTCCTGCTCGTGATCTCTTCCTTGAGTGCACCGAGAAGACGATCTTCGAAGTTGCTCATGCCCGTCCTTCCGAATACACAGCCGATGGCGAGGTGAAGTGTTCGAGGGCACGCCTGGCCCTGTGCAGCCGGACTCGCGCGGTGACCTGCCTGATGCCCAACGCCTCGGCGGCCTCGGTGACGGTGAGCTGATCGATCGCCATGAGCTCCAGCACCGCGCGCTCGCCCTCGGACAGGCCCCTCATGGCCTCCAGAGCGCTGCGCATCTGACGCTCGGCGTCGATCCGCTCCTCCATCCGCGCGAGGTCGTCGTCGTCCATCAGGCGGCGCCCCGCCAGGCGACCGGTCGCCCGCGCCTCCCGCGTGGCCCTGCGAAACTGGGCCGACACGACATTGCGCGCGATGCCGTACAGCCAGGCGATCTCGCTGCCACGCCCCGGCGTGTACGTGTCCGCGGAATCCAGAACCGCCAAGAAGATGTCCGCCGTCAGATCGGCGGCGAGGTGAGGATCGCTCACCCGCCGGACCACGAACTTCAGCACGGCATCGATGTGGCGGCGATAGAAGGCCTCAAAGGCCGCAGGGTCTTCGTTGAGGCGCACCAGCCTCGCTCCCTTCGTCGTTCGCCCTTACACCCGTACTTGGACCGGGCGACACGAAGCGTTTCCTCGCGGGTCACAGGGCCGAGGAACGCGGAGCCGGCGGCCATGCTTCGGGCCGCGACGACCACGCCCCGACCCACGCCCGCACAGAAGGCTCCGAAAGCTCCACCATGTCCGCCCCTGCGCTCACATGCGCAGCCCCCGGTCGGGGCCCTTGGTGGTGGGTGGGAGGGTGTCCGGTCGGCCACGCCCTGCTCGATCCAGGCGCGGGCCATGCCGGCGACCCGGTGTACGAGCTGCTCCTCCTTTGCGCACCAGCCGGCGGGGCCGGCCTCGTCGTCGTAGCCGGCTCTGTTTCCGCCTTCCAGGCTGCTGGAGAACGAGGGCCGCCTGGACCAGCTCGAGGTGTTCGTGGTGCCGTTGAGGGTCCAGGCGGAGATGACGCGGGCGGCCGCGATGCCCGACCCGAGGTTGTCGCCACGCAGCCGGCCGTTGGGACCGCCGGACTTGCAGTTCCATACCAACAGGTCCGCGTCCACCACGGCCCGGCGATCCAGCACCGGGTGGAGGCTGAGCCGTAGCAAGGACCGCCGGTCAGTGGGTGCGGGTGGCCGAGACGGTGACGTTGTGGGTCCACCACGCGCTGCCGGGCGCGGAGTAGACCGGTGACCACGTCGTGGCGTGGCCCGTGCACGCCCGGTCCGCCGCCAGGAACACCACGCAGGCAGTCTGCGAGCCGTTCTCGACGGCGAACATGGGCGCGTGCCGCCCCGGCCCGAGGCGGTAACCAGGTCCTACCGGCCGGGCTCTCCGGCGCCCAGGCGCTCGGTGAGCTCGTCCTCGGACATGCCCTCGACCATGAGCCAGATCTCGGCGACCGCCTCCAGCCTGCCGGGGGTCTCCTCGAGCTCGGTGAACCGCTGGGCGACGCGTGACACGGTCCGCTCGGTGAACAGCGCGCGCAGCGGGAGCGAGGAGGCGTCGAGCGCCTCGCGCAGCCGCGCGATGACGGTGGTGGCCAGCACCGAGTCGCCGCCGAGCGCGAAGATGTCGTCGTGCGCGCCGACCCTCGGCACGCCGAGCACCTGGCCGACGATCCGGGCCAGCACCCGCTCCAGCGCGCTGCCCGGGGCGGTGTAGGGCGCGCCCGTCTCCCCGGCCGCCGCGGTGACGAGGGCGGCGAGCGCCCTGCGGTCCACCTTGTTGTTCGCGGTGAGCGGCAGCGCGTCCAGGGTCACCAGCAGGTCCGGGACCATGTGCGGGGGCAGCAGCTCCCGTACGTGGGCGAGCAGTTCCTCGGTCCCGGTCTCCCCCGCCTCCTCGGCGAGCACGACCGCGGCGGCCAGCCGCGAGTCGGCGAGCAGGCCGACGGCGCGGCGTACCCGGGGGTGGTTCTCCAGCGCGGTCTCGACCTCGCCGAGCTCGATCCGGAACCCGCGCACCTTCACCTGGTGGTCGCGTCGCCCGAGGAACTCCAGCGTGCCGTCGGGCCGGTAGCGGGCCATGTCCCCGGTCCGGTACCAGCGGGTGCCCTCGTGGACGACGAAACGGTCGGCGGTGCGCTCGGCGTCGCCGCTGTAGCCGTCCGCGACGCCCGCGCCGCCGATCCACAGCTCGCCCTGCGCCCAGTCGGGGCGGTCGCGCCCGGCCTCGTCCACGACCCGGCAGGCCACCCCGCGCAGCGGCACGCCGTACGGGATCGCCGTCCAGTCGGCGGGCACCTCGCCGTCGACCTCGATCACGGTCGAGTGGATGGCGGTCTCCGTCGTGCCGCCGAGTGCGACGAACCTGGCCCCCGGCGAGCGTTCCCGCAGCAGCGCGGGCAGGTGCGTGCCGACCCAGTCGCCGCCGAGCAGGACCAGCCGCAGGCTGGGCGCGGGGCCGGTCTGCAGCAGCATCTCCAGCACCGACGGCACGCAGTTCAGCACGGTCACCGACCACCGCCCGACCAGTTCGGCCCAGCGGGTGGCGTCACGGCGGTCGTCCTCCAGGGGGATCGCCACGGCGCCCCCGCGGGACCAGAGGGCGAACAGGTCGAACACCGACAGGTCGAAGTCGAGCGCCGACACGGCGAGCGACACGTCCGCCTCACCGATCGAGAACCGCTCGACCAGGTCGCCGATCGTGTTCATCGCGGCCCGGTGCGAGACCTCGACGCCCTTGGGCTCCCCGGTCGAGCCCGAGGTGAACAGCACGTAGCCGACCTGGTCGGGGGGGACGGGCACCGGCCCGTCCAGCGGGGCGGGGTGCGTCACGGCCGAGGTGAGCGAGACCGCGACCCCGGCCGTCTTGAGGATCCTCTCCCGCCGGGCGGCGGGCTGCCCCGCCCCGACGGGCACGTACGCGGCCCCGGCCGCCAGCGTGCCGAGCACCGCCACCGCCTGGTCGGGCCCCTTGGGCAGCTCGACGGAGACCCGGTCTCCCGGCCGCACCCCCCGCTCCACGAGATGGGCGGCGACGCGCAGGGCGCGGTCGGCCAGCTCGCCGTACGTGAGCGTGCCGCCGGCGTCACCGGTGCCCCAGTGCAGCGCCGCGAGGTCGGGGGTGCGGCGCGCCCGCGCGAAGAACTCCTCGTGCAGCGTCCGCGCGGGCAGCGCCGGCTGGGCGTTGAGCTCGTGCCGCAGGCGCAGCTGGTCCGGCGAGGCGCCGATCCGCAGCGGCTCGGCCCAGTCGGCGTCCGGCGCGCCGAGGCGGGTGATCGCGCCCGTGTAGGCGGCGAACATCGCGTCGGCGACGCCGTCGGGGAAGGCGGGGTCGCGCACGTCCCAGTTCAGCAGCAGCCCGCCGGAGACCTCTGTGACCTGGGCGTCGAGGAGCACCTGCGGCCCCTGGGAGATGATCCACTCCGGCTCTCCGAAGCTGCGCCGCGCCCGGTCGCCGAACAGCTCGCCGAGGTTGAGCGCGCTGGTGTAGACGATCGGCGCGAGCACCTGCTCGCCCCGCGCCCGCGACAGGTCGCGCAGCACCTCCAGGCCGGAGTAGTCGCTGTGCTCGCCGGCCGTGTGCAGCAGCGCCTGCAGCTCGCGGGCGCGCTCGGTGAACGGCAGCTCCCGCGACAGGTCGGCCTCGAGCAGGATGGAGCCGGTGAAGTCGCCGACCAGGGCGTCCACGTCGGGGTGGATCGGCTCGCGGTGGAACAGCGGCAGGTTCAGCAGGAAGCGCGGGGTCGCCGACCAGGCGCCCATCACCTCGGCGAAGACGGCGGCGAGCGCCATCGCGGGGGTGACGCCCTCCCGGTGGGCGCGGGCGATCAGCCGCTGCCTGTCCTCGGGGGCGAGCCAGTGGTGTTTGCGGACGACCCGGTCGCCCGGCTGCGGCACGACCGGCAGTTCCGGTGGCCCGGGCAGCTCGCCGAGCCGCTCGCCCCACCAGCGCCGGTCACGGGCGCGGGCCTCGGCGCGCGGGTCGGCGGCGAGGTAGCGCGCGTAGCTGTAGCCGATCGGCGGCAGGCTCTCGCCCTCGTACAGCGCCGCGAGGTCGGCCAGCAGGGTGCGGTAGCTCATCGCGTCGGCGGCGACCATGTCGACGTCCAGGTGCAGCCGCGCCGTGCCGGACGGCAGCAGGCTCAGCCGCGCGTCGAAGACGCGGCCCGTCTCGATGGGGAGCCGCTGGGTGGACATCTCGGCGCGCAGCCGTTCCAGCTCCTCACCGGGATCCGGCACGGCGCGCAGGTCGTGCACCGTGACGGCGGGTCCAGGCCGCTCCGGCAGGACGCGCTGGGTCCCGTCGTCGGAGATCGCGGCCCGCAGCATCGGATGCCGCTCGACGAGCGCCACGACGGCCGCCTCCAGCCGGGCGGGGTCGATCTCACGTCCGTCGAGTTCCACGTAGAGGTGCGCGGCGACGGAGCCGAGCGACTGGCCGGAGTCGCGGCCGATCCAGTAGGCGTGCTGCATGAGCGCGAGGGGGAACGGCCCGTCGTCCGGCTCCGCGGCTTCCCGCCGCGTGCCGAGGCCGGCGCCGGAAGCGCCGTCGAGGACGGAGCCGGGGACGGGGACGGGGGTGGGGGCCGGAAGCGGATGCGGTGCGATGGCGCCGCGCTCGTCGAGCAGTTCCCACCACTCGGCCAGCGTGGGCCGCCGCGCGAGTTCGGCGAAGCCGACCTCGACGCCGAGGCGGCGCAGGCGGCCGGTCAGCCCCATCAGCTGGATCGAGTCCATGCCCAGCTCGATGAGGTTGTCGTGTGCCTCTACCTGCTCTCCCAGCAGTTCTGTCAGCGAACGGTGCAGTTCTTCCCTGGTCAGCACGGAACTCCCCTTAAGTCAGGTAAGGCTAACCTAATTTAGGAGGGTTCACTCGTCAACGCGCGTCTCATGACAACCCAGACGATCCCGGACACGCGGTCTCTCGCCCCTCGGCCGGCCAGGACGTCCGGCACGCCGTCACCGCGAAACGCGAGTCCCTCACGCCCGCCCTCTCATCCCCTCGGTCGACAGCAGCCAGACCAGGTAGACGCCGCCGAGCACCCCGGTGACCACGCCGACCGGCACCGCGACCGGCAGGTGCAGCGTCACCAGGTCACTGAACACGAGCAGCGCGGCGCCCATCAGCGCGGCCGGTACGAGCTGCGTGCCGGGCCTGCCGGTGAGCCCGCGCGCCAGCTGCGGCGCGGCCAGCGCGACGAACGGGACGGGCCCCACCGCCGCGGTCGCCACCGCCACCAGCCCCACCCCGACCACCACGAGCACGGCGCGCGTCCGCTGGACCGGCACGCCGAGCGCCTGCGCCGCGTCGTCCCCGAGCTCGCCCATCCGCAGCCGCCTCCCGAGGGCCAGCACGACCGGTACGAGCACCGCCACGGCCACGGCGAGCGGCCACGCATGCTGCCAGCCCCTGCCGTTCAGGCTGCCGGTGAGCCAGAACGCCGCCTCGTACGCCTCGCGCAACTCGGCGCGGGTGACGAGGTAGGCGTTGAGCGCCTCGAGCATCGCGGCCGCGGCGACCCCCACCAGGACCAGCCGGTAGCCGTGCACCCCGCCCCGGTAGGCGACCAGGTAGACGGCGAGCGCGGTCAGCACCGCGCCGAGGACGGAACTGGCCGCGATGGCGACGGCGCCGCCGCCGACGACGAGGATCTGCAGCAGCGCGCCGGTGGCCGACCCCGTGGTGAACCCGATGATGTCGGGGCTGCCCAGCGGGTTGCGCGTGATGCTCTGGAAGACGGCCCCGCTCAGGCCGAGCGCCGCACCGGCGAGCAGGCCGGTGATTGCCCTGGGCAGGCGCAGCGTGAGCACGATGAACTCCGTGGCCCGGTCCCCCTGCCCGGTCAGCACCCCCACCACCTCGGTGAAGGAGATGGGGAACTCACCGCTGCCGACCACGGACACGGCCGCCCCCAGGGTGGCGGCCACCAGCACGGCGCACACCACGACGACGCGCGGCTCCCACCGCAGGGACACCGTCCCGACCCGCAGGACACGACTCATGCTCACAGCTGGGGAACCCTTCCGCGACGGACCATCAGTGCCAGGAGGGGAGCGCCCAGGAACGCGGTGACGATGCCCGTCTCCAGCTCACCGGGCGCCGCGACCACACGTCCCGCGATGTCGGCGGCGAGCATCAGCACCGGCGCCAGCAGCAGCGAGTACGGCAGCACCCAGCGCTGGTCGGGACCGACCAGCGCCCGGACCACGAAGGGCACCGCCAGCCCGACGAACGCGATCGGCCCCACCGCCGCCGTGGCGGCACCGCACAGCACCACGACCGCCAGCGCCCCCAGCGCCCGTGTCCGGCCCGGCCGGGCACCCAGCGCCCGCCCCGTGTCCTCCCCGAGGGCCAGGGCGTTGAGCGGGCGCGCCAGGCAGAGCGCCAGCACCGTCCCCGCCAGCAGGAACGGGCCGATCTGGACGAAGACGGCGAGGTCGCGCCCGGACAGCGAGCCCACCTGCCAGAAACGGAAGCTGTTGAAACTGCGCGGGCTGAGCAGCATCATCCCCGCCGTCAGCGAGCTGAACACCGCGTTGATCCCGGCGCCCGCCAGGACCAGCCGCGCGGGGGTGGCGCCGGAACGGCCGCGCGACCCGACCAGGTAGACCAGCAGCGCGGCTCCGGCGGCCCCGAGGAACGCCGCCCACACGTAGACGAGGACGTCGTCCACCCGGAACAGGCCGATCACCGTCACGACCGCCACCGCGGCACCGCCGTTGACGCCGAGCAGGCCGGGTTCGGCGAGGGGGTTGCGGGTCAGTGCCTGCATGAGCGCGCCCGCCAGTCCGAGCGCCGCCCCGACGGCCACCCCCAGCAGCGTGCGCGGCAGCCGCAGCTCCTGGATGATCAGGGCGCCCTCCGAACCGTCCGGGGAGAACACTCCGGACAGGGCCTGGTCGAGCGGGATCTGCTTGGCGCCGATCACGATACTGCCCAGCACGGCGAGCAGCAGCAGGCCGCCGAGCAGGCACAGACCGGCCAGCCGTTTGGGGAGATACGCGCTCTTTACGGGAGGAGGCACACGCTTCAAGTTAGCCTAACCTAACTGAGGTGTCGACGAACGGGCCGGGCGACACGCACGACTCCCCCCGGCCTCCGGAGCCGGGAAGCACGGTCACGCCCGCTCCGGGAAGCACGGTCACGCCCACCCCGCGACGGGCCACGGGAAGGGCACCGCGACACCAAGAAGCCCCCGGACACGCGCACCGGAACCCGTACGCGACCCGCGGGTTCCGTACCGTGCACGAAGGTGGCCACGCCGGATCGGGCGGCGGCACCCGCGTCCGGAACGAACCGAGGTGGTGCGGCCCTCCGGAATGGAGGCACGCTTTTTCGGGTGCCTCCGTCGCACGAAGCACGACCATGGAGATGGTGACATGACACGTCCGCCGGTCCCGCCCTTCACCCTCGAAACCGCCGTCCTGAAGGTCCGGCTGGCGGAGGACGGGTGGAACACCCGCGACCCGGAGAAGGTCGCCCTGGCCTACACCCCGGACTCCCGCTGGAGGAACCGCGCGGAGTTCGTCGACGGGCGGGACGCGATCGTCGCGTTTCTCCGGCGCAAATGGACCAGGGAGCTGGAGTACCGGCTCGTCAAGGAACTGTGGGCCTTCGACGGGAGCCGCATCGCCGTGCGTTTCGCCTACGAGTGCCGCGACGACTCCGGCAACTGGTTCCGCTCCTACGGCAACGAGAACTGGGAGTTCGACGAGGAGGGGCTGATGCGCGCGAGGCACGCGTCCATCAACGACCTTCCGATCGCGGAGGCGGACCGCAGGTACCACTGGCCTCTGGGACGCCGCCCGGACGACCATCCGGGACTGAGCGACCTGGGTTTCTAGGGAAAGCTCGCGGAGCCGCGGGCGGGATCGCGCTCCGGCGTGTTCCCGCGCTCCCGGCCGTGGACGAAAGACCCGCTTTCCAGGGACCTCGGCCCCTGCCTCGGGACCCGCCGTCGCGATGGAATGGGACCACTCGCCACCGTCCTCACCTTCTCGTTGGGAGATGTCATGACCGAACGCATAGCGACCCCCGGTGACCTGGGCAGGCGGGTGGCCCGGCTGCGTGACTCCCTGGGTCTGAGCCGCGAGCAGCTGGCCGACCGGGCCGGGGTCGACATCGGGTACGTGGGCTACCTGGAGGAGAGCGCGGCCTCGCCGGCGGCGGAGACCGTGAGCCGGCTGGCGTCCGCCCTGGAGGTCGGCGTCGAGGAGTTGCTGGGCGCGGCGGCGAACCTGCCGCCCGGTCGCGGCCGTCCCGCCGCCGGGTCCCTGCTGGAGAGGCTGACGGAGGAGGAGTGCCTGCGGCTGCTCTCCCCCGGCGGGGTGGGCCGGGTGGCCTTCAACGATCCGGGAGGACCGGCGATCCTGCCGGTCAACTACGTGATGCGCGAAGGCTCGATCATCTTCCGTACCGCCTTCGGCGGGCCGCTCGACGACAATCTGCGCACGGGTGTCCGGGGCGTGGAGCTCAAGATCGGTTTCGAGGTCGACCGGATCGACGAGGCCGGTCGCGCGGGCTGGAGCGTGCTCGTCCGGGGCGGCGCCCACCACGTCTCCTCCGCCGAGGAGCATGCCGCCGCGGAGGCCTCCGGTGTCCGGGCCTGGGCGGGCGGCGACCGCGAGCTGTACGTCACGATAGTCCCCGCCGAGATCACCGGCCGCCGCATCCGGCACGCCCCCTGAGCGCGTACGGCCGCGCGGGGGCGACACCAGGGACCTTGGTCCCTACCTGTGAGGTCACGAGGGGACTAGCGTTCGAGTCATGATTCGTGTGTTCCTGGTCGACGATCACGAAGTGGTACGGCGGGGCGTGGCCGCGCTGCTGGAGTCCGAAGGCGACATCGAGGTGATCGGCGAGGCGGGGACCGCCGAGTCCGCGGTGGCCCGCATCCCGGCGCTGCGGCCGGACGTCGCCGTCCTGGACGTGCGCCTGCCCGACGGCAGCGGGGTGGACGTGTGCCGCGAGGTCCGCTCCAGGGTGCCGGGGCTGGCCTGCCTGATGCTGACCTCGTTCGCCGACGACGAGGCCCTGTTCAACGCGGTGATGGCCGGCGCGTCCGGCTACGTGCTCAAGCAGATCCACGGCTCGGACCTGGTCGGCGCCGTGCGCACGGTGGCGGGCGGCCAGTCGCTGCTGGACCCGCAGACGACCTCGGCCATGCTGGCGCGGTTGCGCGAGCAGGCCACCCGCAAGGACCCCCTGGAGGCGCTGACGGATCAGGAGCGGCAGATCCTGGAGCTGATCGGCGAGGGCCTGACCAACCGGCAGATCGGCGAGCGGATGCATCTCGCCGAGAAGACCGTCAAGAACTACGTCTCCAACCTGCTGGCCAAGCTCAGCATGGACCGCCGCACCCAGGCGGCCGCCCTGTCGGCCCGGTTGAAGGCCCATCGGCGGAACTGACGGCGCCTCCGTCCCCGACCGGCGACGGCTCCTTCCTGAACGGCGGAGGTTCCGTCCCTGAGCGGCGACGGCTCCGCGCCCGACCGGCGGGGGGGGAGCCGGTGCCCCGGGGGTCACCCGGTGTCCCGCGAACCGTCACCCTTCCGCTCGAGCGGGACGCTCCACACCAGCCGGGTGCCGCCCCCCTCCGGTGTCCCGGTGCCGAGGAACCCGCCGAGGTCCTCGGCCCGTGTCTGGAGGTTGCGCAGCCCGCTGCGCCTGCCGTCGGCGGGAAGGCCGGCGCCGTCGTCCGTCACGGTGAGGACGAGCCGCTCCTCGCCGAGTTCCACCGACACGTCCACCTCGGAGGCCCTGGCGTGCCGCACCACATTGGACAGCGCCTCGCGCAGTACCGCTGGCAGGTGCTCGGCGATCTCCGGGGGAACCCCGGTGTCCAGCCGTCCTTCCATGATCAGGCCCGGCATGAAGCCGAGGTGGCCGCGCGCGCCCTCCACCAGGGCGACGATCTGGGCGCGCAGGCCGGCGTCGTCGTCGCCGGGGGTCTGCAGGGCGAAGATGGTCGAGCGGATCTGCCGGATGGTCTCGTCCAGCTCGTCGATCGCGTTACGCAGCCGCTCTGAGGCCTCGGGCCGATCGACGAGCCGTACCGTGCTCATCAGCGTCATGGCCACCGCGAACAGCCGCTGGATCACCACGTCGTGCAGGTCCTTGGCGATCCGGTCGCGGTCCTCCAGCAGTCCCAGCCGCTCGGCGTCCATCCGCCTCTCCGCCAGTTCCAGGGCGATCGCGGCCTGGCCCGCGAAGGAATGCAGGGTGCGTATCTCCGCCCGGTTGAAAGGGACGCGGCCCTGACGCTTGCCCAGCGACAGCACGCCCCGAACCCCTCCCGCCGCGCCGAACGGCACCGCGGCCACCGGGCCGAGCGAGACGTACTCGGCGATCACGATCGAGACCTCGGTCTCGGCCGGGTCGGTGACCGTGACCGGCTCACCGCCGGTGAACGCCAGGCCCGCCAGGGACCCGGCGATCGGGGCCTCCGCGTCCACCACCCGCCCGTGGTTCTCGCCGTCGGCGACAACGACCCGCAGGACCCGCCCGGTCTCGTCCGGCAGCAGGACCGCCGCGATGTCGGCTCCGGCCATCTGCCGAGCCCGCCGCGCGATCAGCGTGAGCACCCGGCTGGGTTCGGCGCCCGACAGCAGGCTGGTGGTGACCTCCGCCGAGGCCTGCAGCCACATCTCCCTGCGCCGGCTCTCCTC
>NZ_JBPXMB010000025.1:0-171261 GCF_051918945.1 Streptosporangium sp. LJ11
CAGAAGCAGAACCAGGTCAGGCCGGCGGTGAGCAGGGCGTAGATGCCGGTCTCGATCCACTGGAAGGGCCAGAAGCGCTCCAGGGGCTGGTAGGTCGCCTGCTGCCGGTAACCGAGCCGGTTGATCTCGGCTATGCACCCCCCTGCGGGTAGTCCCTGCGGTGAGCAGGGGCCCGACGTCGTGGAGACCGGGACGGCCCGCACGATCGTCGACGACGGTCCCGAGCCTCCATCTCCGCTGGAGATCGTACGTCCGGACGGATCGACCAGCTTGCTGGACAGGACCCAGGCGCCCGCGTGGCCGGGAACGGCCGACGTCCTCAGGAAGATGTGCAGGGATCCGCCTTGCGGCGCGCCGAGGCCGTCCATGTTCTCCCGGCCCAGCTCGAAGGTCCCGGCGACCGGGGGCATCAGGTGGGGACGGACCAGCAACGGCATGGCGAGCTGGATCGCGACGAAGACGGCCAGGGTGAGGGCCATGGCGGCCAGGGTGCGGCGCACCAGCATGCCCACGGTCACCCCGAGGACGAAGGCGAAGGCCGCGTACCCCATCGGCGCGATGCCGCGCGCGCCGAACACCACGGGAGCCATCTGCGCCATTTCCGGAACGGCCGACTTGTCCAGGGGAGCGGACCACCAGGTCACCGCGAGGCCGCACACGCCGGCGGCGACCACGGCCGCCAGGCCGGTGAGCCCGAGCTTGACCGCCAGCCAGCGGCCGCGGGTGATGCTCTGGTTCCACACCAGCAGGTGCGTGCCCGTCTCCAGCTCACGGGTGATCAACGGCGCTCCCCAGAAGAGCCCGACCAGTGCCGGCAGGATCAGCACGACGAGGGTGAGGGCCAGGAAGAGGAGGTCGTACTCGCCGAAGAACCGGTCGAAGAAGTCGAGGCAGGTGTTGTCCGGGGTGCAGTCCGCGATCCCGGCGGAGTAGCCGGAGGCCAGATTCGGGCCGGTCAGGGCCAGGGTGGCGGTGAGAACCACGAGGGCGGCGGCCACCATCGCGGCCGAGCCGCGGAACTGGCGCCAGGTCAGCCAGATCATCGCCGCACCTCCGCGGCGGCCCGCCGGTTCTCCGCGGTGCGCTTCTCCATGTAGGCCAGGACGAGGTCCTCCAGGCCGAGCCGGCTGACCGTCCAGGCGGGGTCGTGGATCGGGGCGTCGGTACGGACCACGTACGTGCTCTGCCGGTCGGTGTGGCCGGCGGAGACGACGTGCCAGCCGGCGGGGAGGCGGTCGGGATCGCGGCGCGGGCCGGTGAGCCGGTGATGGGCGGCCAGTAACCGGTCGACCTCACCGGCCATCTGGACGCGGGAGTCGGCGAGCACGATCACGTAGTCGCAGGTCCGTTCCAGGTCGGAGACCAGGTGAGAGGAGAGCACGACGCTCAGCTTGTGCGCGACGGCGGCCTCCATCAGCCCCTGCATGAACTCGCGGCGGGCCAGCGGGTCCAGCGCGGCGACCGGCTCGTCCAGGATCAGCAGTTCGGGCCGTTTGGCCAGGCCGAGGGTGAGGGCGAGCTGGGCGCGCTCGCCGCCGGACAGCCTGCCCGCCCGCTGGGTGGGGACGAGACCGAGCCGCGCGATGCGCTCCCGTGCCATCGCGGCGTCCCAGCGGGGGTTGAGCCGGGCGCCCAGCCGCAGGTGTTCGGCGACGGTCAGCCCCGCGTAGACGGGGGTGTCCTGGGCGACGAACCCGACCCTTGCCAGCTGCGCGGGCGTGCCCCCGGGCCGCCCGCCCAGCACGGTGATGTGGCCTGCCGTCGGCTCCAGCTGGCCGCCGGCCAGCTTCAGCAGCGTGGTCTTGCCGGCTCCGTTGGGGCCAACCAGCCCGACGACATGGCCCGCCGGGATGTCGATGGTGCACTCGCGCAGCGCCCAGCGCCTGCCGTATTTCCTGCCCAGTGCCTGGGCTTCCAGGACAGCGGTCACGCTATGTCCTCCTGAGAGGTGATCCGAAAGGTGGTCATGAACAGCGCCTCGGTGCTTCGTCGAGGTCGCGGTCGCGGCTCTGAAGCGGTGTGATGGCGGGAACGAAACTAGGCACTGCCCATACCGGTGCGCGTCGGCCGTCCTACCGAGATCGCGTACCTCCGGAGAACGAGGGGTCACCAGGTCATCCCTGCGATGTACTCCCCAGGACCGTGGACTCCCGTCACAACGGCCGATGCGGGACGGACGGGCAGACGTGACAATGTGCCGGTGGAAACCGGTGAACGACGGCCGTGGTGGCGGCATGTGCTCGACCTGGACGGCGGGCCGGACGAGGACTACCTGGACCGGCGCGGCGTCCGGGACGCGCCGGGGCCGAGGCGCGACGGACCCCCGAGGCCGTCTCGCGGAGCACTCGCCGTCGACGTGGCGATCGCGCTCGTCCTGACGGTCATCGCGGTGACCGTGTCGGTGAGGTATCCGGTGACCGGCCCTGTCACGGATCAGCCCGAAGTGATCGAGTACCTGCGGCTACGGCCTACCGACTCGTCTCTGTCGCCGATGCCCGATCTCCCGGACATGCCCGATCTCCCGGACATGCCCGATCTCCCGGACATGCCTGACTCCCCGGCGGTGCCTGATTTCTCGCTCGGTCATCCACCACCTTCCGGCGTCCTGTCCAACGTCCCGTTCCCACCCTCCGGCAACCCGGCCGGCAACGTGTCGGCCCGGCCCCTGCCCGACAATCCGTCCCCGTTCCTCGTGGCACTGACGACGTTGCCGCTGGCGGTGCGGCGCCGGTACCCGCTCATCACCTTCTGGGTGGTGCTGCTGGCGGCGCGGGCCACACACGACGGTGCGACCTGGATCACCGTCCTGGCCTGCGCCGTCGCCGCGTACGGTGCCGTCGTCCACAGCCGTCACCGAATCCTGGCGATGGGGGGTCTCGTGTGCGCGGCCGGGCTCGCCGGCGCCGGGTTCGGGAACATCACGCCCGCGCTGCCGGGTTGGATGGGGCCGTTCGTCGTCCTGCTGAGCGTCGGTGTGTTCGGGAGCTTCGTCCGTTTCTGGCGACGGCAGCTGGGAGCCAGCCGGCATCGGCTCGCCGAGCTGCAGCAGGCGCAGGAGAACGCCATGCGCAGGGCTGTCGCGGAGGAGCGCTCCCGGATCGCCGCCGAGCTCCACGATGTGGTGACCCACAATGTCAGCGTGATGGTGATCCAGGCCGGTGCGGCACGCAAGGTCATGGACGTGGAGCCGGAGCAGTCGAAGCAGGCTCTGCTCGCGATCGAGTCCGGCGGCCGGGCCGCCATGGCCGAACTGCGCAACGTCATGGGGTTGCTCGCCGGCCCGGGCGGCGAGCGTCTCGACGGGCCCTCCGACGGGCTCGAACCCCAACCGGGGCTCGACCAGCTCGACGCCCTGGTGGAACGGGTCCGCGCCGCCGGTGTGCCGGTGAGCGTCGAGGTGTCGCCGCCCGGGCCGCTGCCTCCCGGGGTCGATCTCGCCGCCTACCGCGTCGTGCAGGAGGCCCTCACCAACACGATCAAGCACGCGGCCGGGGCCGCCGCGTTCGTGACGATCGGTCATGACGGCGACCGGCTGGAGATCGAGGTGACCGACACCGGCGGGGCGCGGAGCGTAGGGCCGCGGACCGGCGACGGCAGGGGGCTGATCGGGTTGCGCGAGCGGCTCGCCGTCTACGGTGGGACCCTGGACGCCGGGCAGATGGCCGGAGGCGGATTCCGGATCAAGGCCCGCGTCCCGTGGAGGACCGCATGACCGAGCGGTTGCGCGCCGTCATCGCCGACGACCAGGCACTGGTACGCACGGGATTCCGCATGATCCTCGCCGCCGACGGCATCGAGGTGGCGGCGGAGGCCGCCGACGGGGAGGAAGCCGTCGCCGCGGTCCGCCGTACCAGGCCCGACGTCGTGCTCATGGACATCCGGATGCCGCGGATGGACGGCCTCGAAGCCACCCGGCGGATCCTCACCGGTGGCGCCGAGGGCACTCGCGTGCTGATCCTGACCACCTACGACCTCGACCACTACGTGTACGCGGCGCTCGCCGCGGGGGCGAGCGGGTTCCTGCTCAAGGACGTCACCCCCGAACACCTGGTGGCCGCGGTACGCCTGGTGCGCTCCGGCGACGCCCTGCTCGCGCCCACCATCACCCGCCGCCTGGTCGAACGTTTCGCCCGCCGCGACAACGTGAAGCCCACCCTCCACCGTGATCTGTCCCGGCTGACGCCTCGGGAACTGGACGTGTTGCGCCTGCTCGCCACCGGCCTGAGCAACACCGAGCTCGCCGACCGGCTGAACCTCAGCGTGGCCACGGTGAAGACCCACGTCGCGCGCATCCTGTCCAAGCTCGGCCTGCGTGACCGTGTCCAGGCCGTGGTGGTCGCGTACGAGACCGGTCTGATCTCTCCCGGCGGCACCGGCTGACGGACGACACCTCCCGAGGCTTGAGTGATCGTCGGAGTTCGGAACGGTACCGGGGGCCGGTTCGTTACAGGGAGACCAGACATCCGGCCGATGTGGCAGGGCGTGACGACAGGCGGACAGAGTCTCAGCAGGATGACGGCGGAGGCACGGTCATCGTCTCGGTAAGGATGATCTTTCGCCGCCTCATGGCGGTGAATGATTTTGCGGAGTCCCCGTTCCGGAAAGGTTGCTCGATGCGTGCTACCACGGATGCCGACGTGCGGCGGGTGTTCGACCGGATGGCGGATCGGTACGACGACCAGATGCGGGTCTGGGAACGGCGCCTGTTTCCGGGGAGCCGTGAGTGGGCCGTCGGGCAGGCGCGCGGCCGCACCGTGGAGATCGCCGTCGGCACCGGGCTCAACCTGCCGCTGTACGGCGCCGACGTCGAGGTGGTCGGGATCGAACTGTCCGAGCGCATGCTGGAACTGGCGCGGCGGCGGGTGGCGCGGGACGGTCTCGGCGAGCGGGTGGAGCTGCGGCAGGGCGACGTGCAGCGCCTGGAGTTGCCCGACGGCCTCGCCGACACCGTGCTGTCCACGTTCACGATGTGCACCATCCCTGACCCGGCGGCCGCGGCGCGCGAGGCCTACCGCGTGCTCAAGCCGGGTGGGCGGTTCGTGCTGGCCGAGCACGGGCCGTCGAGCAACCCGATCATCCGGGCCGGGATGCGGCTGGTGGAACCGGTGTTCGTGCGGTTCGAAGCCGACTACCTCACCCGCGATCCCCGCCCGTTCCTGGAGCAGGCCGGTTTCCGGATCGAGTCGGTGTCCCGCATGACACGCGGTGTCAGCTTCCGGGTGCTGGCCGTCCGGCCGTGACCTGCCGCCCGTCCGCGGGCCGTATATCCGGAACGGCACGCCGGCTGCTCGCGGTCCGTTCCGGGCGCGGATTCCTTGCCGGTCGGCCGATGGTGGAACGCCTGCGGCCGCTAGGGTCGGATCATGGTCGCTGTGCTGGTCAACGGGCTGCCTGGAGCCGGTAAGACGACGCTCGCGCGGACGTTGGCCGACGAGTTGAGGCTTCCGCTGTTCAGCAAGGACGCCGTGAAGGAGTCGCTGGCGGACTCCATGGACGCGATGCGTCCGCGAGACTGCGCGCCGAGGGAGTGGAGCAGGGTTCTCGGCCGCGCCGCCTCCGAGATCTTGTGGACGTTGCTGGCCGACGCGCGTGGCAGGGCCGTTCTGGAGAGCCCGTGGCTGGCCCATCTGCGTCCCGCCGTCGTGGACGGGCTCCGGCGCGCGGAGGTGACCGTGGTGCACGAGGTCTGGTGCGACGTGCCGGTCGAGGTCGCCCGCGCTCGCTTCGCCGCGCGGGCCGCCGGCCGGCACGCCGTACACGTCGGGAGCGGCGGCTCTTTCGATGAGGAATGGCGATTCTGGGAGCGGGTCGCCGAGCCGCTCGGCCTGGGAGTCGTTCACCGCGTCGACACGACGAAGCCGGTCGACGTGCCGGCACTCGCCGTCCGTATCACCTCCACCGGCGGAGAGCCGGTCGCATCACCTCCGTCATCCGAGAGCGGCCGCGGCGGCGGAGGGGCTGAGGACGTTGGGTGACTGTTTCGGATGGTGAGGGTCATGTGGCCGATTTTTAATGATCGGAATGGTCGATTTTCACGCACGAGCGCGCAACTCTGCGACGACCCGGTCCGCGCCCACGGCGACCTGCTCCCCGAACTCCTCAGGCCTGGATGACCTCGATCCCGGCGTCCTCGAAGCGCCGGACCGTCACGGCGGGGGCGTCGCCGTCGGTGACGAGGACGTCGATGTCGTCGCAGGGGCAGATCCTGGCGAACGCCCGCATGCCGAGCTTGGAGGAGTCGGCCACGACGACCACCCGCTGGGCGCGGGAGGCCATCAGCCGGTTGGTCCCGGCCTCGCCCTCGTGGTGGGCGAAGGCGCCCAGCTCGGGGTCGAGCGCGTCCACGCCGAGGATCGCGATGTCGAGCGAGACCTCCCGCAGCACGCCGTCCGCGAGCGGCCCGATCAGCTCGTACGACGCGGGCATGGCGACGCCCCCGACGACCACCAGCTTGACGTGCCTGCGCACGACGAGCTCGTTGGCGATGTTGAGCGCGTTGGTGACCAGGGTGAGGCTCGGCTCGCCGCCCTGCGGGTGCAGGTCGGCGCTCGTCGCCAGGGAGCGGGCGACCTCGGTGGTCGTGGTGCCGCCGTTCAGCCCGACGACGGTGCCCGCCGACACCAGCGCCGCCGCGGCCGTGGCGATCCGGTGCTTCTCCGGCGCGTTCCGCGCCGCCTTGTACTGCAGCGGCAGGTCGTAGGAGATCGCGTTGACGACCGCGCCGCCGCGGGTCCTGGTCAGCATCTGCTGGCGGTCGAGGTGGTCGAGGTCGCGGCGGATGGTGGCCGCCGACACCCCCAGCTCACCGGCCACGGCGTCCACCTCGACCTTGCCGTCCCTCGCCAGGATCGCGAGCAGCGCGTTCCACCGGTCGTGGCTCGTCATGAGAGCTTCCTCCTCGCCGTCCCCGTGCGTCGCCCGCACGCCTCTGGCCGTTCTCGGTCGTCGAGGACCGTCCAGCGAAGCCATGGCCGTTCCGGCGAGGCCGCGGCCGTCACCGGCCGTTCCCGCCGTCCCGCCTGTTCCCGCCTGTTCCCGTCTGTTCCGGCCTGTGCCGCTCCGCGAAGCGTAGCGAGCGTTGAAACAATTACTCTTGCTCATAGATGCTCAAACATGGCATGTTGCAAGCATAAATAAGCATCCATGAGGAGGCGCGCGTGACGTACGTCCTGCGGGAGATCGCCAGCCAGCCCGCGTGCTGGCGGCGGGCGCTGGATCTCGGCGCGGCGAACCCGGCGGGCCTGCCGGAGGCGGGTGAGCGCGTCGCCGTGATCGGCTGCGGCACCTCGTACTACATGGCACAGGCCTACGCGGTCCTGCGCGAGCGGTCGGGGCAGGGGGAGACCGACGCGTTCCCCGCCTCCGAGCTGCCCGCGCGCCGCTACGACCGGCTGGTGGCGATCACCAGATCCGGGACCACGACGGAGGTGCTGCACGCCCTCGGCGCGGCCGGCGACGTCCCGACGGTCGCCGTCACCGCCGACCCCGCGACCCCGGTGACCGGCCTGGCCGGGACGGTGATCGCGCTGGAGTTCGCCGACGAGCGCTCCGTGGTGCAGACCCGGTTCGCCACCAGCGGGCTCGCCCTGCTCCGCGCGCACCTCGGGGAGGCCCCCGCCGACCTGGCGGCCCAGGCCGAGACCGCGCTCACCGCGCCGCTCCCCGAGGGGGCGGTCTCGCGGCGGCAGTTCACCTTCCTGGGCAGCGGCTGGACCAACGGCCTGGCCCAGGAGGCGGCCCTGAAGCTCAGGGAGGCCGCGCTGGCCTGGTCGGAGGCGTACCCCGCGATGGAGTACCGGCACGGGCCGATCAGCATCGCCGACGAGAACAGCCTGGTGTGGTTCTTCGGCGGCCAGGAGGAGCTGCTCGACGACGTCGCCGGCACCGGCGCCCTGACCACGGCCACCGCCCTCGACCCGCTGGCCGACCTGATCCGGGCCCAGCGGCTCGCGGTGGAGCTGGCCCGCTCGCGCGGCCTCGACCCGGACAGCCCGCGCAACCTGACCCGCTCGGTGATCCTCCGGTAGTCATGGGCGAGATCGTCACCGTCACCCCCGGCGGCTGCCGGGCAACCCAACCGGGGTCGCCGGAGCCCCCCGGAGCCCGTGTTCAACGTCGCCGGACGGCGTTCAGGAGCCAGCGGCGGACCACGGCCAGCGCCAGCGGCACCGGCACCGTGCCCGCGCCGAGCCCCACGTCGACCAGCAGGTCGAACACCTCCTTACGGCGGGCGGCGGTGTCGATCGCGGCGTCGATGAAGCCGGGGGACTGGGAGGCGAGGGCGAGCACGTCGGTGGTGCGCAGGTGCCGTCCGAGGGCCTTCCCCAGCCCGCGCCGGTACGCGGGCAGCGGGTCGCCCGCCGCCTGGACGGCGGCCTCCCCGGCGAGCCGGCCGGAGAGCAGCGCGTAGAAGATGCCCTCGCCCGTGAGCGGGTTGATGAGACCGGCGGCGTCACCGGCGAGCAACACCCGCCCGGAACCCGGCCTCGGGCGGCCGGGGGACAGGGGCAGGTGGTGGGCGCGCAGGTCACGGGCGCTCACGTGGGGCAGCAGCTCGGCGAGCCGTCCGTGCAGCACCTGGCGGCCCGGCAGGCCGGTGGCGTGCAGCCGGGGCAGCAGCATGCCGTAGCCGACGTTGGCGGTGCCGTCGCCGATCGGGAACGACCACGCGTACGCGGGCCACCCGTCCCGCTGCATGAAGATGGACTGGACGTCGTCGCCGGCGGGCACGTCGGCGTAGCCGCGCACGGCGATCGCGGTGTGCCTCTCGGGGGAGGGGGAGACGCCGATGAGGCGCCGCACGGTCGAGTTGGCCCCGTCCGCGGCGACGACGGCGCGGGCGGTGACGGTGCCGTCGAGAACCACGCGATCGCCGAGGACGGCGAGCGCGCGGACCTGGTGGCGGCGGACCTCGACGCCCCGGGCGCGGGCGGCGTCGACGAGGCGGGCGTCGAAGACCCTGCGGGGGACGACGTGGTTGGGCCGGGCGGAGGTGGCCGAGACGCGCGCGCCGCCGGGGGAGACCACCGCCAGGCGCTGCGTCGGCCGGTAGTCGGCGATGAGGTCGGGGACGCCCAGCAGGGCGAGCTCGTCGCGCCCGTGGGCGGCGATGCCGTCGCCGCAGGCCTTGTCGCGCGGGAAGTCGGCCCTGTCGAGCAGCAGGACCCGCGCCTCGGGTCTGAGCTGTCTCGCGCGCAGGGCCGCGGCCGCCCCCGCGGGCCCGCCGCCGACGACCACCAGATCCCACACGTCATCCACCCCGGTGAGCCTTCCCCCGTACGTCCGGGGGAACCGCCGCCCCCGCCGCGGATCCCCCGGCGGGGGGCGGCGGCTAGAGGCCGCTCAGGGCGGGGAGCAGTTCCTTCTCCGACCAGTCGAAGAACGCGTCCTGGTGCTCGTGGCCGATCTGGACCAGGGCGACGTGGGTGAAACCGGCGTCGGTGTAGGCGCGTACCGCCTCCACCACGGCGTCCACGTCGGAGCCGCACGGCACCTTCGCCGCGACGTCCTCGGGCCGCACGGTCTCGGTGGCGGCGGCGAAGTTGACGGGCCCGGGAAGCTCGGCCATGACCTTCCAACCGGCCACCGACCAGCGCCACAGCCGGTGTGCCCGCTCCTTGGCGGCCTCCGTGTCGGGGTCGTAGCAGATGGCGAGCTGGCCGTAGACGGGCTTGCCCGTGCCGCCCTCCCCGGAGAACAGGCGTACCAGGTCGGAGTCGGGGTCGACCGCGACCAGCGCGTCGCCGTGCTCGGCGGCGATCTTCCCCGACTGGCCTCCGGAGGCGGCGATCGCCAGCGGGACGGGCTCGTCCGGCAGGTCGAACAGCTTGGCCGAGTCGACGTCGAAGAACTCCCCGCGGTAGGTGACGTACCCGCCCTCGAACAGCTCCCTGATGATCTGCACGGCCTCGCGGAACATCCCGTGCCGGGTGTCGGCCGAAGGCCAGCCCTGGCCTGTCACGTGCTCGTTGAGGTTCTCCCCGGCGCCCAGTCCCAGCGTGAAGCGGCCCTCGCTCAGCACGCCCATGGTCGCCGCCTTCTGCGCCACCACCGCCGGGTGATAGCGCATGGTCGGGCAGGTCACGTACGTCATCAGGGGCAGCTCCCGGGTGGCCTGCGCGGCCGCGCCGAGCACCGACCAGGCGTACGGGGAGTGGCCCATCTCCTCCAGCCACGGGAAGTAGTGGTCGGAGATGACCGCGTAGTCGAAGCCGACCTGCTCGGCGGTGGTGACGTCCCTGACCAGCTGCCTGGCGGGCGTCTGCTCGCACATCATCGTGTAACCGATCTTTGCCATACCCCGCCCCCTACCCGGCTCTCCGGAAGCATCGCCGGAGGAGCCGAAAATCTCGCGGTCCTTTTACGAACCGCCGTCCTTTACGACCCGCCGTCCCTCACGAACCGCGGTGCCCTACGAATCGCCCGCCTTCGACGAGACCCCCGCCTTCGACGCCACGTCCGCCTTCCGGGAGGCGTCCGTCTCCGGCGGTTTCCCGCCCGGGCCGTGGGGGTGTTCGGGGGTGGCGTGGGTGAGCGGGACCTCCGGGCCGCGGATCAGGTCCAGCTGGACGGTCTGGCGGGGCACCAGGAGGTCCAGCAGCCAGCTTCCCGCGATGCGCGCCCGGTTGCGGGGGATGGCCAGCAGGTGGTAGCCCCGGGTGACCGCCTTGGCCACCGCGCCCGACAGCGGCACGCCCAGCGGGTTCGCGGCGGCGCCGGTCCCGCCGAGGTCGACGACGAACCCCAGGTCGTGGTGCCTGTACGGCTGGAGCTCTCCGTGACCGTAGGAGGCGGCGACGTTGCGGGCGGCGCGTTTGCCCTGGCGGCTGGCGTGCTGGGCTGTCATCGCCGTGTACTCACCCGGCCGGGTGAGGTCGGGAACCGCGGCCGCGTCGCCGCAGGCGAAGATCTCCGGGTGGCCGGGCACCCTCAGGTACTCGTCGACGAGCAGGCGCCCCTTCTCGGTCGGCAGCCCCAGGGACTCCACCATCGGGTCGGGGCGCACCCCGACGCACCAGATCAGGGATCTGGTCGTCACGAACTCCCCGTCGGAGAGCTCGACCCCCTCCGCCGTCGCCTCGGACACGCTCGTCCCGGTGCGGATCTCCACGCCTCGCTCGGACAGTGTCCGGTGCGCGATCCGGGACAGGCGCTCGTCCAGCTCGGGGAGGATGCGCGGGGCGATGTCGGCGAGGATCCAGCGCACCGGCTGGTCGCGCAGCCCCGGCCGCCGTTCGCGGATGTGGCGGGTGAGCAGCTGGCCCTGCGCCGCCACCTCGGTCCCGGTGTACCCGGCCCCCACGACCACGAACGTGCACCTGGCCCTGCGCTCCTCGGGGTCGTCGGACGCGTCGGCGAGCTCGACCTGGCGGATCAGGTGATCGCGCAGGTAGAGGGCCTCGGCGATGCTGCGGAAGCCGTGGGCGTACTCGGCGACGCCGGGTACGGGCAGCAGCTTGTTGACGCTGCCGACCGCGATCACCAGGCGGTCGTAGCCCAGCTCGCGGTGGTTGCCCTCGGTGTCGGTGCACTTCACGCGGCGCGCCTCGACGTCGACGGTGTCCACCGTGGCGAGCAGGTGCCGCACCCCGGGATGGTCGCCCGCCAGCGGGACCGCCACCTTGCGCGGATCGAGGATGCCCGCCGCGACCTCCGGCAGCAGCGGCAGGTAGAGGAAGTAGTCGGTCGGGTTGATCAGGACGATCTCGATCGCGCCCTTCGCGATCCGGGAAAGGGTGCGGACCGCGGTGAAACCCGCGAACCCTCCTCCGATCACGACGACTCGCTGTCGCTGGACCATGACGTCGCTCCTTTCCGTACTCCGTTCCCAGCGGCGTGCCCTGTCTGCCCCCGGGTCAAGCACGACGGGCCGTCCCAGGTTGCCCGGACGGCGCGTACCGCGCGGGCCGGGCCCGCGATGCCGGCCGGTGGGGCGGGGGCTGCCAGAAGGCGGACAAGAGGGATTAATCGCCAGGTCATCGCGCGGGCAAGATGACGGCGAGGGCGAGTGGGAGCCGCTTTCCCTGGGGATGGCGGGGGGAAGGCGGTGGGAATCGGATGCCGCGCCGGTTCGGGAACGGTCCGGTTCGTGGACGGACCGACCCTGTGGCCGGGCCGCTTCGTGGACGGGCCGCTTCCGAGGACGTCCGGTTCGTGGACGGGCCGGTTCGCGGGAACGGGCCGGTTCGGGGGCGAGCCGGTTCGAAGGGGGTGGGTCGTGACGACCTTCGAACAGTCGCGCGAGGAGCCGCTGACCTCACCGCTGGCACCGCGCGGGAAGGCGCAGGGCTCGATCGTCGTACGCTGGCTCACGAGCACGGACCACAAGGTCATCGGCTACATGTACCTGATAACGTCGTTCGTCTTCTTCGTGTTCGCCGGGCTGATGGCCATGGTCATCCGCGCCGAGCTCGCCCATCCGGGGCTGCAGGTGGTGAGCCAGGAGCAGTACAACCAGATGTTCACCATGCACGGCACCCTCATGCTGCTGCTGTTCGCCACCCCGCTGTTCGCCGGGTTCGCCAACGTGGTCATGCCGCTGCAGATCGGCGCGCCCGACGTGGCCTTCCCCCGGCTCAACATGGTGAGCTTCTGGCTCTTCCTGTTCGGCGGCCTCATCGCGAGCTTCGGTTTCCTCACCGACGGGGGCGCGGCCGACTTCGGCTGGACGGGGTACACGCCGCTCTCCCGCGGAACCTTCTCCCCGCAGCTCGGCGGCGACCTGTGGGTCGTGGGCCTGGTGATGGCCGGGCTCGGCACAATCCTCGGCTCGGTGAACTTCATCACCACGATCATCTGCATGCGGGCCCCCGGGATGACGATGTTCCGCATGCCGATCTTCACCTGGAACACGCTGCTGACCGGCGTGCTCGTGCTGATGGCCTTCCCGGTGCTGGCCGCCGCGCTGCTCGCCCTGCTGGCCGACCGCCGGTTCGGCGCCCACATCTACGACCCGCAGACCGGCGGGCCGATCCTGTGGCAGCACCTGTTCTGGTTCTTCGGCCATCCGGAGGTCTACGTCATCGCGCTGCCGTTCTTCGGCATCATCACCGAGGTCATCCCGGTCTTCAGCCGCAAGCCGATCTTCGGCTACATCGGCCTGATCGGCGCGACCATCGCCATCGCGGGCCTGTCGATGACGGTGTGGGCGCACCACATGTTCCCGACCGGCCAGGTGCTGCTGCCGTTCTTCTCCTTCATGTCCTTTCTGATCGCGATCCCGACGGGGGTGAAGTTCTTCAACTGGACCGGCACCATGTGGCGCGGGCACATAGTGCTCGCCACACCGATGCTGTTCGCCGTGGGGTTCCTGATCACCTTCCTGCTCGGCGGGCTGACCGGGGTCATCCTGGCCTCCCCGCCGCTGGACTTCCACGTGCACGACTCCTACTTCGTGGTCGCGCACTTCCACTACGTGGTCTTCGGCACCGTGGTGTTCGCGATGTTCGCGGGCTTCTACTTCTGGTGGCCGAAGATGACCGGCAAGATGCTGAACGAAGGGCTGGGCAAGCTGCACTTCTGGACGCTGTTCATCGGCTTCCACACCACCTTCTTCGTCCAGCACCTGCTGGGCGCGCAGGGCATGCCGCGCCGTTACGCCGACTACAGCGCGATCGACGGGTTCACCGGCCTCAACCTGATCTCCTCGGTCGGCGCGTTCCTGCTGGGCGCCTCCACGCTGCCGTTCATCTACAACCTCTGGCACACCGCCCGCCACGCTCCGCGCGTGACGGTGGACGACCCGTGGGGCTTCGGCAACTCGCTGGAGTGGGCCACCTCCTGCCCGCCGCCCCGGCACAACTTCACCTCGATCCCGAACATCCGCTCGGAGCGACCGGCCTTCGACCTGCACCACCCGAGGGTGGCGATGCAGCCGCGCCAGCTCGACCCGGCGGCCAGGCTCAAGGAGGAGATCTGACCGTCCGCGCCGAGCCGGCGCGGCCGGTCGTCACGCCCCGGGGCGGCCGGACGATCGTCCCGGGCCGGACGTGGCCGGCGGCGGCGCGGAACGGGGACCGGGTGCGGGCGGCGGCGGCACGGGCCGGGCGGGTCAGCCGAAGAGGCCGGTCTCGCGGCCGTCCTCGCCGGGCGGGCCCGGCTCTCCCGCCAGCAGCGTGTAGTACTCCACGCCCAGGGCGGGCTGTCCCACGTGGTCGGAGAGCGCGAAGAAGGAGCCGTCCACGCTCAGCTGCGTGCGGTGCGCGCGCAACGCGGTGATCTTGGCACCCAGATGCGCCCTCGCGTCGACCCGCGTCGTCACCTGCTCGCCGGGGACGCCGAAACCGAACTCCTCGACGGAGCCGACCCGCTTGAACGGCCCGGTGCCCACCGCGCGCTCCAGCTCGTCCAGCGGCATGGCGGTGACGTAGAACCGGGAGGGCCGCCACGGCTCGCCCTCGCCGAAGGACGGGTCGGAGGCCTTCTCGAACGCCCGCCACGCCACCCGGTGGGCCTGGATGTGGTCGGGATGGCCGTAGTAGCCGTTGTCGTCGTAGGTGACGACGACCTGGGGCCTGACCTCCCTGACGATCCGGACCAGCTCCGCGGCGGCCTCGTCGAGGTCGGCGCGGAAGAAGCAGTCCGGGTGGTCGTTGGACGGCGAGCCCGTCATGCCGGAGTCGCGCCAGCGTCCCGGCCCGCCGAGGAGGCGGTGGTCGTCCACGCCGAGGGCCGCGCACGCCACCGCCAGCTCGCCCTCGCGGTACGGGCCCAGCCGGTCCTCCCGCCCGGCGGCGAGGTGGCCCAGCTCGGGAGGGACCACGTCGCCCTCCTCGCCCAGGGTGCACGTCACCAGGCAGACGTACGCGCCCTCGGCGACGTACCTCGCCATCGTGGCACCCGTCCCGATGGACTCGTCGTCGGGATGGGCGTGGACGAGGAGAATGCGACGGTCGTACGGCATGGCTCCGTTCCGCCCTCTCTGTTTCCGTGGTGATCGCTGCGCAGGGTTCCCGCCACCGGGCCTTCCACGGGGGTCACCGCGCGTCGACGTACCCGCTCGCGGCGGCCCGGATCCCGGCCTGGAACCGGCTCACCGCGCTCAGGTTCTGCAGCAGCGCGCCGATGTGACGGCGGCAGGTGCGCACGGACATTCCCAGCCTGCGGGCGACGGCCTCGTCGGTGAACCCCTGGGCCAGCAGGGTGACGATGGCGTGCTGTATCTCGTCCGTCGCGCCCTGGTAGCCCAGGTCGGAGGCGGAGTAGGGGGTCGCGGAGTTCCACAGGTGCTCGAAGACCTCCGACAGGAACCCGACGACGGACAGGTCGCGTGCGGCGACCGCCCCCGGCGCCGCACCCGCCTCGCCCGGCCGGGACATGAAGGCGATCTCCCCATCGAAGATCACGAGATGGTTCGGCAGCTGGGGCGTGGTGCGCACGCTGGCACCGGCCGCGACGAGCTTCTTGATGTGTCCCCTGGTGGGCAGGTCGGCGCGGGCGCTGTGCTGGTAGAGCATCCGTATCCGCACCCCCCGCTCCAGCATGGCGAGGTTGCGCGTCAGCGTGTCGTCGAGGTCGGCCCAGGAGGGCGTGTTCGGCTCGACGCTCAGCATCTCGCGTTCGCACGCCTCCGCCGCCAGGTGCAGCGATCCGCGCACGGCCGCGCCGTCGGGCAGCGCCTCCACCGGGTTCGCCGGTTTCCTGGTGCGCTGCACCTCGTCGTATCCGTGCATCAGGGAGTGCATCCGCGTACGGATGCCGGTGATCAGGTCGCGACGATGGTGGATCTCCGTTTCCATCGGCGATATCAGCGACGCGGCGGCGATCTCCGGGTTCACCGGTACGAGGTTGGTCAGATGTCCCGGCTCCGGCCGGAGCAGGTGCAGGCGGGTCAGCCGTTCTATCGCGTCCTCGACGGTGCGGGGGTCGAGGTCGAGCTCTTCGGCGACGTCGCGGGCCGTACCGATATGGCCCCTGTGAAGCGCCCTGAAGTAGACGGAGGCGGTGTCCTCGTCCAGGGCACGTAATTGGTCAGATAGTCCACCCACAAGCCTTATCCCCCTTGCGGCTATTCTTGCCAGAGTGTGCCAGAAAATTGCACAGCATTGCTAGATAGTTGTGAAGAACTGTCTGGATCGCTTTCTTGGCTGCCGTGAGGGACCGGCGGGCCGCGGCGGTCGTCGCCGGGCCTCTCCCGGGGACCGCGGACGTAACCGCACACCAGAGCGCCGGCACCATCGGGGTGGCCGGTTGTTGCCAATGCCCTGCGCCGTGACGCCCCCGTCAACAGGTTGACGACGCCGCGGGCGAGAGTGTCTGATCATTCACAGTTCTCGACCGGCGCGTCCCGCCGAATCGCGACGACCACCCCCGGCCTCCCGTGATCCCGCGACGGCCGGGCACGACTTTCAGGGTTCCGTCCCGGGAGAACGGCGGGGGCGCCGCGTGCGGCAGCCGTACCTCGCCCGGCTTCTCCACGCCTCCGCCGAGATCCCCGACGGCGCGGTCGCCCGGGAGGCGGGACGGCTCGCGCCGCGCCGCCCGGGAACCCGGCGCCGGTGCCGGGTCCCGGTCACCGGAGATTCCCAGCCGCGGGAGCGAAGAACGACGCGCCCCGGGCGAATGCTCGAGCGGAGGTGAATGCCCGTGCCGCGACGCCTTCCCCTTCCCCGGAGGATCGCGACCGTCAGCGTCCTTACTTCCCCGTTCGCCCAGCCGGGCGGGGGCGACGCGGGGGGACTCAACGTCTACATCGTCGAGGTCGCCCGGCGGATGGCGGCGCTGGGCGTCGAGGTGGACATCTTCACGCGCGCCGGCGCGCCCGGCGCGCCGCCGCTGGCCGAGCTCTTCCCCGGCGTGCTGGTCAGGCACCTGGCCGCGGGACCGCCCAGGGAACTCGACAAGAACGACCTGCCGGACACCCTCGGCCCGTTCACCGCCGAGATGCTGCGCGCGGGGGCCGCCAGGGGGCCGGACGGCGGGTACGACCTCGTGCACGCCCACCACTGGCTGGCCGGACGGGTGGGGGCGATCGCCAAGGCGCGCTGGGGTGTTCCCCTCGTGCAGTCCATGCACTCGCTCGGCGCGGTCAAGAACGCGTCGCTCGCGGCGGGCGACGAGCCCGAGCCCGCCGGGCGCATCGCGGGGGAGACGGAGGTGGTGGCCGCCGCCGACCGGCTCGTCGCCAACACCGTGCAGGAGGCCGACCAGCTGGTCACTCTGTACGGGGCCGACCCGGCCAGGGTGCGGACCGTCAATCCCGGCGTCGACCTGTCCCTGTTCCGCCCCGGCTCGCGGGCCGAGGCCCGGCGCGCGCTCGGCCTCCCTCCGGACGCCGTCGTGCTGCTGTTCGCCGGGAGGGTGCAGCCGCTCAAGGCGCCGGACGTCCTGCTGCACGCCGCGGCCATGATGATCCGGCGCGACCCCGGCCTCGCCGGGCGACTCGTCGTGGCGATCGTGGGCGGGCCCAGCGGAGCCGGTTGGGGCCGCCCCGACCACCTGGGCAAGCTCGCCGCCACCCTCGGCATCACCGGCCAGGTACGGCTGGAGCCGCCCCGCCCGCAGCGCCGGCTCGCCGACTGGTACCGGGCGGCGACCGCCGTCGTGGTGCCCTCCCACGCCGAGACGTTCGGCCTGGTGGCCGTCGAGGCCCAGGCGTGCGGCACCCCCGTGGTCGCCGCGGCCGTCGGCGGCCTCCGCACCGCGGTGCGGGACGGGATCTCCGGCGTGCTCGTGGACGGGCACGACCCGGCCGCGTACGCCCGGGTGCTCGGCGACCTCGTGGCCGCGCCCCGGCTGCTGCGGGCACTCGGCGCCGGCGCGCTCGCCCACGCGTCCCGGTTCGGCTGGGACCGGGCGGTCGGCAGGCTGACGGAGGTGTACGCCGACGCTCAGGTGGCGGGGCCGACGAGCCGGGCGCGGGCGGCGGCCAGGTCGGCCTCGCCGAGCCCGGCGCCGCGCAGGTAGGACTCGACGTCGAGCGACTCCACCGTGGCCACGATGACCTCGCGGGCCGTGGTGTTCGCGCGGGCGAGCGCCGCCTGGATCCCGGGACCCTCGTCGGCCTCGCCGAGCTTGGCGAAGAGGGGGCGCAGCCGTTCCGCGCTCAGCTCGTAGTCGGCGGCGATGTCGGCGGCCGGCACGCCCGCGAGGGCGAGCATCAGCAGGGTGACGAGCCCGGTGCGGTCGCGGCCCGCCATGCAGTGCACGACGACCCCGCCGGGCTCGGCGCGGGCGATCGCCGATACGGCGGCGACGCACCGCTCCGCCTTCCGCTCCAGGAAGGGCCGGTAGTACAGGGGAGTGCCGTACAGGCCGGTGAGCCCGGACCAGAACTCGGTGTCCCCCTGGTCGTCCAGCGGCACGCGCACGGTGGTCAGGCCGGCGGGACGGCGCACCGCCTCGCCCCGCCAGTCGCCGTCGTTGCGCAGGTCGACGACCGTGCGGACGCCGTGGTCCGCGAGCGCCCGCCATCCGGCGGGGCTGAGGCGCTCGGGGGCGTCGGAACGGATGAGGGCGCCCCAGCGCGTCTCGCGTCCGTCGGCGGTGCGCATGCCGCCCAGGTCGCGGACGTTGTGGCAGCCGTCCCAGTCGAGGTGCCGGTCCCGCGGGACGACGGCGCCGCCGGAGACCGCCGGCCCTCCGCGACCTCGTTCATCACGTTGAGCGTCCATGTGAGAGCCTCCCGATGTCTCGTCGTGTCACCGCCGTGTCCGCCGTGTCCGCGGTGGCCGTCTCGCCTCAGGTCGCCGGTCCCGCGCCGCCGAGCGCCGGAGGGCTCCCCGCGCACTCCGACGCGGCCCAGACCATCAGGTCCTCGACGTACAGGAGCATGTCCTCCGCGGTCGCCCCCCAGCCGGTCGCGTCACTCCACTGGAGGCTGAACACGGCGCCCGCGGGGCGGTGCAGGACGGTCATCATGTAGCGGGCGCCCAGCGGGCGGGGCGGTGAGAAGGTGACGACCCGGTCGTCCGCGTCGCCGGGGAACCCGTCGTCACCCGCCGGCCACAGCGTGTTGAGGTCGTCCGCGACCCCCTCGTCCATGTAGCTGAACCGGGGATAGGCCACCCCGGTCTTGTACAGGCCGCCGAGGATCTCCTCGCACATCCGCTCCGTGGCGTACGGGTCGGCGTTGGCGAACCGGTGGCCGGACAGCTGCTGGGCGGCGCAGTCCGCCAGCGCCCTGCGGTACGCGGCCCCCGGCGAGTCGGGGCACACGGCGGGCAGGAGCACGGGCATCGTCATGGTGGCCTTGCGCACCGACCGCCCCGCCCCGGCGGAGAAGCGGTTCGCCGAGATCGCGAAGATCCCGGCCCGCGACGACCGTTCCACCGCGCAGACGGCGGCGCCGAAGGCGAGGAGGAAGGCGGCGGAGGGGGAGACGCCCGTCGCCCGCGCTATGGCGCCGGCCGCCGACCCCGCGCGGCGGGACGTCAGCCAGCAGGAGCGGAACTCTCCCTGACCGGACTCGCCGGGCTGTGACGCGCCGGGCCGTGCGTCGCCGGGTCGCCCGAGGGGGGCTCGCGAGGGCGCGAAGGGCACGTGGCCGTCGAGCGCCTTGCCGATCTCGCCCAGCCGCCGCTCCCAGTAGCCCAGGGCCCGCCGCTGGTAGGCCCGCCCGGCGGGGGAGTTCTCGGACAGAGCGACGTCGATCGGCTGCTCGGCGGCGGGGCCGGGGAACGACGCGCGGCCCGTGGCACGCGTGTGGAGGGCGTGCCTCAGGTCGTCGCAGAGGACCCGCATCCCCCACGGGTCGATCGCGACGTGGTCGACGACGAGGTCGATCCGGCGCACGCGCCCGCCCGCCGCGTCCAGGACGGCCCTGACGGGCCACTGCTCGCCGATCCTGAAGCAGGTGCGCCGCCACGGGGTGTCGAACCGCCGCCTGAAGGACGCCTCGTCATCCATCACCTGGATCACGTCGTCCAGCCGGTCGTCGACCGGGCAGACGTACTGGAGGCTGTCCTCGCGGCCCGCGCGGCGGACCAGCGACCGCAGTCCCTCGTGCCGGGCGAGGACGTCGCGTACCGCCGCGACGACCTGGCCGACGGGCAGGTTCCGCCCCGGTACGGCGGCGCAGATGTTGTCCTCGTAGGAGGTGTCCGTGTCGGTGGGGATCCACTGGATCCACTCGTGCTGGGCCCAGGTGAGCGGCCCGTCGCGCACCACCCTCGCGTCCGGAGACCGGCCGGGTCCGATCAGCAAAGCCCCCGCCTTCGAATATCGGAAACCTCTCCCGAGGCCGGACGCCGACAATGACCCGGACGCAACGGCGAGCGGAGGGAGAGAACGTCGTGGGTGAACGCCCGGACCGGGTCCGGCGCGATTCCGCGAGCCGCGCGACCCGCCCGTGAAGCCGCTCGCCCACAATGATCAGACACTCCCGGCGGCGGCGCGGTCAACCTCCCGCCCCCGCCTTCACGGCGTGGGCACCGGCAACTAGTGTCAGGCGACATGATGTCAGCGGTACGCCCGGCGGCGGCGCGGACGGTCCGGAGCGCAGTCAGCGCCTTCGCCGAAGGCGGCACCGATATCCGGCGCTGAATGTCTGCTCCTTGCGGATTTATGTTTTTATCTGACAGTCTTTTGTCGTGATTATGAAGGATCTCCTTTCGGGCTCGCGATCTGCCAGCAGGGAGGCCGTCATGAGAACGGTTCCCGCGCCTCTCCGGCGGGAGGTCTAGGGATGGACATGCTCGCGCGGGACGGGATCACACCCCGGCCCGATGGCATCCGCGAGCTGCCGCTCTCGTACGGCCAGGAGCGCATGTGGTTCCTCGACCGGCTGGAAGGGGCCGGAGGCGGCGGCGCCCACAACGTCTTCATCGCCGAACGGCTCCGGGGACCGCTCGACCCGGACGCCCTGGAGCGGGCGCTCGCCGAGATCGTGGCGAGGCACGAGATCCTGCGGACCCGCTTCCCGAGCAGGGACGGCGCTCCCGTCCAGGTCGTCGACGAGCCACACCCGGCCGGCGACCGGCCGTACCTGAAATTGCTGGACCTGTCGGATCTTCCCGAGACGGAACGTGAGGCGCGGACCACGCGGCTCGTCCGGGAGCAGATCGAGCGGCGGTTCGACCTGGCGGGCGAGCCGCCGCTCCGGGCGGGCCTGTTGCGCCTGTCCGAGCGGGAGCACGCGATCTACGTCGTGTTCCACCACATCGCCGTGGACGGCTGGTCGATCGGCGTGTTCGCGCGCGAGCTGGCCACGCTTTACGGAGCGTTCCTGGCCGGTGAACGGCCGTCGTGGGAGCCGCTGCCGATCCAGTACGCGGACTTCGCGCTGTGGCAGCGCGAGCGTCCGGACGACCTGGCGGACGAGCAACTCGGCCACTGGCGGCGAAGGCTGGCCGACCCGCCGACGCTGGAGCTCCCGACGGACCGGCCGCGTCCCCCGGTCAGGACCTCCGAGGGCGGCTGCGCCCTGCTCCTGCTCCCCGCCGAGCTGGCCGACGCCGTCGACGGGCTCGCCCGGCGCACCCGCACCACGCCGTTCATGGTGCTGCTCGCCGTGTACCTGGTCCTGCTGTCGCGCCGCTCCGGCCAGGAGGACATCTGCGTCGGCACGCCGATCGCCGGACGGGACAGGGACGAGCTGGAGCCGCTCATCGGGCTCTTCCTCAACACGCTGGTGATCCGCGGGGACCTGTCGGGCGACCCGACCTTCGGGGAACTGCTCGTCAGGGTCCGCCGCGCGGCCCTGCAGGCGTACACCAACGCGGCCCTGCCCTTCGACCGGCTGGTGAGCGAGCTGAACGTCCCCAGGGACCTCAGCCGCACGCCCCTCTTCCAGGCCCAGCTCGTCCTGCACGACTATCAGGGCACCGCCCTCACCCTGCCCGGCGTCACCGCGGAGGCGGTCGACCTGGGCGACGCACGGTCGGCGAAGTTCGACCTGTCGCTGGAGTTCGGGCGGCGGGACGGCGACCTCGAACTCTCCCTCGTCTACAGCACCGCCCTGTTCGACCACGCCACGGCCGAGCGGATGGCGGCGCACGTCGCGGCCATGCTGCGCAGGGCCGTCGAGGACCCCGGCACGCGGCTGTCGGAGCTCGGTCTCCCCCCGGAGGCCGAACGCGAACTGGCCCTCACCGTGTGGAACGACACCGCCGCCCCGCGCCCGGAGGCCACCCTCCACGACCTGGTCGCGGGTGAGCCCGGGACGGTCGCGGCCACGTGCGGCGGGCGGAGCCTGACGTACGCGGAACTGGAGACGAGCGTCAACCGGCTGGCCAACCGGCTGCGGCGCGAGGGCGTGCGGCCCGGCGCCGTCGTGGCCGTGTGCGCCACCCGCTCGCTGGAGACGCTGGTCGCGCTGCTGGCCGTGATGAGGGCGGGCGGCGCCTACCTGCCCCTCGACCCGGACTACCCCGCCGAGCGCCTCGCCTTCGTGCTGCGCGACTCGGGCGCGGAACTGCTCCTCACCGAGGAGCGCGTGCGCGGACGGCTTCCCGAGGACGCCTGGAGCGGCGGGAGCGGCGGGAGTACAGCCCGGGTCCTGTTCATCGAGGACCCCCTGGTGTTCGCCGGTGAGCCCGGCACGCCCCCCGTGCCGCTCGCGACGCCGGACGACCTCGCGTACGTGATCTACACGTCGGGCTCGACGGGCCGCCCCAAGGGGGTCGCGATCGAGCACCGCGCCGTGGTCAACCTGCTGCTGGCCATGCGGGACCTGCTCGGCGCCGGTCCCGGTCACGTCTGGCTGGCGCTCACCTCCCTGTCGTTCGACATCTCCGTGCTGGAGTTCTTCCTCCCGCTGGTCACCGGCGGCCGGGTGGTCGTCGCGGGAGGCGCGGAGGCGTCGGACGCGCTCGCGCTGGTGAGGCTCGCCGCCGCGCACGGCGTGACGCACGTCCAGGCCACGCCGTCGGGCTGGCGGGCGCTCCTCGACGCGGGATTCGACGGGCCGAGGGTGACCGCCCTGACCGGGGGCGAGGCGCTGCCGCCCGCCCTCGCCCGCGCGCTGCGAGGGCGCGTGCGAGCGATGTGGAACGTGTACGGGCCCACCGAGACGACGATCTGGTCCACCTACGAGCCGGTGCCCGCCGAGCCCGGGACGGTGGCGATCGGCAGGCCGCTGGCCAACACCCGTGTCCACGTGCTCGACGACAGGCTCGACCCGGTGCCCCTCGGGGTGGTCGGCGAGCTGTTCATCGCGGGGACGGGGCTGGCGCGGGGCTACCTGAAGCGGCCGGGCCTGACCGCGGAGCGCTTCCTGCCCGACCCGTTCGGTCCGCCGGGGTCGCGTCTGTACCGGACCGGCGACCGGGTGAGATGGCTGGCGGACGGGCGGCTGGAGTTCCTCGGCCGGGCCGACGGCCAGGTGAAGCTGCGAGGCCACCGTATCGAGCTGGGCGAGGTCGAGGCCGTCCTGGAGACCCACCCCGAGGTCTCCCGCGCGGTCGCCGCGATCGTCGACGACACCCTGGTGGCGTACGTGGTCGGGGTCCCACCCGCCGCCGGAGAGGACCGTGCCGCAGAAGCCGGAGCAGGAGTCCAGGCCGGAACCGGAGCGGGAACCGGAGCCGCGGCCGGAGGCGTCGAGGTCACCGGTGAGGTGGACCTCGCGAGGCTCCGGGAGCACGTCGCGCGGTCGCTGCCCGCGATCATGGTGCCCGCGGTCGTGGTGCCGCTGCCCGCGCTGCCCCTCACCCCGAACGGCAAGGTCGACCGCAAGGCGCTCCCCGCGCCCGGCAGGCCGTCCGCCGGGCACGGCCGCCCGCCGGAGACCCCCCTGGAACGGCGGGTGGCCGGGATCTTCGCCGAGGTGCTGGGCGTGGCCGCCGACCGGCTCGGCGCCGACGACGACTTCTTCGGCCTGGGCGGGCACTCGCTGCTCGCGGTCAAGGTCACCGCGCGGATCGCGGCGCTGCTCGACGTGGAGGTTCCCGTCAGGGAGCTGTTCGGCCGGCCGACGGTCGCCGGGTTCGCCGAGGTCGTCGGCAGCGCCGTGTCCGGCCCCGCGGACGACCACGACGGTCGTGCCGTCCCGTTGCGTCCGCGCCCCGAGGGCGCGCCGCTCGCGCTCTCGCCCGCGCAGGAGCGGCTCTGGCTCCTGCACCGGCTCGATCCGGACGACGCGGCGTACAACATGTTCAACGTCTGGCGCCTGCGCGGCGATCTCGACACCGCCGCGCTGGAACACGCTCTCCGGGACCTGGCGGCGCGGCACGAGACCCTGCGCACCCGCTACCCGGAGGTGGACGGCGGGCCGGTCGCGATCACCGACCCCGCGACCGGTCCGCTGATCGAGCACATCGACCTCTCCGGCGGGGAACCGGCGGGGGGAGAGCGGCTCGCGGGAGGGGCCGGCCCCGGAACCGCCGGAGGAGAGACCGCAGGAGAGAGCGGCGGGGAACTCGCGGAGAGGGAGCGGGAGGCGCGGCGGCTGGTCGCGGAGCGGACCAACGCCCCCTTCGACCTCACGGGACCGCCCCCGTTCCGGGTCAGCCTGCTGCGCCTGGCAGAGCACGACCACGTGCTCTGCCTCGTCCTCCACCACATCGCGGGCGACGGCTGGTCGCTCAACGTCCTGGCCGACGACCTGGCCGCCCTGTACGCCGCGCACCGGAACGGGACGGAACCCGGTCTCGCCGAGCCGCCGGTGACGTACGGGGACATCGCGTTCTGGCAGCGGAGCCGCGACGACGGGGCGGCGTTCGGCTACTGGCGCGAGCGGCTCGCCGACCCTCCCGTGCTGGAGCTGCCGCTCGACCACCCCCGCCCGCCGATCTCCTCCCACACCGGGGGGTTCCACTCCTTCCGCCTGCCCGCCGATCTCACCGCGCGGCTGGAGGAGGTGGCCCAGGAGTGCGGGGCGACCCTCTTCATGGTGCTGCTCGCCGCGTACCAGGTGCTGCTGGCCCGCCACACCGGCCAGGACGACATCATGGTCGGCTCCTCCTACGCGGGGAGGGACCGCGTCGAGCTGGAGCCGGTCGTCGGCTATCTCGCCAGCACCCTGGTCCTGCGGGGTGACCTGTCGGGAGACCCCTCCTTCACCGACCTCGTGGGCCGTACGCGGACGATCGTGCTGGAGGCGATGGCGCACCAGGAGGTGCCGTTCGAGAGGCTCGCGACGGAGCTGGAGGTGGAGCGCGGCCTGAGCCGTACGCCGCTCTTCCGGACCATGGCCATCCTGCACAGCCAGGACGACGGCACCAGGGACTCCCTCGCCGACCTGGACCTGGAGTTCTTCGACGCCGGATACCGGCAGGCCAAGTTCGACCTCATGCTGGAGATGTGGCGGGACGACGACGGGCTCTTCCTGGTGCTCGGCTACGACGCCGAGCTGTTCGAGGTCGAGACCGCCGCCCGCCTCGCGGGCCGGTTCGGCGTCCTGTGCCGCGCGATCGCCGCCGACCCCCGCCGGGCCCTCTCCGCGCTGCCGCTGCGCACCGACGAGGACGACGCCCGGCTGCGCGTCCACGAGGAGGCGACGGCCCTCCTCCCCGGTCCTCTCGTGCCGGACCTCGTCCGGGAGGCGACCGTCCTGCACGCGGACGCGACGGCGGTGGGCTGCGGCGACGAGACGCTGACCTACGCGGGCCTGGAGCGCCGCGTCGCCGCGCTGGCCGCGCTGCTCCGGCGCCGCGGTGTCGTACGGGAGACGGTCGTCGCGGTCGTGGCGGACCGGTCGATCGACGTCGTCGCGGCGATGCTCGCCGTGTGGCGTGCCGGTGGCGCCTACCTGCCCGTCGACCCCGAACTCCCGGAGGAACGGGTGGGGACGCTCCTGTCCGGCAGCGGAGCCGCCCTCCTGGTGACGGCCCGCCGCCTCGGCGGCCCGCCGCCGGGGGACGTCCCGGTGCTGGTCCTGGACGATCTGGAGCACGAGAGGCCCGAGGAGACCGCGCATCGCGTCGACGGGGACGACGCCGCGTACGTCATCTACACCTCGGGGTCCACCGGGCAGCCCAAGGGCGTGGTGGTGGAGCACCGGGCCCTGGCCGACCGGGTGGCCTGGATGAGGGAGGCGTACGGGCTGGGGCCGGGAGACCGGGTGGTCCAGTTCGCCGCGCTCGGCTTCGACGCGCACGCCGAGGAGATCTACCCCGCGCTGGCCTCGGGAGCGGCCCTCGAACTCCTGCCGGGCGGCGCGGTCACCCTTCCCGAGGTCCTCGCCGGACCCCGGGGGCGCGAGGTGACCGTGCTGGACCTGCCGACCGCCTACTGGCACCGGCTGGTCGACCAGATCGACGACGTGGCCTGGCCGGAACGGCTGCGGCTGGTCATCCTCGGTGGCGAGCAGGTGCACGCCGGAGCCGTGGCCCGCTGGCGGGAGCGGTTCGGCGACCGGGTCCGGCTGGTCAACACCTACGGGCCCACCGAGGCCACGATCATCGCCACCGCGGCCGATCTCGGCTCCGCCGACACCGAGGGACGCCCTCCGATCGGGCGGCCGATCGGCGGCACCCGGGCGGTCGTCGTCGACCCCCGCGACCCCCGTGTACCGCCCGGCGCCCCCGGAGCGCCTCCGCGCCGCACGCCGTCCGAGCTTCCGCACCGCGCGCCGCCCGGCGCCCCGGGGGAACTGCTCCTCGGCGGCGCGGGACTCGCCAGGGGATACCTCGGCCGTCCGGACCTGACCGCCGGGCGTTTCCTCGACGACCCGGAGCTGGGGCGGCTCTACCGCACCGGAGATCTGGTCCGGTGGCGCGCGGACGGCCTGCTGGAGTTCCTGGGCCGCGTCGACGACCAGATGAAGGTCCGCGGGTTCAGGATCGAGCCCGCCGAGATCGAGGGACGTCTCCTCGCCCACCCCGGCGTGCGGCAGGCGGCGGTGACCGCCCGCGAGGACAGGCTGGTCGCCTACGTCGCGGGCCCCGCCGACCCGGCGGAGCTCCGGCGCGACCTCGCCGCGGCGCTCCCGCCGTACATGGTTCCCGACGTCTGGGTGACCCTGGACGAGCTGCCGGTGACCACCGGAGGGAAGATCGACCGTCGCGCGCTGCCCGCGCCCGGCTTCGACCTCGACGAGGACCGGCCCTTCGTGGAGCCGAGGAACGACGCGGAGATCCTCGTGGCGGGCGTCTGGCAGGAGGTGCTGGGTGTCGGCAAGGTCGGCGCGCTCGACGACTTCTTCGCGCTGGGCGGTCACTCCCTGCTCGCCGTGCGGGTCGGTTCCCGCCTGCGCACGGCCGCCGGGATCGACGTTCCCGTCCGCGAGCTCTTCAGGAACCGCACGGTGGCCGATCTCGCGGTCGTGGTGGAGCGGATCCTGATGGAGGAGCTGTCCGCGCTGACGGACGAGGAGGTCGCCCGGATGCTCGGCACGGACGGTTCCTGAACACGCTCACCCCTTCCCCGTGACGACCGGCGGGCCGGGGGAGAACCCGGCACCCTCCCGGGACCGGAACCCGGGTTTCCCACTGGAGGTATCGAATGAGTCACCCAGACGTCGCCGGTCCGGCGGGTCCGGCCGAACCGGTGGAGCCCGCCGGGCAGACCGCGCCGGCCGAGCGGGCCGGGGGAACGACGGGGACGGGCGTCCCCCCTTCCGGGGACTCCCTCCGGACGTGGCTGGCCGGAGCGCTGTCCACGGCGTGTGACGGGGAACCCTCCGCCCAGGAGATCCTCGATTCCGACAGCTCGTTCGTCGCCATGGGGATCACCTCCATCGCCACGATCCGCCTGGTCGACGCCATCGAGGCGGAGCTGGACATCATGATCGACTTTGGCGGTGACACCTGGTTCCTCCAGGATCTGAACGCCCTCACCGCCTACCTGACCGACCTCACCCGCTCCTGAGGGGACCGCCGGACACCGGCCCGGCACCGCGCCGGGCCCGCCCCGCCCGCGTGCTCTTCCGCGGCCGACGCGACCCGGCCGCCGTCAGGGGCGACCCGCGCGGCCGAGGGCGATCCTGGTCGTCTCCTCGGGGTACGGCGACCGGCGTACGGCGTCGGCGGGGGACAGGAGACCCGCGCTCACCCGCTCGCAGAGACGGGCCAGAGCGGAGATCTCCGCGTGCTGGGCGACGACGAACGCGCGGCCGGCCGGGTCGCCGTGACCGGGAACGACGACCGCGCCACCGGGGCCGGGACCCCCGTCGAGCAGGTCGAGCAGCCCGGCGACCGTGGCGGGCCATTCGAGGGGGTAGGCGTCCTCGTAGGCGGGCGGCGCGCCGTTCTCCACGAGGTCCCCGGCGAAGATCACCCCGGCGTCCGGCACGTGGACGACCATGTCGTTGCCGGAGTGGCCGCGGCCGAGGTGGGCCAGGACGACCGGGCGGCCCCCGACGACCAGCCGGGCCCGGTCGGTCACGAGGTGGTCCGGCGGCACGATCTCGGTCCTCGCGATGTCGCCGGCGATGTCCGGGCGTCCCAGATCCCGGTAGTACCGTGCCCACTCGTCCCTGGCCCGGCCGCCGTTCTCGACCAGGTCGGCGCGGCAGCTCTCGTGTGCCCAGACGGGGCGGCCGAGGAACGGCCGGGTGCCGAAGCTGTGGTCGAAGTGCGAGTGGGTGATCGCCACCGTCCACGGGTCGCGGGTGATCCGTCTCACCTCCGCGAGCAGCTCCGCCCCCTGCCGCTCGTCCCCCCGCGTGTCGACCACCAGGCAGCCGCCGTCGCCCATGACCAGCCCCACCGACAGGTCCAGCTCGGCGTACCGCCGCACGAGCACCCGGTCCGCCACCTCGACCCATCGACCTTCCACGGGCCGTATTCTCCCCGATCGCCGGAACCGGCCGGTGAACGACCTCCGGCTCACCGCCCGGGGGGACCGGCCTCCAGGATGGCCTCGGCCAGGGCGGCGATCAGGGGGGAGCGCCGGGTGCTGTCCCAGGCCAGCACGACCGTGCCCAGCGGGGCGTCGGCGACCGGAACGTAGGTGACGTGGGGCCGCGGGAACAAGGAGATGATCGCGGGAGGGAGGAACACCACACCGCGCCCCGCCCGGACGTACTCCACGATCTCCTCGATGTCGTGCACGGCGGGCCCGGAGCGGGGCCGGGTCCCGTCGGGGCGTGGGTCGATTCTCCAGAAGGCGTTCCACGCCGGGTCGGCGTCGGCGTAGTGCAGGACGGGCTCGTCGGCGACGTCGTCGATGCTCAGCGAGGTCTTGCCCGCCAGAGGGTGGTCGGCGGGCAGCACGACGGTGAACGGCTCGGTGTACAGGAACATCGTGCTCAGTCCCTCGGAGACCAAGGGAAGCCGGACGAAGCCGACATCGACGCGGCCGTCGAGCAGAGCCTCGCTGCGGTTCTTCATGTGCAGGCGTTTGAGGTGGATGATCACGTCGGGGTGGCGCTCGGTGAAGCACCGCAGGGCCGGGGCGGTGTCTATGCCGAGCATGAACCCGACGGTCAGGTGGCGCCCGTCCTCGCCGGCGCGGCGCGCCCTGTCCCGGGCCGCGCGGCTGGCGGCGAGCAGCCGCCCCGCGTCGTGCAGGAGCTGCTCGCCCGCGGGAGTGAGGGTGACCTCCCGGCTGGTACGGACGAAGAGGTCGGCGCCCACGTCATGTTCTAGTTGTCTGATCTGCCGGGAGAGCGCGGGTTGTGTGATGTGCAGTGCTTCGGCCGCCCGGCCGAAATGCAGCCGTTCCGCCACCGCGATGAAGTAGCGAAGCTTGCGGAGATCAAGATCCATTCGAGCACCACCCCCGCCCTGATCGCGTTCGCCGATGTCCGGAGGGCATCGATGACGTCAGAACAAGCCTTGGACTTATGGCGAAATCTGATGAAAGATTGGTCCAGACGGTATGAGCGGCCCGATGACCAGCCAAAAAGCCGTCAGGCCTGACCTGTGCCACCTCATTCTCATCGAGTCTGTCGTGCGCGCCGGCGCCGCCGCGGCGAACGCCCCGCCGCCGATCGAGCTCGATGCTCGCGAGACCGGCCTGGTCGAGGTCATCGGGGTCGTCGCAGGTGGGATCTGGTCGTCCGGCCTCGGTTCACTGCTCGGCCCTTACCCCTTCGCCCGCTGCCCAACCGCCCCCGGCCGCGAGACCACGGAGGCGGTCACCGCCTCCGATCAGGGTGCCGACCGGCCGGAACATGGTTTCCGCGCGGCTCCGCGGACACCGCGACCATGCGGTCGGAATCATCAAGATCGCGTTAAGAAAGGGATGTTCGTGAAGAAGGGAAATTCCGCTCGGGCGATCGCGCTCGCCGGTACGAGTGTCACGCTGTGGTTCGGCCTGGGCGTGCTGGGCGCGTCAGGGTGCGCGGCCGTGACCGGTGACGACGCCATGCGGGAATCGACGTCGATCACGGTGGGCAACTGCGACTTCCCGACCTCCGTCCGCCCTGGCAGCGTGTACGTCACAAGCTTCAGCAACTGTTACCTCTGCCTGTACGAAGAGGTCAGCGCGCACGCCAGATACCCCTGGCGCGACTACTACTGCACCTACGACCCCGGCAGCGGCCTGAACGAACTGCATTACGTACCGAAAATGCCGGTAAAGGGAGCTTGAGACGTTGGAACAGAGCACCACGGGAACGCCGGCCGCCGCTCGGCGCCCTCGGCGGGAAAACGCGGGCGAGGACCTGTTCCCGGCCCGCCCGGCGGTGCCACAGGGGCCGCGAACCCGTCAGCCCAGGACCCGGCCGACCATCCGCGCGTACATCCGTCCCGGGCTCGGCACCGACGACGGGTGCAGGAAGCCGGGAAGCATCGGCAGGTCCACCGCGAAGGGCTGCAGCCGCTCGTAGAGGACGTCGGCGCCCGAGGGACGGTTGCCGGGATCCTTCTCCAGCAGGTCGGCGACGAGGCGGTTCAGCTCGTCCGGGACGCCGGGCA
This sequence comes from Streptosporangium sp. LJ11, assembly GCF_051918945.1. Lineage (NCBI taxonomy): Bacteria > Bacillati > Actinomycetota > Actinomycetes > Streptosporangiales > Streptosporangiaceae > Streptosporangium > Streptosporangium sp. LJ11. The sequence continues at coordinate 30,681 of NZ_JBPXMB010000025.1, forward strand.
CCTCCGGCGGGCGTTCCTTCACCTGGCGCTCGAACACGGCGTACTCGGTGGGGCCGGTGAACAGCTGGCGGCCCGTCAGCATCTCGTGGATCACACACCCGAGGGCGTAGAGGTCGCTGCGGGGGCCGGACAGGCCGCGCTGGATCTGCTCGGGCGCCATGTACGACGGGGTGCCGAGGATCTGGCCCACCCGGGTGAACTGGGTCGAACCGGACTCGCGGAGCACGGCCAGGCCGAAGTCGAGGACCTTCACGCTCCCGTCGGGGCAGAGCATCAGGTTGGTCGGCTTCAGATCGCGATGGTAGATGGACAGCGCGTGGGCGGCCGTCAGCACCGCGCAGGCCTGCGCGGCGATCGCCGCCGCCCACGGCACCGGGAGCGGGCCGTGCTCGCTGACCACGTCGGCCACGGTGACGCCCTCGATGAACTGCATCACCTGGAACAGCCGCTGGTCGAAGGTGCCGAAGTCGTACAGGACCGGAGCGCCGGGGTGTTCCAGCCTGGCCAGGATGCGGGCCTCGCGCAGGAAACGCCGCTTCAGCTCCTCGTCGGGGCCGGTGAGGAACTTCAGGAACTTGACGGCCACCCTGCGGTCGAGATGCTTGTCGTGGCCGCCGTAGACGGCCCCCATGCCCCCCTGGCCGAGGGGAAGGTCGTCGAGCACGTATCGGTCGCCGATGACCATCGACCCTCCCCTGGACCTGCGGGCGTCACGCCCCTTGGTCGCACGGCCGGAGATGGCCGTCGACCAGTCCGTCAAAGCCTAGCCGGAGCAGCGTTTCCCCCAGCGTCCGCGTTTCGCGCAGTCTGTCCTCCAGGTCGAACAGCTCGCGGAAGACCGTACCGTACATCCGCTGGTCGGACAGGGGCAGCATGGGCACCCGCGCCCGTCGCACGTCGAGGCGGCTGGAACTGGGATGGATCCTCGCCGCGTCGGCCGAGCGCAGGAACCCGGCCAGGAATCCGGAGTCGAGCCGCTGCGGGTCGACCCGGTAGAGCGTGAGCTGCGGGCCGAGCGCCGCGCCACTGTGGGTGATCACCCTGACCGCGCCCAGCGCGGTGGTCACCACGTCGCCCGGCCTGATCATGACCAGGGCCGGGTCGAGGGTGGTGCGGCCCGAGGGCGGCACGCCCGCCGCGGTGTCGTCGGCGGTCAGCACCGGAAGCGGGCCCTCGTCCGCGGACATCCTCGCCGGCGCCTGCAGGATCGTGATCAGCCCGGCCTTGGCCAGCTCGCCGACCGTGGTGGTCGGCAGGTCCTGCCGCTCGGCGAGCGGCTGGAGGGCGGGAGTGGCGTCCGGCAGCAGGGCCGAGGTCTCCTTGAACCTGGTCAGGGCGTCGGTGAAGTCGCGCAGGAAGTCGAGGCCGCCGTGCTGGGGGCGGTGCCTGGACGGGGCGAGGTCGACCTCGTCGTCGAGCAGGTCGATGATGCGCACCGTCCGGCTCTCCCCGGACAGCTCGGCCTCCGGGTCCTCCACGTACGCGCGCCAGGCGGGCTCCACGATCGACAGGTCCTCGGCGGCGTCCACCACCAGCAGCTGCGACGGCGGACGCCCGCCGTCGGGCCTGCGGAGCATCCACAGGTCGGGGCCGCCGGGCGCCAGCGTCACCACGGCCCGCAGCGCCCCCGTCCTGAGCAGGTTGCCGCGGATCCGCTTGCCGGGACGGCGGCTGGCGGCGGCGGTGGGCATCAGGATCGCCACCAGGCCGCCCGGCCTCACCCGGGCCAGGCAGTGCTGCACCCAGGCCAGCTCCGACTCCCCGCGCGGCGGCAACCCGTACTCCCAGCGCGGGTCGCCGGCGAGCTCCTCGTGTCCCCAGACCCGCTCGTTGAACGGCGGGTCGCAGACCACGGCGTCGGCGGGCTCACCGGCCAGGCGGTCCTCGCGCAGGGAGTCACCGGCGACGATCCGCGCCTCGGCCCCGCGCAGCAGCAGGCGTACGGCGGTGAGCAGCGCGTTCGTCTCGTTGATCTCCTGCCCCATCAGGACGGCCCCGCGTCCCGCCCGGACGCTCGTCCCCCCGCCCGCCGAGGCGCCGCCCCGACCGGCCAGGGAGTCCGCGCCCAGCAGCAGTGTCCCGACGCCGCACGCGGGATCGAGGACGACGCCCCCGTTCCCGGCCGCCAGCCGGACCATGAGCGCGGCCACGTCGTCCCTGGTGACCGGGAGCTGGCGGGAGTGGGCCTCGGCGTAGCGCCCGAACAGGAACTCGAAGACCTCCAGGGGGCCGCGCTCGGCGGCCAGCTCGGCGACCAGCCGGACGAGGGCCAGGTCGTCCAGGCGGAGATCGGCGGAGCCGGGGAGATCCGTCGTCACCTCGGCCACGCGGGTGAGAGACTTCGTGCCATGATCACGCCAGGCGGTGGGCTCGCGGCGCAGGAACAGCAGGAACGCGCCGACCTTGGCCACCAGCTCGCCCAGCCTGAGATCGTCGACCGAGGTGCGCATCCGCTGCCAGACCAGGTCGCCGAGCGAGACCTCGAAGGACTTGCCGTTCGCGCGCAACCACACGGCGATCTCGGGCAGGGAGAACAGCGGGCTGGAGGCGGTGCCGCCCACCGGCTGGGGAAAGTCCTCATGGCGGCGGCGCCAGTTGCTCACCGCTGCCCTGCCGACCCCGGCGAGCCGGGCGATGTCGCCCGCGTTCACGGTGATCTCCTGGCTCTCCTCCATGGTGGGCCACAGTAGTTGACTGTGCCGCAGCGGTCTACAACGACTTTGCTTGTGAAGTGCTTCAACCAATGATTTACTGCCCTCATGGCACTGAACCAACCACTTGCACTGCGCTACGCGGCCCGCTCGGACGTGGGTGTCCGCCGTGAGGCGAACGAGGACTCGGGCTACGCGAGCGCCCGCCTGCTTGCCATAGCCGACGGCATGGGTGGTCATGCGGGTGGAGAGGTCGCCAGCTCACTTGCCGTCACCGCCATGGCGAAGCTGGACGACACTCTGCCCGCCGGCGGTGTCGACCTGCTCGCCGCGCTCAAGGGCGCCGCCAGGGACGTGAACCACACGCTGCGCGACATGAGCGAGCAGGACCCCACGCTGCGCGGCATGGGCACCACCTTGACCGCCATGCTCTGGGACGGCGCCACCTTCGCCCTGGCCCACGTCGGGGACTCCCGGGCCTACATGTTGCGTGACGGCGCCCTTTACCAGATCACCCACGACCACACCCTGGTCCAGTCATTGGTGGACGAGGGGCGGATCACCCCGGAGCAGGCCGCCGAGCACCCGCGCCGGTCGATGGTGCTGCGGGTCCTCGAAGGCACCGGTGACGGCGAGCTGGACCTGTCGCTGCGCGAGGCCTATCCCGAGGACCGCTACCTGCTCTGCTCCGACGGCCTGACCGCCGTGGTCGGTCCCGAGACCCTGTTCAACACGCTGACCGAGATCTCCGACCCCGACGAGGCCGCCCGCTGGCTCATCGACCTGGCCAACCGGGGAGGCGGCCCCGACAACATCACCTGCGTCGTGGCCGACTTCGGGACGCCCACCGACGCGGCTCCGGCGGGCCCGACCATCGTGGGCGCCGCGGTCGAGCGGAGGCTCTCCCTCTGACCCTCTGACCCTCTGACCCGCGGGCCCGATCCCCGGGTCCCGGGTCCCAGGGCTCCGGCTCTCCCGGCCTGGCGGGACCCGAGAGCCGGCCCCCGTCGGCGGACCTTCTCGTCGGCGGGCATCCTCGCCGGGCGGGCTACGAGCCTTGGGAACTCACCAGGTCTTGCCGGTGATGCGCTCGTACGCCTCGATGTAGCGCGCCCGGGTGACCTCCACGATCTCGGCGGGCACCTCCGGGGCGGGTTCCCGCTTGTCCCAGCCCGTGCCGGTGGCCCAGTCGCGCACGTACTGCTTGTCGAAGGAGAACTGCGGGCGGCCGGGCTCCCACTGGTCGGCGGGCCAGAAGCGGGAGGAGTCGGAGGTCAGCACCTCGTCGCCGAGCACGAGCGTGCCGTCGGCGGCCCGGCCCAGCTCGATCTTGGTGTCGGCGATGATGACGCCCCGCTCCGCGGCGAGCTCGGAGCCGCGCCGGTAGACCTCCAGCGTGATCCGCCTGAACTCCTCGGCGGCCTCCGCGCCCTCCCGGGAGACGACGTCCTCGAAGGAGATGGGCTCGTCGTGCTGCCCGAGCGGCGCCTTGGTGCTCGGGGTGAAGATCGGCTCGGGGAGTTTGGAGCCGTCGACCAGTCCGGGCGGCAGCGGCACGCCCGAGACCGACCCGTGCGCCCGGTACTCCTTCAGCCCGCTGCCGGTCAGGTAACCGCGCGCGATGCACTCGACCTGCACCATCTCCAGCCTCCGGCACCGCACCGCACGCCCCTCGAACTCGGCGGGCACGTCGGTCGCCGAGATCACGTGGTTGGGCACGATGTCGGCGAGCTGCTCGAACCACCACAGCGACAGCCGCGTGAGGATCTTCCCCTTGTCGGGGATCGGGGTGGGCAGGATCACGTCGTACACCGACACCCGGTCGGACGCCACGAGGACGATGTCCCCGCGATCCTCGTAGACGTCGCGGACCTTCCCGGAATGAAGAAGCTTCACTGCGTTCCTTGCTCTCGCTCGACCCGGCGGCCGTCTGCGGGCCGCCGGTCGCTGACCGACACCTGCTCACCGTATTCGACACCCGGCGACGCCCCGCGCCCGCCCTGCCGGACGACCGGCCCCGCCCCCGCCCATGTGCCGGGCCCGACCGGGACGAGAACGACGGCGGGGCCGTCGAGGACCGCGGCCGCCCTCACCTCCGCAGGCCGGTGAGGACCACGACATCACTCATCTTCGCAGCAGGTCGGCGAGGACCACGGCCTCGCTGATGTCGGCCTGCCTGGTCGCGGTCAGGAGCGTCACCGTCCGGCTCCTCGCCAGCTCCCGCAGGTGCTCCAGCGCGGCGGCCCGCTCGGGATCCTCGAGTTCGGCCCGGTAGCGGCGGCCGAACTCCTCGAACCGGGCCGGATCGTGGCCATACCACGTGCGCAGCTCGGTCGAGGGCGCCACCGCCTTGCACCACTCCTCCAGGTGCGCCTTCTCCTTGGACAGCCCGCGCGGCCAGATCCGGTCGACCAGCACCCGGGCGCCGTCCCGGGGCTCCGGCTCCTCGTAGACCCGGCGCACCCGTACCTCTGGTTCGGCAGCCATACGGTGACCGTTCCCCGGCGACCGGCGACGGCAGCCACAGGTAGTGGCAAATGTCGGTGTGCGACGGGTCGAGGCCGGTGCATGGCCGGGGTGAGCTCGCCCGGGGCCGGGGTGCCCGCCTCGCGGATCTCGGCGGTGGCCCGGCCCCGGGCCTCACGGTTCGGGGGACAGGCGGTCGGCGGCGTGTTCGATGGCGGTGCTCACCCGGTCGGCCAGCAGGCCGACCGCACCGACCGCGCGGGTCATCGGGTCGTCCTCGGCGCCGCCGAGGGCCTGGGCGCGAAGGTAGGCGGCCTTCACCTCGGCCCACCGCGCGGCCTGTACGGGGGTCATGGTGCCGCGCAGCTCGGCCAGTTTGAGCAGGTTGGCCTCCGCGCCCGAGGTGAGGGTCTGGGCCTCGCCGAGGTAGTGGTCGTCGATCACGGCCTCCAGCTCGGCGTCGTTCATCACCGGGACGACCCGGGCCGCGAGCTTGTTCATGTTCCGGTACGAGCCCTGGAGCTGGAACGGCGGCTCGGTCCGCGACGCGTCCGCCTGGGCGGCCGAGGCGATGTAGGCCTGGTTGTTGGCCAGCACCACCCGCTGGATCCGCAGCAGCTTGCGCAGTACCGCGAGGACCTGTTCCAGCTCCACCGAGGAGTACGGGTGGGAGAGCTGGTCGGCCCGGACCCCCGAGTCGCCGCGCGCCAGCCGCACCAGGAGGCGGATGTCGCCCCGGTCGCGGGTGGAGAGCGGCGACAGGACGGGGTTGGAGGTGAGCGCGTTGTCGATGTAGCTCAGCGCGAACAGCTCGTCGCGCCCCGACAGCACGTCGCCCAGGTTCCACACGTCGGCGCGGTTGGCGAGCATGTCGGGGATGCGGAAGCGCTTGCCCGCCTCGGTGTACGGGTTGCCCGCCATGCAGACCGCGAAGCGCTTGCCCCGCAGGTCGTAGGTGCGGGTCCTCCCCTCCCAGACGCCCTCCATCCGGCGCTGGCCGTCGCACAGGGAGATGAACTTCTGCAGCAGCTCGGGGGAGGTGTGCTGGATGTCGTCCAGGTAGAGCAGGACGTTGTTGCCCATCTCCAGCGCGAAGGAGATCTTCTCGATCTCCTGCCGCGCCGTCGCGTCGGGCGCCTGCGCCGGGTCCACCGAGGTCACCAGGTGGCCCAGGGCCGGGCCGTTGACCTTGACGAAGATCAGCCCGAGCCGGTTGGCCACGTACTCCATGAGGGTGGTCTTGCCGTAGCCCGGCGGGGAGATGAGCAGCAGCATGCCCATCTGGTCGGTCCGCTTGGCGTCTCCCGCCGCGCCGAGCTGCTTGGCCAGGTTGTCGCCGATCAGCGGCAGGTAGACCTCGTCGAGCAGCTGGTTGCGGACGAAGGCGGTCATCACCTTCGGCTGGAACTCCTCCAGCCTCAGCCGCTCGCGCTCGGCCGCGACCAGCTCGTTGCGCCGCCGCTGGTAGGCGCGGTAGGCGGGGACGCGGTGGTCGCGGAAGTGCCGGGTCCTGGCGAGGAACTCGTCCAGGCGCAGCTCCATCGCGCGCCCGGAGACGCGGGGGTGCGCGCCGAGCAGCCCCTCGACCGTGGCGGTCAGCGCCGCCGAGGAGTCGTGCCGCGGCACCTCGCACAGCAGTACGGCCACCGCCTCCACCAGCTCCGCCGATCCGGCCCCCGTCCCCGTACCCGTGCCCGGTTCCCGGCCGGAGCGCGGAGCCGAGACGTCGAAGGCGGAGAGCCACGCCTCGGCCAGGCGGTGGCGTGCGGCGAGGTCGTCGCCGAGCGCCCGCAGGTCGTCCTCGAACTCCGCGCGCGCGGGCCCCAGCGCCCGGTCGAACCGGTCGAGCAGCGACCGCGCCCCCGCGCTCGTCACGAACCCGAACGGCTTGCCCGGCAGCTCCTCGAAGAGATACTCCCCGGCCAGCTCGAAGACACCCGTGTCTCCCGCGTCTCCCGTGTCGCCGTGCAGGCCCCGACTGAAGGACGCGATCGCGGAGCCGAGGGCGGCGCGGGTCTCCTCCACCGCCTCCACCCTGCCGAACAGGGTCCGTGCCCGTACGAGCGACGTCGCCCGGGTGGTCCACGCCGCCCGGGCGGCCTCGTCGGCGCCGAAGGCCCAGAAGAGCTGGGCGGCGGCCCTCGCGGCGGGCGGGTAGCGCAGCAGTCCCGCGCCCGCGTGCAGGCGGAGCGCGGCCTGGAGGATCGCGGTGGCGTCGTGGTCGTGGACACCCCGCTCGTAGCCCTCGTCGTACCTGGTCTCCGCCACCCGGCGGACGATCTCCAGCAGCTCCCCGCCGGTCACCGCGGCCTCGTGCAGCGCGTCCAGGGAGACCGGGGCCCCGCCGGTGTCGGGGGACGACGGCGTTCCGGCCTCGGCGGCGGCCAGGATCGAGGCGGCCAGGTGCTCGCCCCGGTAGACCTCGGGCGACTCCGAGACCGTCAGCTGGTTCCAGAACGGCCGGGTGTCCTCGAAGGCCGCGTCGCGCACCGGGGAGCGGTAGTCGGTCCCGGTGACGGCGAACGCCATCCGGTCCTCGTGCGGGACCAGGGTGAGGTCGGCCGGCTGGGTGTTGACCGCGAACAGGTGGCGGCCGAGCCGGATGGTCTCCCCGCCGTCGGTGTAGAGGTCGAGCCGGTCGCGCAGGGCGCGGCCCGCCTCCTGGCGGGCGGACTTGATCCGGCCCTCGAGCTCCTCCGCGCGCACCTGGTCGCCCAGCGCGCGCAGCTCCCCGGCCACGCCCCTCAGCTTGAGCACCATCGGGTCGGACCCGAAGTAGGTGTTGACCTCGTCCAGCGACGCCAGCCCGGCCACCCGCCGCCGCACGCTCGACAGGATCCGCGTGGCGGAGTCGGCGAGCCGGTCGGCGCGGCGGGCCCGCTCGTCGAGCAGCGCCTGGCGGCGCGAGGAGAACGCCTCGTAGACGTCCTCCCGTTTGGCGGCCAGCTGCCCCAGGAAGTCGTCGAACCCGGCGAAGCGCGACTCCAGGTTCTCCAGCTGGAGCATCAGGCGGCCCAGCTGCTCGTCGCAGCGCTCGGGGGTGTCGGACATCGCCAGCGCCCCGGTGATCGCCTGCCCCAGCAGGGCGTACTCGGCCGCGAAGGCCGCCCGCCCCTCACCGGCCAGCAGCTCCCCGCGCCGGGCCTCCAGCGTGGCGCGGGCGCGGTTGACCCCGCCGAGCACCTCGCCGACCCGTTCCAGGATGGCGGTCCGCACGGTGGCGTCGGCGATGTCGAGCGTGCCGACCACCTCGACCACGATCTCCAGGCCCCGGGCCTGCCGCTCCAGCCGCTCGCCGATCGGCCCGGCCTCGGCCACGGTCGCGATGGCGCCCGCGTCGGAGACCAGCCGCTCGACCTCCGCGTGGTATCCGGCGAAGGCGTCGTCGCCCCGCAGGAATCCCGCCGCGCGCTGCGCGGTGCTGTCCAGCTCGGCCGCCAGCTCCGCGTCGAGCGCGTCGATCCTGGCCGTGTCGACGTGGCGCAGCTCGCGCAGGGTCACCAGGTGTCCCTGCGACCGCCGCAGCTCCGACAGCCGGTCGACCCAGCCCTGCGCCGACCTGGGCGCCTCGCCGCGCGCGTGCCGTACGAGCGCGGTGACCTCGGCGGCGGCGCTCTCCAGCGCCTCGGCGGCCTGCCGGGTGAGCGACTGGACCTTCTCGAACTCGTCCAGCACCTGCTCGGCGGTGGCCCGCAGGTCGGCGAGCGGGCCGCGCAGCCGGTGCTCGCCCAGCCAGTGGTAGTGGTCGAAGACCCGGGCGCAGGAGGCGATCAGCGCCTCGAAGACCGGGACGGACGGCGCCATCTCCTCGACCATCCGCGCCACCGACAGGCAGTCGGAGATGCCCCGTACCAGCTCCGCGTTGCCGATCCGCTCCAGCGGCCCGGTGCCGACCGGACGTCCGGCGGCGTAGAGGTCCGACTGGTAGGCCGTCTGCCAGACCTGCATGGGGTGGACGCGGGTGGGCTCGTCGGAGGTGGCCCTGAAGACGACCAGCGTGCCGTCGTCGAACAGCGAGTACCCGTGGCAGGACAGCGGCGTCTCCACCTGCTTGCGGATCACGTTGTACGGCAGCAGCAGCGACCGCCCCTCGGCGCGGGCGTGGAAGACGTACAGCACGTCCTCGCCGTTGGGGGAGCGGATGACCCGCTCGAACTCCAGCTCGGACACGTCGGTGTCGAACGTCTTGCTGACCCCGGTGGACAGGTGGTAGCCGCCGGGGAAGATGATCCCCTGGTCCTCGGGCAGGCGCTGGCAGGCCTGCCCGATGCCGTCGAGGCGGACCACGCCCTTGGTCCGGGTGTTGAACACCAGGTGCCGCCACTCGGGCTCCTTGTACGGCCGCACCCGCAGCAGGATCAGCGGGCCGATCCTGGCGTGGTGGACCTCCGCGTCGGCGAGGCTCTGCAGCGGCTCCGCGACGGGCTCGCGGTAGACGCCCTCCCCGGTCTCGGTGTTGTTCTCGATCTTGATGGTGAGGTCGCCGCCGACGGTCTCGACGAACACCTCGCCCTCGATCGAGATGTGCGGGTGGCGGCCCATGACGTGATCGTCGCGGGTGGCCGGGATCCACTCGAAGTCGTGCGACGGCGGGAACGTGTGGTCGCGCTCCCCCCGGTCGTCGATGTAGGAGAGCGTGCCGTCCGCCCCGACCTGCCAGCGCAGCACGCGGGTGTCCTGCGGGCCGGTCTGGAAGACGGCCAGCATCTTGCCCTCGACACGGCGGAGCTGGAGCAGCCGGGTCTCCCGGTAGTACCGGTAGAGCTCGGCGAAGTCCCGCTCGAAGCGCGGGTCGCGGAACATCGGCGCGGGGTCGAACCGGAACGCGTTCCCGCCGTTCCCGCCCTCCCCGCCGTCCCGGACGAACGTGTGCACGGAGAAGACGTCCTCGACGGTCGTCTCCGGCTTCATCCCGATGAACACGTTGTAGCCGAAGAGCATGAGCCCGCCGACCGACACGATGTCGCGCGGCACGCAGTTGTTCTCGGTGCGTATCCGCTCGGTGCCGACCAGGCGCAGCTCGGTCCCGCCGAACACCGCCAGGCGCTCGGCGTTGAGCGCGTCGGACTGCCGGGCCAGCTCGGCGGCCTGCTCGGCCAGCCGGGCGCGGAGCACCTCGTAGGTGCCCGCGTCCAGCCCCGCCCCCTCGCCGGGGGCGCCGGTGACGGCCTCCGCCGTGGAGGACGTCACTGCTTGGCGGAACCGGCGGAGTTACCGGCGGAGTTGCCGGAGCCGGCGCCCCCGGCGAGCGCGGCGACGGGGACCTCGGTCGTGGTGGCCGCCTGGGCCTCGCCCAGCAGGCCGCGCAGCCTGTCCGCGTCGGGACCGCCTTCCTTGATCATTTTCATCAGCAGCGCGGACAACGAGAGGTTGCGCACGTCGGCGGTGTCGATCGAGCCGAGGGCCCTGCCCAGGTCGGCGGGGAGGCTCGCCGAGCCGTCCAGGTACGGCCCGGCCAGCGTGCGGGCGACGTCGGAGTTCTCCACGAAGCCGTCCACGGCCTTGCCCATGCTGATCGAGCTCATCAGCCGGTCGAAGAACACGGTGTCGCCGCCGACGATGTCGATGTTGGCCTTGGACAGTCCGGCCGACACCACGGAGGCCTGCGCCTCGGCGATCTTGAGCTGGACGTTCACCCCGGCGAGGCGGATCTCCTTCTCGGCCTCCAGCCGCAGGCGGTACTCCTCGTGGGCGCGGGTCGCGTCGGTGAGCGCGGCCATCGCCGCGGCCTTCTCGGTGAGACCCTCGGCCTCGGCCTTGAGCTTCTCACCGACCGTCGCGGCGGCGGCCAGCGCCATGGCCTGCTCGCCCTCCGCCTCGGCCTTGAGCTTCTCGCGCACCGCGGTGGCCACGGCGTGGGCCCTGGCCTGCTCGCCCTCGGCGACCGCCAGCGCCTTCTCCCGCTCGACGGTGGCCTCGGCGCGGCCGACCTTCTCGATCGCCGCGGCGTCCCGCTCGCGTACCTGCACCTCGGCCAGGCCGACGGCGGCCATCTCGGCCTGCACGCCCTCGGCCATGCGGATCTTGGCGCGGGCGTCGAGCTCGGCCGCCTGCTGCCGCGACTCGGCCAGCACCAGCGCCTCGCGCGCCCGGTGCTTGGACGCGGCCTCGGAGGCCTCGGCCGCCTTGATGTCCTTGACCAGGCTCTCCTGCGCCTCGGCCTCGGCCTGGATGATCACGGCCTGGCGGGTCCGCTCGGCCTCCTCGACCACGCGCAGGCGCTTGATGCTCTCCTCCTGCTCGGCGACCGTCTTCTCCACCACGATCCGCTCGCGGATCACCTCGGCGATCGAGCGCTTCTCGCCCTCCAGCTCCTTGTCCTTGGAGATGCGCGACAGCTCGGTCTCGCGCTCGCGGGCGATGACCTCCAGCAGCCGGTCCTTCTCGATCCGCTCGGTCTCGATGGCGAGGACCCGCTCGCGGTTCTTCGCCGCCACCGCGATCTCGCGGGCCTGGTTCTCCTGCTGGACGCCGAGCTGCTCGTCGGTACGCAGGTGGGCGGCGTGCGCCTTGAGCCGCTCCTCGGCCTGGACCTTGGCGGTCTCCGCCTCCTCGCGGGCGCGCATGGTCTCGACCTCGCGCTTCTGCTTGGTCTCCGCGTCGGCCTGGCGGCGCTCCAGCTCCAGGATGGCCTCCCGCGCGTCCACGTTCTGGCGGGTGATCTCCTTCTCCTCGCGCCGCTGGAACTCGTTGGTCCGCACGTGCTCGATGGCGGTCAGCTCGGTGATCTTCCTGATGCCCTGCGCGTCGAGGATGTTGTTCTTGTCCAGGGAGAGCAGCGAGGTCTGCTCCAGGTAGTCGATGGCCGCGTCCTCGAGGCTGTAGCCGTTGAGGTCGGTGCCGATGACCTGGATGATCTGGTCGCGGAACTGGTCGCGCTGGGTGTAGAGGTCCACGAAGTCGAGCTGCTTGCCGACCGTCTTGAGCGCCTCGGAGAACTTGGCGTTGAACAGTTCCTGCAGCGTCTCCTGGTCGCTCGCCCGCGCGGTGCCGATGGCCTGGGCGACCTTCACCACGTCCTCGACGGTCTTGTTGACCCGGACGAAGAAGGTGATGCGGATGTCGGCGCGGATGTTGTCGCGGCAGATCAGGCCCTCACGGCCGGTACGCGCGATCTCGATGGTCTTCACCGAGATGTCCATCAGCTCGGCCTTGTTGAAGACGGGCAGCACGACGGCCCCGGTGAAGGTGACGTCAACCTTGTTGATCTTCGAGATGATCAGGGCCTTGCCTTGCTCCACCTTGTGGAACAGCCGGCTGATCATGAAGAGCACGGCGATGACGACGAGGAGGACGACGGCGAGGAGAATGCCGAGCCCGGTGGAGATGACGTCCAATGTGGTCCCTCGGTTAAATAGGACGATCAGGGTCGAGTTCCGCGTCGTACGGCATCACCCAGAAGAATTCGCCGGGGGAGTCATAGGCGAATATCAGGGCGACGCTGCCGGCTGCGAAAACCTCGTCGCCGGTCTGCCGTACTTGAACGAGAGCGGAGGAGCCGTCGGCGGACGTGACCTCGGCCTGGCCGAAGGTGCGACCGACGCGGCTCGTGCGGACGACGCACACGCGGCCCACGAAGTCGGCGCGGGAGGGGACGCGCTCCTTCGGGACGAGACGCCGAAGTGACAGGACGACGAGGCGCGTACACGCCCAGGCGCAGACCAGTGCCGCGACCAGCACCGCGACCAGGGCGGGGGTGCTCGTGAACAGCGTGCCGCCCACGAGGCTCGCGAACCACGCGACGACGACCAGCAGCGAGACGGCCACCGCGGCGGGGACTCCGCCGAGTCCCAGACCGCTCAGGAGGCCACCGGCCCCTGTCGCCTCGGACCCGTCACCGTCACCGCCGCCGTCGAACCCGAACACCCCGGACACGACGAGCACCCAGTACGCGATGATCACCAGGAGCAGGAACGTGAACAGGACGGTCGGAAAAGACAGTGCGGCATCGACGAACTGGCCCATCGGCGTGTGAGATCCCCCTGCTGGCATACCGGAACGTGCTCCCCCGAGCACGTGTAGGTGACTATATACAGATAAAGTTTCGTTAAAGGGAATAGTTCCCAAAGCGGAAAAATATCCGCATGGATTTCTCGCCCGCGGGGGCTATCGACGCGCGGGGCTCACCCGGCCGCCGTCCGAGGCGCGGAGGCAGGGCGCGGCGGGGCATGGAGAAGCCGGGGTGGGGAAAACCGGAGCACTGAGAAGCCGGGGCATGGAGAAGCGGAGGAGCGGGAGCGGGGCTCCGCGTCCTCGGCCCTGTCCCGGAGAGCCGTCCCGGGAGGTCAGGCGGGGCGAGTGATCATGTAGGCGAGACCGACGAGGATCACGACGGGAATGAGCCACACGATCGCCTCGATGGCGAACTCCTTGTACATGAGGAACATCCCTCCGGAGCGGTGGTCGGCGAGGAGCGCGGATTTCCGACGATAGCCGCTGTTCCCGGCGGCGACCAGGACCCGTCGCGCACCGGTTCGCCCGCGGCTGAAGACCGGTTCCCGCGAGGGGCCGGTTCCCGCGGGGGGCGGCCGTTACGAGGGGGCGGCCGAGCCGACCACCACCGGGGTGTCCGAGAGTTCCCCCTCGACCACGTCGGCGACCACGCAGGTGATGTTGTCGGGGCCTCCCGCCTCGCAGGCGAGCGCGATCAGCTGACGCGTCACCTCGTCGAGGTCGTCGACCTCGGCGAGCACCTGGCGGAGCCGCTCGGCGTCGACCACCCCGGACAGCCCGTCGGAGCAGAGCAGGTAGCGGTCGCCCAGCTCGGCGTCCCGGAGGGAGAGGTCGAGCTCGAGGTTGTCGCCGCCGTCGAGGACCTGCAGCAGGATCGACCGGTGCGGGTGGCGGGCGGCCTCCTCGGCGGTGATCCGGCCGTCGTCCATCAGCGTCTGGACCAGGGTGTGGTCGTAGGTGATCTGGTAAAGATCGCCGTTGCGCAGGAGGTAGGCGCGGGAGTCGCCGATGTGGGCGAGGGCGACGCGGGAGCCGTTCCAGAGCATCAGGGTCAGGGTGGTGCCCATGCCGGTGAGCGACGGGTCTTCCTCGACCAGCTCGCGCAGGCGCTGGTTGGCCTTGCGGACCCCGGCCTCGGCGGCGGCGGCGAGGTCGCCGGGGCACTCCTGGTCCAGGGACGCGACGGTGGCGATCGCCGCCGAGCTGGCGACCTCCCCGCCCACGTGGCCGCCCATCCCGTCGGCGACGGCGAGAAGCCGGGCGCCCGCGTAGGCGGCGTCCTCGTTGCCTTGCCGGATCCGGCCGACGTCGGAGCCTGCCGTATAGCGCAGCGTGATCATCTGCACATCACTAGATCGTCGAGTTGCACGAGCTGAGCCGCTTTCGGACAGTTGGGATGGGCATAGGGCGAACCGAGATGTTCCACGATCCACTTAACACCATGGTGGCGCAAGCGGCCTGGGGAAGTGTTGCCACATCTGTTGACACCTGTGGTGGCGCGTAAGCTGGTTTCGGTGCCACCCGACCGCCTCTTCAGTGCCCCCGCACTGTGCCCGAAGTACCCCACCTTACGCATCGCTAGGAGATCAGTAATGGCCGCGATCCTTCAGGAGGCGGCTCGTCGCCGCACGTTCGCGGTGATCAGCCACCCTGACGCGGGTAAGTCGACCATGACCGAGGCGCTGGCGCTGCACGCCTCCGCGATCAGCCAGGCGGGCGCGGTGCACGGCAAGTCCGGGCGGCGCGGGGTCACCTCCGACTGGATGGAGATGGAGAAGGCCAGGGGCATCTCCATCACCTCCGCCGCGCTCCGGTTCGAGTACCGCGGCCACATGTTCAACCTGGTCGACACCCCCGGCCACGCCGACTTCTCCGAGGACACCTACCGGGTGCTGGCCGCCGTCGACTGCGCGGTCATGCTGCTCGACGCGGCCAAGGGCATGGAGCCGCAGACCCTGAAGCTGTTCGAGGTCTGCCGGCACCGCCGCATCCCGGTGATCACTTTCGTCAACAAGTGGGACCGGCCGGGACGCGAGGCACTGGAGCTGCTGGACGAGATCGAGGAGCGCACCGGCCTGAAGCCCACGCCGATCACCTGGCCGATCGGCACCGGCGGCTTCTTCCACGGGGTGGCCGACCGCACCGCCGACCGGATCGTCCGCTACACCCGCACCCCCGGCGGCGCCACCAAGGCCATCGAGACCGACCTGAGCGCCGAGCAGGCCCTGGCGGAGCTGGGCGGCGACTGGGAGCGGGCCAAGGACGAGATCGACCTGCTCTCCGCGATCGGCGCCGACCACGACCAGAAGACCTTCGAGGCGCACGAGTCGACCCCGGTGCTGTTCGGGGCCGCGCTGTCCAACTTCGGCGTCGGCCGCCTGCTGGACGCCATGGTCGACATCGCCCCCGCCCCCACGCCCCGCCCGGACGTCGCCGACGACCCGCGCCCGCTGGAGGAGCCGTTCTCCGGCCTGGTCTTCAAGGTGCAGGCCAACATGGACCCCTCGCACCGCGACCGCATCGCCTTCGTCCGGGTCTGCTCGGGCAGGTTCGAGCGCGGCATGGTTCTCGTCCACGCGGCCACCGCCCGCCCGTTCGCGACCAAGTACGCCCAGTCGGTCTTCGGCCAGGAACGCGCCACGATCGACGAGGCGTACCCCGGCGACGTCGTCGGCCTGGTCAACGCCAGCGCCCTGCGTCCCGGCGACACGCTCTACGACGGCCCGCCCGTCGAGTTCCCGAGGATCCCGAGCTTCGCCCCCGAGCACTTCTCCACGGCCAGGGTCCGCGACTCCAGCCGGTCCAAGCAGTTTCGCAAGGGGATCGAGCAGCTCGACGCCGAGGGCGTGGTCCAGGTGCTCCGCTCCGACGTCCGCGGCGACCAGTCGCCGGTGCTCGCGGCGGTGGGCCCGATGCAGTTCGACGTGGTCAAGCACCGGATGGCCGCCGAGTTCAACACCGAGATCCTGATGGACCGGCTCGACTTCGGTATCGCCAGGCTCACCGACGCCGAGTCGGCGCCGTTCCTGGCCCGCCAGCGCGGGGTGGAGGTCTTCACCCGCTCGCTCGACGGTGCCCTGCTGGCGCTGTTCACCGACGAGTGGCGCATGCGCGGCGTGATGCGTGACAACCCCGACCTGGTGCTGAACGCCCTGCTCGCCGACACGCGCGGCTGACCTCCCCTCGGGGAGTGCGGGTCGCGTGACGTGAGGCGGGTCGTATGAGGTGAGACGGGGAGGTCCGGGTGCCCGGGGCCTCCCCGTCAGGCTTTCGTGGTGAGATATGTCGTTATGAGCGCGATTAAGTGGGGAATTCTGGCGACCGGCGGCATCGCCGCGTCCTTCACCGAGGACCTGAAGCTCCTGCCGGACGCCGAGGTGGCCGCGGTCGGATCGCGGTCGAAGGAGTCCGCGCGGGCCTTCGCCGACCGGCACGGCATCCCTCGGGCCCACGGGAGCTGGACGGAGCTGGCCACCGATCCCGACGTGGACATCGTCTACGTCGCCAACACCCAGAACGCCCACTATGACGCCGTACGGACCTGCCTCGAAGGAGGCAAGGCCGTACTGTGCGAGAAGGCGTTCACCCTCAACCGGGCCGAGGCCGCCAAACTGGTCGACCTCGCGCGGGAGCGGGGCCTGTTCCTGATGGAGGCCATGTGGACGCGCTGCATCCCGGCCGTCCGCAAGATCATGGAGCTGGTCGAGGGCGGCGTCGTCGGCCCGGTCCAGACCATTCACGCCGACTTCGGGTTCTCCGTCTCCGTCCCGCCCGAGCACCGGCTCCGCAACCCGGCGCTGGGCGGCGGCGCCCTGCTCGACGTGGGCGTCTACCCGATCTCCTTCGCCCACATGCTGCTCGGCGCCCCCGCCGGGGTGCGATCCTGGGCGCGGCTGACCCCCGAGGGAGTGGACGAGAACACCGGCGTGCTGCTCGGCTACGACAGCGGGGCGGTCGCCCTGCTGTCCTGCGGCATCACCACGCACAGCCCGGTCGCCGCGTCCATCTCCGGCACGCTCGGCCGGATCGAGTTGCCGGGCCCGTTCTTCCGCCCCGACACCTTCACCCTGCACCGCACGGAAGGCGAGCCGGAGACCTTCCACGTCCCCTTCGAGGGGAAGGGCATGCTGCACGAGGCGGCCGAGGCCATGCGCTGCCTGCGCGAGGGCCTGCTGGAGAGCCCGCTGATGCCCTGGCAGGCGACTCTCGACGTGATGGGCGTCATGGACGAGGTCCGCTCGCAGGTGGGTGTCCGTTTTCCTGGTGAATAACTGATCCGGGTGTGTGAGACGTTTCCCTTCCCGCACACCTGAGGTGTTTTCCGGGTGTGCGGGTGGGGCGTCTGCCGGGTGTACCGGGTGGTTGTTGTCGGTGCTCGCTGCGGTGGGCGGGTGTTCCGGCCGGCCGTCTCAGTTGCGTTCCGGCGGTTCCGGCCTCCGGCCTGCTCGGGCGTGGTGGTTGCGGGCTCTTTTCAAGCCGGCCGGAACACCCGCCCACCTCCGCTGTGCGCGTTCCGGCCGTAGGGGGTGCGGGCCGTAGTCGCTCGCTTTCCGGCCGCCCAGTGGTCCCACCGCCGCTGAAGCGTCACTTCGGGACCGTTCGGGGCGGGTCGCCGTAGCTGAAGCGCCCCGTGCACGACCCGGTCCAGGGCTGAGGCGCCGCAGGCCGCCCTGGCTCGTCGATGTCGGATGTACGGGACCCGTGGTGTCCTTCTCAGGATCTTCTCAGGGAGGTTCAGGAGCCTCTCAGGTCGTTCGTGATGTTGTTGTGCCCGCCGCCGTCACCAGACCCGCAACGCCGGGGGAACGGGACGGGGGCCACACATGCCACTTCCCCCCAGGAGCTTCCCGACCATGACTCCTCTCGCGATTCACGCCGGACTGATGTTCGACGGCACGAGCCTGTCCGGCCCCGCGACGGTGTTCGTGGAGGACGGGCGGATCACCGGCCTGGACACCACGGGAGCCCTTCCGCCGGACGGGGTGGACCTGATCGACCTCGGCACGGACACCTTCCTGATGCCGGGACTCGTCGACCCTCATGTGCATCTCGGCTTCGACGCGGGCCTCGACCCGGTGACCGCGTTCACCACCGCCGACGACGCGGAGCTGCTGGCCATGATGCGGACCGCGGCCGGCAGGGCGCTCCGGGCCGGTATCACGACCGTGCGTGACCTCGGTGACCGCGACTACCTGGCGCTGGCGCTGAGCGCGGAGATGGGGCGATGCCCCGGAGGGGGGCCGGAGATCCTCGCCGCCGGGCCTCCGATCACCACGCCCGGCGGCCACTGCCATTTCATGGGCGGCGCGGCCGAAGGGGCCGCCGCCCTGCGCGCCGCGGTACGGGACCGGCACGAGCGGGGCTGCGCGGTAATCAAGATCATGTTGAGCGGCGGCAACATGACGCCGGGCTCGCCGCCGCCACACGAGTCGCAGTACTCGGCGGCCGACCTGCGGGTCGTCGTCGGCGAAGCGCATCGGCTCGGCCTACCCGTCGCCGCCCACGCGCACGGCACGCAAGCGATCAGGGACGCGCTGGCGGCGGGAGTGGACAGCATCGAGCACGCGACATTCGTGACCGCGGACGGCGTCGATGCGGATCCCACCCTGCTCGCCGCCATCGCCGAGAGCGACACCTTCGTGAGCGTGACGATCGGAGTCGTCCCCGGCGACTCACCACTCGTCCTGCCGCCGGAGGTCGCCAGGCGTGTGCAGGCCGTACACGAGGCCCTCAGGGCCCTCTACAGGCTCGGTGCCCGCATCGTGCTCGGTACGGACGCCGGCATCATGCCGGTCAAGCCGCACGACGTGCTGCCGTACGCCGTCGCCCAGTTCACCGCGGAGGGCCCGTCCCCGTTGGAGGCACTCACGGCGGCGACCAGCCTCGCCGCTCAGGCGTGCGGGGTTCCCGAGCGGAAGGGACGGATCACGGTGGGCGCGGACGCCGACCTGCTGGCCGTGACCGGGAATCCCCTCGACGATCTCGATCGGCTCCGAGACGTCCGAGCGGTCTTCCGCGCGGGCATCCGGGTCAGGTGACCCGGCCGGCTCTCCTTTCACTTCTCGGCAGGAAGTGGAAGAGCATGGGTGGGTTTTCGGTCGCCCTGGCGGTACTGGCCCACACCCGCCAACGCATCCACGCCACCGCCACCGGCCGGCGGGTGTTCGTGGGTCTGCCGGCCGGGCTGCGGCAGTTGCTGCGGCGCACCGGCCCGTTGCCCCGCTTCGTGCTGGGCGACAGCGTCGACCAAGCCGTCGCCGACCTGCTCCCGAAGGCGTGAAGCTCAGCCTTTGCTTCCTCGGCACTGAAAATCTGTAGTGGCTGAAGTAGACATTCGTGGTTGGTGGGGATAGAGTTCCTGGCATCGCAAGGAACGGATCCACGAGGGCAGAGCAGGACGTAGGCATCACGACGAACTGCCCGGACGAGCGTGGACAGCTGGACGACAAAGACGACGCAGTGAAGAGGGGCAGAAGGTCGGACGTGCCAGGACCAAGCGGTTGAAGGGTTCCGGCCGTGGACGCGCTGCCACAGCAGTGAAACAAGAGACACCGTCGGACGTGCCAGGACCAGCGCAGGTAGAAAGTGAAGGGTCCCGGCCGTGGACGAAGCAGCTGCACCAAGTGATGCATGAAGTTGAGGAAGCAGCGCCGGCGAAAAGTGAAAGGAGTGTTGAACGCCATCAGGATCGCCCGTTGTCGGCTGCTGTTCGCCGCACGGGTACCGCAGTTCCCCGGATTGGACGGTGGTCTACGGTCACGCATTCGCGATCCCCGCATCCCCGCCCCCATCGGGCGGCCACATGCGGAAGCAGGTAAGTCGGCCCCAGGGCCGGTAGATGGTGTTGAACCTCGTGGGCCCCGGCGCATCATGGCGCCGGGGCCCTTTTGGCATTTCCGAGAAGGTCGTTGGGAAGGTTATGCGGACCGAGCACCGATGGCGTCGGCCGTCCGCGCGGAGCCCGGGCTCTGTTCGCCGGACCGCACCACGGCACTCTTGTGGCCGGCTAACTCGTCCCCGGCGCCTCATCACCTGTGAGCCCGCTCGGTCACCACCGAAAGTGAGCCGGAGCCGAATCTGCGACAGAGCCGTTTGATTGACCCGCCCGGCCACCGCCTGTGGCGTCGAAACACCGAAGCCGC
Source organism: Streptosporangium sp. LJ11 (assembly GCF_051918945.1). NCBI lineage: Bacteria > Bacillati > Actinomycetota > Actinomycetes > Streptosporangiales > Streptosporangiaceae > Streptosporangium > Streptosporangium sp. LJ11. The sequence goes on from NZ_JBPXMB010000025.1 coordinate 50,893, forward strand.
TGCTCAACGCGCGGGCGAGGACGGCCGCCGACACCCGGACCGGACAGTGGCATCACACAGTCCGCATTTGAGGGGGTTTGCGCTTTTCGCTCCAATTGCCAGAACAGGTGAGGCTTTTCGGCTTTCCGGATACGCGAGAATGCCGGATGTGATCGTAGATAAGGCCATCTACTGCGACGGCTTGCGCGAGACCATCAGCGGTGACATCAGCGATGCGGTCACCGCCGCCCGAGCGCGGGGAGACTGCTTTTTGTGGATCGGCCTGCACGAGCCCACCCAGCAGGAGTTCGACCTGATCACCAGCGAGGTGAAGCTGCATCCACTGGCCGTGGAGGACGCCATCCACGCCCACCAGCGAGCCAAGCTCGAACGCTATGACGACACCCTGTTCATCGTGCTCAAGCCGCTGCTGTACCTGGAGGAGACCTCCGACATCGAGGTCGGCGAGATCAACCTGTTTCTGGGCCGCGACTTCGTCATCAGCGTCCGCCACGGCCAGGCCAACCCCCTGAACGGGGTACGCGGACGCATCGAGTCCAACCCCGATCTACTGGCCGCCGGCCCGGCCGGTGTGCTGTACGCGATCTGCGACGAGGTCGTCGACACCTACTCGCGCGTCTCCCACGAAGTCGAAGCAGACCTCATCGCGCTGGAGCATCGCGTGTTCAGCGGCGAGCAGGCCGACGCCACCGCCGACATCTACTCACTCAAGCGAGAGGTGCTGGAGTTTCGCACCGCCCAGGATCCGTTGATCCCGGTGCTGGAAGAGATCGTCAAAGGCCGGGTGGAGCTGTGCATGGCCAACAGAGAACAGTTCCGCGACGTCCTCGATCACCTGCTGCGTGTCGATGCCCAAGTCGATGAGCACAACGAACTGCTCACCAGCGCCTTGAGCGCGCACCTGGCCCTGATGGGCCGTGAGCAGAACCTGGTCGCGATGCAGCAGAACGCCGACATGCGCAAGATCTCTTCATGGGCGGCCCTCATCGCCGTTCCCACCATGATCGCGGGTATCTACGGCATGAACTTCGACTACATGCCCGAACTGCACTGGCTACTCGGCTACCCGCTCAGCCTGAGCGTCATGGTCGTCGCCGTCCTGATCGTCCACCGGCTGCTGCGCAGGAGCGGATGGCTGTGAAAACGCCCAGGTTCCTCCCCCGCGGGCTCTCCGTCGGCAAGCTTCTGCTCGCCGCGGTCATCGCCTGGATCGCCCTGCTGACCCTCATCATCCTGCTCGATCCGGCCGGCTCGGCCCCTGCCCCCTGACTCCACCGCCGACTGCGGACCCCTGGCCCCCTGGCCGAAAATTCGGCAGATATAGACCTACAAGGACTGCCGGGCCGACCGCGGACCCCTGCCCCCATCAGCTCACCGACGTCGAGCGCCTCCTGGCCGACCTCGCCGCGACCGTCCCGGCCGGCTGCTGCCTGGTCTGCGAGCACGGGAGACGGGCCGGTCAATCGATGGCGGCCCAGGACTTTCGACGACGTCCCATGCGCCGTTGGATCAACGACTCGAAGTAAGCGGATCGGCCCGCCTGTGCGTAAGGGGGGTGTGGAGCACATGGAGTTCGAGGACTTCTACCAGAGCGCCCGGGACGCGTGCCTGCGCGCCGTCGTGGCGGCCACAGGGAACCGGCATCTGGCCGAGGACCTGGTCGCCGAGGCGTTCACGCGGGCCTGGCTGTCCTGGCGCACGGTCAGGCGGCATCCCGCGCCGCGCGCGTGGGTGGTCCGGGTGGCGCTGAACACGCGGGTGAGCTGGTGGCGGCGGCGTCGTCACGAGGTCGTCCTGGCCGGTCACGACACCGCCCAGCCGGCGCGGCCTGATGAGCAGGACGTGGACCCCGCCCTGCTGGCCGCCCTGCGGCGGTTGCCGAAACGGCAGCGGGAGGTGGTGGCGCTGCGGGTCTTCCTGGACCTGGACACCCAGACCACCGCCACGACCCTCGGGATCGCTCCGGGAACCGTCACCGCGCACCTGGCGCGCGCCATCGCGGCGCTGCGCGGCGACCTCACCACTGCCACCGCCACCAGCCTGGAGGAGCACAGATGAACGACGACGACGTACTGAACGTGGTGCGCGACTCGATGTCGGGCGTCCGGATGAGCACACCCGCCCATGAAGTGATCTCGGCGGCCCGCGCCCGCCGGCGACATCGCCGCCTTGCCGCCACGGCCGGTGGCGGCGTGCTCGCCGCGGCGGTCGCGTGGACCCTGACGCTCGGCGGTCAACAGGTCAACGCGCCACCGGCGGTGCACGTGCAGATGGCGGCCTTCTCCATCGACTCCAACGCCGACGGCACCGTGACCGTGAAGCTCACCAAGGAGGAGTCCCTGGATCCGGCGACGATGAAGAACGCTCTGGCCCGGGCCGGGGTGCCCGCTGAGGTCACGATCAACAAGTGGTGCGACACCACGCCTCCTGGCGGCCAGGACGGTCTGGAGGACGTCGTCACCATGGACAAGGTCGGCGACCGGGCACCGCAGATGATCATCACGCCGAGCGCGATGCCCGCCGGCACCAAACTACTGATCGGCATCCGCACCCCCGACTACCAGCCGGACAACCCCAACCCGCTCGGCGCGACCATGATCCTGGCCTCTACGGATGCGCCGCTGACCTGCTCGACCGACATCCCCCACCGGCCCGAGCACGGCAAGCACCCCGCCCGCGACAAGCTCAGCGACACGAAAAAGGACGCGGAAAAGGACGCGACGAAGGACGCCGCCAAGAAGGCGAAGGAAACCGCGGAAACGAACTGACCGGTCACCGAGTGCGGCCTGAGCCAGGGCCCGCGGCAGCGTAGGCGGGCCCGCGCTATGCGGCCGATCACAATGAAGGGCGTCGTCGACCGGTCCGGTCACGGCGCCCTCCCCGTTTAGCCGGCAGGGCCTTTCGGCATCGGTGTCGGCGGCGGTGTCGGCTCCGGAGCCGGCCTGATCTGCTGGGGGAGAGGGGGGCGCGGCTCGTGCTGCCGCAGGGCGCACACCGCCTCGGGTAGCGTCAGGCGCACCTCGAAGTGATCCACCATGCGGGTCAGCTCGAAGAGGCGCCGCGCACGCCCTTGCGCGGGCAGGACCACGATCAAGCGTCCCTGGCGCCGCTGGACGTCCTGGCGCATCCGGACCAGAGCGCCCACCCCCACCGAGGCGATGAAGGTCACCTGGGTGAGGTCGACGACCAGCCGCAGGTCCTCGAAGGTGAGCAGTGCCTCATCCAGCGTCACCGCCACGTCCGGGATCGTCACGGCGTCCAGCTCTCCGACCAGGCGAAGCACCCGCACCGACCCCAGCCGCCAGCTCTGCACCTGCGGCGCGGCTCGATCAGCCGGCACGACGCCATCCCCCTCGCGGTCGCATACTGCGCCAACGTGGCCATTGTCCTGGTTGCTGCATGGGGCGTCCGTTTCGCGAGCACTCCAGAGAGGGCTGACTCGATGGCTAAGGCGATTGATCGCGGCCCGAGCGTGAAGATCAGCCGCAGGCCGCCTCGGCACGCCGGCGGGTCGCCGTCATGCGCACTTGTCGAGGACGTCCGCCCGGTCCAGCAGGCCGAGCAGGCGGCGCATGCCGGTCGGCACGCTGATCAGGTGGGCCACGCCGTCGTGGCACAGGCCGGTCAGCATGCGCAGGCCCGCGAGGTCGACGAACTCCAACCGGCCGACGTCGATGATGAGGATGTCCTCGGCGGTCTGGGCCTGGGCCAGGGTTCGGGCGACTGCCTGAGTGTTGGTGATGTCGAGCTCGCCGATCAGCCGGACCGCGCCTCCGGGCGGGGCCGGGTCGTAGGTGACGCGCAGCGTGCGATCGAGGTAGAGGATGGCGTTGACCCCGCGCTCGCCGGATACGACCTGCTCCTGCTGCTCTTGGATGGTCCAGGCTTCACCGTAGGGCGTTCGTCGCGGCCCGCCGGCCGATGAAGCCGGTAGCCGGTGTTGCCGGGCGCGGTGAGCCGACCGGTGCTGCACGACAGCCATGTGATCGATCCCCTTACCTGCTCTGATGCACGCCAACGAACCTGGGCGTCTCCACCCTATGTCGGAAAGAAGATACACGAAAGATGTTTCCGGTATGCTTCTTCCTATGGTGATGTCTGTCCCCGCCTGCTTCCGTGGCGAGCCGCTCTGCGATGCCGGAAGGATGTGACGTGGCCGAGAACAGTTCCGATCAGCCGTCGTCCTCGTGGACCTTTCTGACCCATCATGCCCGGGTCCTGCTGGAGATCGCCCGTGACCCGCAGGCGCGGCTGCGCGACATCGCGGCCGTCATCGGTATCACCGAGCGCGCGGCACAGGGCATCGTGACCGACCTGCACCAGGCGGGCTACCTGACCCGCTCCAAGGTGGGCCGCCGCAACCACTACACGATCAACCCCGACCAGCATTTCCGCTACCCCACCGAGGCGGATGTGCCCATCGGCGTGCTGCTGGACATCTTCGCCCGCCACGACCAGGCTCAGCAGGCCCTCCACGCAGGTCAGGGCCACTAAAGGCGAAGTGGCAGCGAGCGATCGGCTCCATCGCCAACAGAAAGGGCCCCGTCGCCGATCCCGAGCCAGGCGGCCGACTCGACGGACACGGCGACTGAGCACGCCGCGAAATCATCGGCCGGCTGATGCCAACCGCCGCGAGAGTGTCAGTGCGCGGACTGCCAAGCGATACGAGAGCATCAGTAGATGCGTCATGAGAGCGGGGGCAGACGCTGACCACCTGCCTCAGCGCGGGGCATGGACCGCGGTGCATACCCGGGTCGCTGGGTGGCGCTTGCGCCATGTCGCGTCGGCATGACCGAGGGGTCTTCCACTTGGCGTATCGGGAGAACGTAACGGCTGCTACATTCCACGACGTGACGACCCGTGAGATGCAATGGCTGGTATTGGTGATCAAGCTACCCGCCGAACCGTCCCGCCACCGGGTGGCAGTCTGGCGCGAGCTACGCAAAGCCGGCGCGATCACCCTCGGACAGGGCACCTGGGCGGTCCCGGACGTCCCCGCCTTCACCGATGGCATCCGCCGCGTCCTGCAGCTCGCCGACACCGCCGGCGGCCAGGCCATGACGTTGACCGCCACCGGACGCGAACCCCAGGACGCGGCCCGCTTCCAGCAGATGTTCACCGCCGCGCGGTCGGCCGACTGGACGGAATTCTTGGCCGACTGCGCCAAGTTCGAGACCGAGATCGCCAAAGAGATCCGGATCGCCAAGTTCACCCTGGCCGAACTGGAGGAAGAGGAACAGAGCCTGGCGCGGCTGCGACGCTGGCATCGCGACCTGAGCGCCCGCGACGTCTTCACCGCACCGGAGTCGTCCCAAGCCGCCGAGCGACTCAAAGACTGCGAACGCCTCTGCGAGGACTACGCCGAGCGTGTCTTCGCGGAACTACACCGGTCGGCCCCGGAGCAGGCGTGAACCCCTCTGCCGCTGCTCGCCCGGCCTCCCGGGCCGCGATGTGGCCGCTGTATGCGGCCGGTTTCACCACCGCGTTCGGCGCGCACGCCATCGCCGCCAACCTCGGTGGCTTCTCCGCCGACGCCGTCACCTCACTGCTGGTGCTCGGCGGCCTGCTGGCCCTCTACGACGGGGCGGAAGTGCTGCTCAAGCCCTTCTTCGGCAGTCTGGCCGACCGCATCGGCGCCCGGCCGGTACTGCTGGGCGGGCTGGTCGCCTTCGCCGCCGCCTCCGCGCTGTACGCGGTCGCGGACAGCCCGTCGTGGTTGTGGGCGGCCCGCCTCGGCCAGGGCGCGGCGGCCTCGGCGTTCTCCCCGTCGGCCTCCGCGCTGGTCGCCCGGCTCAACCCGGCCGCCAGGCGCGGGCGGGCATTCGGCGGCTACGGCTTCTACAAGTCCATCGGCTACACCCTGGGCCCGCTGCTGGGCGGCGTCCTGGTCTGGGCCGGCGGGATGGGCCTGCTGTTCGCGGTGATGGCGCTGCTCGGCGCGGGCGTCGCCCTGTGGGCCGCGCTGGCCGTACCCGCCATGCCGCCACTGCCGCGCGCCCGCCAGACCGTACTGGACCTGGCCCGCCGCCTGGGTGCGCCCGCATTCCTCACCCCCACCGCAGCCCTCGCGGGAGCGACCGCCGCGCTGTCGGTCGGCGTCGGCTTCCTGCCCGTCTCCGGCGCCGCCGCCGGGCTGGGCCCCGTGGCCACCGGCGCCGCCGTCTCCGTCCTGGCGGCCTGCGCCGCGCTCGTTCAGCCGCTCGCCGGGCGGGCCCTGGACGCCGGCCGCCTCAGCACACGCACCGGGCTGACCGCCGGCCTGCTGATCACCGCGGCCGGTCTCGGCTGCGCCATGCTCCCCGGCCTGGGCGGCATCCTCACCAGCGCGCCGCTGATCGGCGCCGGGACCGGACTGATCACCCCGCTCGGCTTCGCCGCCCTGGCCGCCGCCACCCCGCCAGAGCGCCTGGGCCAGACCATGGGCTCAGCCGAACTCGGCCGCGAACTCGGCGACGCCGGCGGCCCCCTCCTGGTCGCCGGCGTCGCGACCCTGTTCACCCTCACCCACGGCTTCGCCACCCTCGCCGTCCTACTGGCCATCGGCCCGCTGGTGGCGGTGATCACCGCCCTGATCGCCCGCCGCCCGGCCCCCACACCGCCATGATCATCAGGTATCGCCAACGACTCCACGTCTACCGCGGTGCTCGCGTCGTGGTGGCCTTGAGGAACCACCACTCGGTCGCGATCGCGCTGTGGTTCGGCGCGCTCATCGCGCTGATCGCGGTGCGCTTCTGGTCGTTTTGGAGCACCCTCATCTAACTCCACTGAGTACAGGGTTTTTTGAATTCAGGAAATCCTGTACTTTGGAGGTGTGCTGACGATCGCCTCCGAGATCGAGGTCTTGACGCGTTTCGGCCGCGCGCTGGCCGATCCGATTCGCTGCCGGATCCTGCTCGCGCTGCGCGAGGCTCCCGCCCACCCCGCCAACCTGGCCGACCTCCTGGGCATCTCCCGCACCCGGCTGAGCAACCACCTGGCCTGCCTGCGTGACTGCGGCCTGGTCGTCGCCGTCCCGGTCGGCCGCCGCACCCGCTACGAGCTGGCCGACCCCCGGCTCGGCCACGCCTTGGCCGACCTGAGCAGCGCCGTCATCGCGGTCGCCGCCGACGCCGAGCGCACCTGCGCCGACGCTGATGAGAAGGGCTGCTGCTGATGACCGCCATCACGCTCGGCCCCACCCCGGCCCGCCGCGCCGCGCTGGCGCGCCGCATCCGGCTGCTGGTGGCCGCGACCATCGCCTACAACGTCATCGAAGCCGCCGTGGCCATCACCGCCGGCACCGTCGCCTCCTCGAGCGCCTTGATCGGCTTCGGCCTGGACTCCATCGTCGAGGTCGCCTCCGCCGCCGCGGTCGCCTGGCAGTTCTCCGCCACCGACCACGAACGCCGAGAGAAGACTGCGCTGCGGGTCATCGCCTTGTCGTTCTTCGCGCTGGCCGCCTACGTCACCTTCGACGCCGTCCGGGCCCTGCTCGGCACCGGCGAGGCCGAGCACTCCACCCCCGGCCTGATCCTGGCCGCCCTGAGCCTGGTCGTCATGCCGTTCCTGTCAGCCGCCCAACGCCGCGCCGGCCGCGAGCTCGGCTCCGCCTCCGCGGTCGCCGACTCCAAGCAGACCCTGCTGTGCACCTACCTGTCAGCCGTGCTGCTGGTGGGCCTGGCGCTCAACAGCGCCTTCGGCTGGTCCTGGGCCGACCCGATCGCCGCCCTGGTCATCGCCGCCGTGGCGGTCAAGGAAGGCCGCCAGGCCTGGCGCGGGGACGCCTGCTGCGCTGTCCCCTCCGCCACCCTGTCCGGCGGCACGGTGTCCGGCGGCACGGTGTCGGAGACCGACGGCTGCGCGGACGGCTGCTGCTCATCCATCCAGGACACGCCGAAGGGCACGTGATGATCGGCCGTCTGATGCCCGTACCGGTGCGGGCCGCCTACCGCGCCGAGATGCGCGCCGCCCGCACCACCACCAACCCCGACGACCGGTGGCGGCATCCGGAGCGGGGCATCTCATCTCCCAGCCCTGGCCCTGGCCGCACACGGCCGACCACATCGCCATGTTCGCCCTCGCCGTGCGCCGGCGCGACCGTCGCGAAGCGTTCGGCCAGGTCGTGCGCATCATCGTCGCCGCGCCCGGCCCGGCGCTGGGCCACTACCCGCAAGGCGACACCGGCCGCGCCCGCGCCGGCCTGACCCGGCCCATGCCCGTCCCCGGAGATTCGGCCACGCCGCCGCGGGCCGGCCTGTGGGCGGCCACCGTAAGCCGTAACAGAGCACCCATGCCATGACCTCCGCCTCTCCACCGGGAGGCGTTCACCTCCATCCTCACTGTCAGACGAGCTTCCAGTCGTGGCGTTCCAGGAAGGCGCGCCCGCCGGTGGCGTACTCGGTGAAGGCCTCCTGGACCGCCCCCAGGTCCGGGACGTGCGTGCGGAACATCCGGTTCCTGACGCTGTCCTTGTACTCCAGCTCGTAGCCCGAGATCTCCGGGGAGCTCTGGACGAAGTGCTCGCCGAAGACGACCAGGGCCGTGAACGGGTTCTGCGGGGACATGGTGGCGAGCGCGTCGGAGATGAGCCGGAGGTCGGGGCCGACCACGATCATCCCGTCGCCCGTCCGCATCTCCATGCTCGGGTAGACGCCTCGCGGAGACAGGTTGTGCACCAGACCGCGCTGCGGGTCGTAGCAGACCAGTCCGCACTCGGCGGCCAGGGCGAAGACCTCGGCGGACACCTCGTCGGCCCGCTCCGGGTCCACGCTGACCAGGACGTGGTCGGGGGAGAGCCACTCGGCCCCGGGCAGCCGATCGGCGAACGCCGTCACCCCCGGGTGCGCCTCGGCGTCCTCCCGCTCCTCGGGACGGGGATCCTCGCCATGCGGGAGCGTCGTCTCCGGCTCCCCGGGGGGAGGCGTTCCAGGGTCCTCCGAAGCCCCGCGGTGGAGGGACCGGAAGACCTTCTCCGCGTGTTCCCTGGTGATCGGTTTGGGCTCGTACCAGACGGCCAGTTCGAAACTCACGGCTCCATTGTCCTCCGGGTGCCTCTCCCGGTGGAAAGGGCCGGATCGATCGGGTGATCGACCCGGAGGACGCGCCGGTGGTCTGAGGGCTCACGATGCGCGGGAAGGGTCAGCCCCTGTGTGACCCTGCCAGAGATGAGCCCGCCGTACCCGCTCATCCTCGTACGGATCGTGAAGCCTCGAACGACCACATGATCTCCTGCCATCCGGACGCTACGGAGCCGCTGCATATTTTCCGCATATGCCGGACAAGCCGATCAGGGGCAGCCGGTGATCGACGACCCGAGGAGTCCGGCCAGGTCGTCCGCCTTCGTCCCGTCCCCGATGACGGTGAAGAGCTCGTGGGCCTCACGCCAGCATCTGAGGGCCCTCTCCCTGTCGCCGGCCGCCGCGTGGGCGAGGCCGAGGCTGCGGAGCGCGCCTCCCAGGTACGTCGTCCAGCTGCGGGTCCGCCACAGCGCCACGGACTCCGTCAGGCGCTCGACCGCCCGCGCGTGGTCGCCGTCGGCACGGTCGAGGTCGCCCAGGATCCAGAGGGCGTCGGCCAGGTGGTGGGTGAGGTTGTAGCGGCGGCTGAGCTCCTCCACGGTGACGGCCGTGGGGCGCGCCCGCTCGTCGCCCTCGCCGCTGTAGAGCTTCGCCAGCGTGACCAGGGTCATCGTCTCGGACGCCGGGTCCCGCGCCACCCGGGACATGACGAGGGAGCGGTTGAGACACCGCTCCGCGGGTTCCGGCTGGCCGGTCTCGACGTACGCGAGGCCGAGGAACTGCAGGGACGTCGCCTCGAAGCGCGGGTTTCCCATGGTCTCCGCCACTTCCAGCGCGCTCACCAGGTGCGGGATCGCCGAGTGGACGTCCCGCTGGCCGTGCGTGATACCGAGCGCCAGGTGGGCGCGCGCCCGGCCGCCGAGGTGGCCGGTCTCCTCCGCGAGGCGCAGCGCCGTCTCCGCGGACTCCACGGCCGGTTCGACGAATCCCTGCGCGGCCAGGCCCCAGGCGCACATCACGTGGGCGTCCGACAGCCCGCGCAACTCGCCGGCCTCGGTGAACATCTCCGTGAGCCGGACGGCGTTGGTGTGCAGCGCCACCATGGCGCCGCCCTCGTGCTCGACACCGGTCCAGGTGGTCACGTCGAGCAGCCCGCGCAGCATGACGGCCTCGCCGAGCAGGTTCCCGGCCGTACGGCAGGCCAGCATGGCCCGCTCGTTGAGGCGCCGGCACTCGGAGAAGAACCCGTGGGAGTCGAAGTAGCGTTCGAGGCATCCGGCGAGGTCCCAGGCGAAGTCGTCGAGCTCCAGGACGCAGGCCTGCTCGACGAGACCGGCCAGCGCGGTCCGCTCGGCGTTGAACCAGGCGAGGGGGTCGCGCAGGAGGGACGCGGCGACGTCGCCGGGCAGTGCCCGGCGTGGCGCCGGGCCGTGGAGCACGGCGTAGCAGGCGCCGTGGACGTGCTCCATGGCCTGTTCCGCCAGCCAGAGCCACGCGCCGAACGCCCGGGTCGTCGCGAGCAGGAGTTCGGCCGGTTCCTCCTCGGCCTCCGCGCGCTCGCGGGCGTACAGCCGGACGAGGTCGTGGAAGCGGTAGCGGGCCTGCCCGGTGGCGTCGACCCCGGAGATGGTGACGAGCTGTGCGTCCACCAGCGACTCCAGGTATGTCTCCCCCTCCTCGTGCGGGCGGTCGAGCAGCGTGGCGGGGACCCAGCTCGCGAAGCCGGGGACGTCGAGAAGGCCGAGCAGCCGGAAGGCGCGCCGCGCGTCCGCGGGGAGACCGACGTAGCTCAGGGCCAGGCTCGCCCTGACCGCGCGGTCGCCGACGACCAGCTGGTCGAGGCGCCCGCGCTCGTCGCCGAGCCGCCCGACGAGCCAGGCGATGCTCTGCCGCGGGCGGGCGGCCAGCCGCGCGCCCGCGACGCGCACGGCGAGCGGGATGCGGTCGCACAGCCAGACGAGTTCGGTGGCGGCGGAGAGCTGCGCGGCGACGCGGTCGTGTCCGATCAGCCGCGAGAGCAGCTCCACGGCCTCCTGGGTGCTCAGGACGTCCAGCTCGACCGCTCGCACGCCCTCCAGGCCGGAGAGCCTCGCGCGGCTCGTGACGATCACCGCGCAGCCGGAGACGCCCGGGAGCAGGGGTCTCACCTGCTGCTCGGACGCCGCGTTGTCGAGGACGATCAGGACGTTCGCGCGGGCCAGGCGGCTGCGGTACAGCGCGGCACGGGCCTCGACCGACTCCGGGACGCTCGACCCGGGTACGCCCAGCGCGACGAGGAACCGCCCGAGCACGTCGCCGGGGTGCTCCTGCTCCTCTTCGTGCGCGCCGTGCAGGTCGACGTAGAGCTGTCCCCCGGGAAACCTGTCGGCCAGTTGGTGCGCCACGCGCACCGCCAGGGCCGTCTTGCCGATGCCGCCCATTCCGGTGATGACCGAGACGGTCGTCGCGGAACGGTCGTCCAGCCGCGCGACGAGTTCCCTGACGTGCTGCTCGCGCCCCGCGAAGTCGGCGATGTTCATCGGCAGCTCCGCGGGAGGCTCGCGCGGCTCGGCCGGCCCCCGCTTCGTTCTCGGCTGCTCGTCCCGGTCGTCCTTCGCGAGCACGCTCGCGACGTGCCCGGGGCTCGCCCGCTCCCCGGCCAGGATCAGCCGGTGCAGGTCGCGCAGCCGGTCCCCGGGTTCGACGCCCAGTTCCTCGTTCAGCAGGCGCCGGGTGTCGGCGTACACCGTCAGCGCCTCGGAACTCCGGCCGGCGCGGGTGAGCGCCACCATCAGGTGCGCCCGCAGGCGCTCGCGGAGCGGGTGCGCGTTCACGTGACCGGTGAGCTCGGCGACGAGTTCCGGCTGGAACCTCACCGCGAGGTCGGCCTCGACGCGGTTCTCCAGCGTGGTGAGCCGCAGCTCCTCCAGGCGCGCCGCCTCGCCCGACAGGTCCTCGACGAACCGCAGATCGCCGTAGGCGGGGCCGCGCCACAGCCGCAGGGCCTGGTGGAGGAAGTCCGCGGCCTCGTGGTGGTCACCGTGCAGGAACGCGTCGCGGCCGTTCTTCGCCAGTGACTGGAATCGATGGAAGTCCAGCTCACCGGGGTGCACGACCAGCAGGTAGCCGCCGTGCCGGCGCAGGACCCGCTCGTGGCCCAGGCACTGGCGGAGGCGGGAGGCGTACAGGCGCAGGTTGTTGTCGGCCGTCTTCGGCGGGTGCTCGCTCCAGAGCGCGTCCACGAGCAGGTCGTCGGCCACGGACCGGTTGGCGTGGTGGAGCAGCATCGCGAGCAGGGCCCGCTGCTTGCGTCCGCCCAGGGGAAGCGGCTGGTGGTCGGCTCTCACTTCGACCGGCCCCAGGACGGAGAAGTCCATACCACTCCCCTGGAAGGTTTCGCAGTGGCCAAGTTTGCCCGACCTCCCCCCGACCGTCAATGATCGTTAACGATTCCCGGGGGTCGGAACGGGCCGCGGAACCCGGGAATCCAGGGGGATCCCGCTAGGCGGGCGCTAGGCGGGCGGCCGGTCGGCGGCGGCGACCCGCGACAGCTCCACGGTGCAGAACGCGCAGCGCTTGGCGTCGATCGGGATGTCGCTCAGGCACTCCGGGCATTCCTTCTCGGTGGCCTTCTTGTTCCTGTCGAAGAAACCGATCAGCCGGGTCATCGGCATCACGACCAGCCAGTAGATGACCGCGGCGATGATCAGGAAGCTCAGCAGGTGGTTGATGAAGTCGCCGTACATGAACCGGGAGCCGTTGATCGTGAACACGTACTGCGAGAAGTCCGGATTCCTGCCGCCCGTGATCGCTCCGATCAACGGTGTGATGAGGTCCTTGACCAGTGCCTGCACCAGCCCGCTGAAGGTCGCCCCGACCACGACGGCCACGGCGAGCTCGACGAGGTTGCCCCTCAGCAGGAACTTCTTGAATCCGCCCATCACTCATGTCCTCCACTCGTGAGGACGGTCGGACTACCCCCCTGTCGACGGCCAAACTTCCGTATTTTCCGGGTGTTCCGCAGAAAAGGGACAGTGCCGGAACGTCGCCGCGCGGGGGTGGACGGGCCGGGCGGGGCGGTGAACGCGGAAGGCTACCATCGGCTCAGTTCGTGAGCGAGGCGGTCGGATGGACTTTCGTGTGCTGGGCCCCGTCGGGGTGTTCGCCGACGGAGGGGCGGCGCTGGACATCGGCCCCTACCAGCAGCGGCTGGTGCTGGCCATGTGCGTCCTCGCCGCCCCTCGGCCGGTCGGCCCGAACCGGATGATCGACGCGCTCTGGGAGGGCGACCCTCCTCCGGGGGCGCTCAACACCGTGCAGGCGTACGTCTCCAAGCTCCGCCGCGTCTTCGAGCCGGGCAGGACGAGGAACGTGCCCCCGGTGGTCCTGGTCAGCAGGCCGGGGGGCTACGCGCTGGACGTTCCCGGCGGCGCAATCGACCTGGGCAGGGCGCGGGGGCACGCGGCCGGAGGCAGGAGCCTGGGGGCCGGGGGCGACCACGAGGGAGCGGTCAGGGAGCTACGGCTGGCGCTGGGGGAGTGGAACGGGGAGCCGCTCGCGGACCTGCCGGACACCTCCTGGGCGGTGGAGGAGAGCGCGCGCCTGGCCGAGCTGCGGCTGACGATCGAGGAGGACCTGGCCGAGGCGGAACTCGCGCTCGGCCGGGGGGCGGCGCTGACGGGCGGGCTGGTCCACCTGGTCGGCGCCCATCCGTTCAGGGAGAGGCTGCGCGTGCTCGCCGCCCACGCGCTCTACCAGGCGGGACGGCAGGCCGACGCGCTCGGCGTGCTCGCCGAGGGGCGCCGGCTGCTGATGGAGGACATGGGGCTGGACCCTGATCCCCGGTCGAGGGAGATGGAACGGCGCATCCTCGGCCAGGATCCCGCGCTGGCGCCCCGCCTCGCGGCGGGGGAGGGACGGACGGCGGCGCGGGAGGAAGAGGAGGAGAAGGGCACCGGGCTGGTGGGCAGGGACGCCGAGGCGGAGGTGCTGGAACGGGCGGTCGCCGGTGACGGGCACCGGGTGGTGCTGCTCGCCGGGGAGCCCGGCATCGGCAAGACCAGCCTGGCCGAGCACGCCGCCGAGGCCGCGCGGGCCCGCGGCCACCGGGTGGTGTGGGGCCGCTGCTGGGGCGGCACCGGCGCGCCGCCCTTCTGGCCCTGGACGCAGGCCGCGCGGGACCTGGTCGGCAGGGACGGTGAGCTGGCGCGGCTGGCCGGAGCCGGACCCGGACCCGCTGGGCAGGCTGGGCAGGCTGGGCAGTTCGCGTTGTACGAGGCGTTCGCCCGGCTGCTGAACGAGCACGGCCGGGTCCTGGTGGTCCTCGACGACCTCCAGTGGGCGGACACCTCGTCGCTGCGCCTGCTGGAGTTCCTGGCCTCCACCCGGCTCTGTCCCGAGCTGACCGTCGTGGCCACGTACCGCGACACCGACGTACGCCCCGGCGAACCGCTGGAGCACGCCCTCGGCGCGCTGCTGCGGCTGCCGCACGTGCGGCGACTCCTGCTGCGCGGCCTGGCGGAGGAGGAGATCCGCGAGTATCTGGGACGTGCGGGCGCCGACCCCGCGCTGGCCGCGGAGATGGGCAGGCTGACCGCGGGCAACCCGTTCTTCCTGGGGGAGGTGCTGCGGCTGGGGGAGACCCCCGAGGCGCTGTCGGACGTCGTGCGCGGCCGGATGGCCGGTCTGCCGCCCGGCACCGAGGAGGTGCTGACCGTCGCGGCGCTGCTCGGCAGGGAGGCGGCGACCGACGTCCTCACGCGCGTGGCGGGACTGCCCGAGGAGCGGGTCCTCGACATCGTCGACGCCGCCGTGGGGGCCCGGCTGCTGGTCGAGGGGGACGGGCCGAGCTGCCGCTTCGTCCACGACATCGTCCGCGACGTGCTGCGCGAGGCGCTGCCGCCGCTGCGGCGCAGGAGGCTGCACGCGCGGATCGCGGAGGTGCTGGAGGAACGGAGCGGGACGCGCCTGACCGAGATCGCCCACCACTGTCGCGAGGGCCTGCTGAACTCCCGGATGGCGGGCAGGGCCATCGGCTACACCCGGCGCGCGGCGGCCCAGGCGAGCGCGCAGTTCGCCCACGAGGACGCGGTGGAGGGCCTGGAGAGGGCGATCGCGATGATCGACCGGCTGCCGGAGCCCGACGACGCGCTCCGCTGCGACCTCCTGCTCGACCTGGCCGAGGCGCAGGCCGCGGCGGGGATGAGCGCCGCGGCCCACGCCTCGCTGGAGGCCACCGCGGAGATCGCCGAACGGCTCGGCGACGACAACCGGCTGGCCAGGGCGGTGCTGGGGTTCTCCGACCCGATCTCTCTGGCCATGTACGAGGAGATGACCGGCATCGACCGGCTCGCCGGGCGCATCGACCGGGTCCTCGCCTCGGACCTGGCCGCGGACTCGCCGTGGCGGGCCCGGTTGCTCGCCGCCGCCGCGCTGACCGGCTCCACCGTACGGCCCGTCGAGCGGAGCGTGGAGACGGCGGGGGAGGCGGTGCGGCTGGCCCGGCTCGCCGGTGACGAGCCCACCCTGGCCAGGACGCTGATCGTCCTGGAGATCCTGCTGCGCTCCGGCCACGACCACGAGCGCCGCGAGGCGGTCGCCGGCGAGATCGTGGAGATCGGCCGCCGCACCGGTGACCCGGCCGTCGAGTGGATCGGCAGGGAGAACGAGTACGTCGAGCTGACCGCCAGGGGAGCCGCCGGGCGGGCCGCGGAACTGCTGGACCGGCTGCGGGAGACCGCGGAGCGGCTCAGGCTTCCCTCGATGGTCAGCCTGGCCGCCTGGCAGGCCGCGGTCCGGGCCTACCTGTCCGGGAGCTTCGCCGACGCGCTCGCCGCGGCCGACGCGTCCGGCGCGGCCCATCCCGAGGGGGCGCTGGGCCGGGACGACGCGTCGCTGCGGCGGGAGGTGTTCCGCTTCCTGTCCCTGCGGGCGGCGGGCAGGGGCCACGAGCCGGATGCTCTTCATGAGCCGGGTGGGGTTCACGAGCAGGGCAGGGCGGGGGAGGCGCTCGCGCTGGCCGACGAGATGCTGGCCCGCCGTCCGGGCCAGAAGCCCTGGCGGATCCTGCGCTGCCTCGCCCTGATCGACCTGGGCAGGACGGCCGAGGCGCGCGACGCCTTCGCCGAACTCGCCCGCGACGGCTTCGCGGCGATAGGTCCCGAGCTGGCCTACCGGTTCGTCCCGGACGCCGTCAGCGAGATCTGCGCGGCGCTCGGCGACGAGGCGGCGGGGAGCGTCCTGTACGGCAGGCTCGCCCCGCACGCGGGCCGGTTGCTGGGCTGGTCGCTGACCGACCTGTGCCTGGCCAGGCTGGCCCTGCTCGGCGGCGACGCGGACCGGGCGCAGGCCCATCTGTGGGCGGCCGAGGCGTTCGCCGCCGGGGCGGGGCTGCGCGTCTACGGGCCCGCGCTCCGCGCGCTGGGCGAGACGCTCCGCCCGCCGGGGGCGTGATCGGCCGCGACGCCCCGCGGCCCGCGCACCGGCGGGCACGTTTCGCCTGCGACGAGAGGGTTAGGTGGTAAAGGCCTGAGGGCGTCCGTGGCCGGGGGGCCAGGAGGAGCGAGGAGCGTGCATGGCCGTCAATCGTGTGGTGACCGACATCCTGTCCGGCGGTCCGGCCGGGACCACGGTCGTCGCGCCCCCGCGCGACCGGTTCCGTGGCCGGCGCGGCCGCCCGCCGCTCGACCCCGGCGGGCCGGTGGTGGACATCTCCACCCCGGTCTGATCTACGCTCGGTCGACGCACGTCATCGCCAGGATCTGAGATCACCGTCACAGGAGTGGGAATGTGCGCATGGCCACGCGAGCACGGGGCATATTCCTGCACCGCTGGAAGGCGGCGCGTTGACATCCTCCCCCCATCGGCCGAGTTCGCTCAGACTTTCGAGAGAAATCCGCAGTACGGCGTCGTGCCGTGTTCTCTCCTCCGCCTCAAGGCGGAGGTCTCCACGTTCAAGAGGGACTGATGATCGAGATTTGGCCGGGTGACCCCTATCCTCTCGGGGCCACTTACGACGGCGCGGGAACCAACTTCGCGCTTTTCACCGAGGCCGCGGAACGCGTCGAGCTGTGCCTGTTCGACGAGGAGAACAAGGAGACCAGGGTCACCTTCACCGAGTGTGAGGGCTTCGTCTGGCACGGATACCTGCCGGGCGTCGGCCCGGGGCAGCGGTACGGCTACCGCGTGCACGGCCCGTACGACCCGCCCAGAGGGCAGCGGTGCAATCCCGCCAAGCTCCTGCTCGACCCGTACGCCAAGGCGGTCGAGGGGGACGTGAAATGGGACGAGGCGGTGTACGGCTACCGCTTCGGCCATCCGGACAGCCGCAACGACGCCGACTCCGCCGAGTTCGTGCCGCGCTCCATCGTGATCAACCCGTTCTTCGGGTGGGGGCACGACCGGCCGCCGAGCACGCCGTACCACAACACGGTGATCTACGAGGCGCACGTCAAGGGCCTGACGATCAACCACCCGAAGATCCCCGAGCGGATCCGCGGCACGTACGCCGCGATCGGCCACCCGGAGATCATCGATCACCTGACCGCGCTCGGGGTGACGGCGATCGAGCTCATGCCGGTGCACCAGTTCGTCACCGACCACGTCCTCGCCGAGCGGGGGCTGACGAACTACTGGGGCTACAACAGCATCGGGTTCTTCGCGCCGCACAACGCCTACTCCAGCACGGGGCAGCGCGGCGGGCAGGTGCTGGAGTTCAAGGCCATGGTCAAGGCCCTGCACGAGGCGAACATCGAGGTCATCCTCGACGTGGTCTACAACCACACGGCCGAGGGCAACCACCTGGGTCCGACGCTGAGCATGCGCGGCATCGACAACGCCGACTACTACCGCCTGGTCGACAGCGACAAGCGCTACTACATGGACACCACCGGCACCGGCAACAGCCTGTTCATGCGCTCCCCGCACGTGCTTCAGATGATCATGGACTCGCTCCGCTACTGGGTCATCGAGATGCACGTCGACGGCTTCAGGTTCGACCTGGCCTCGACGCTGGCGCGCGAGCTGCACGAGGTCGACCGGCTGAGCGCCTTCTTCGACCTGGTCCAGCAGGACCCGGTGCTGTCGCAGGTCAAGCTGATCGCCGAGCCGTGGGACGTCGGCCCCGGCGGCTACCAGGTGGGCAACTTCCCCGCCAGGTGGACCGAGTGGAACGGCATGTACCGCGACACGATCCGCGACCTGTGGCGGGGCGAGCCCGCCTCGCTGCCCGAGTTCGCGTCCAGGCTGACCGGCTCCAGCGACCTCTACCAGGACGACAGCCGCCGTCCCGCCGCCTCCATCAACTTCGTCACCTGCCACGACGGCTTCAGCCTGCAGGACCTCGTCTCGTACAACAACAAGCACAACGAGGCCAACGGCGAGGACAACCGGGACGGCGCCGACGACAACCGCTCCTGGAACTGCGGCGAGGAGGGGCCCGCCTCGCTGGCGATCGAGTCCCTGCGCGAGCAGCAGAAACGCAACTTCCTGACCACGCTGTTCCTGTCCCAGGGCGTTCCGATGATCTCCCACGGCGACGAGTTGGGCCGTACCCAGCGGGGCAACAACAACGTGTACTGCCAGGACAACGAGCTGAGCTGGGTCGACTGGTCCGACATCAGGGAGAACTGGCTGCTGCTGGAGTTCACCCGGCGGCTGGCCAAGCTCCGTGCCGACCATCCGGTCTTCCGGCGGCGCCGGTTCTTCTACGGGCGGCCGGTACGCGGCTCGGAGGAGAACCTCAGCGACATCGCCTGGCTCACTCCGAGGGGGGAGAAGATGACCGACGCCGACTGGAACGTGGGGTACGCCAAGTCGCTCGCCGTCTTCCTGAACGGTGAGGCCATCACCGAGCCCGACCGCCGGGGCCGGCAGATCGTCGACGACTCGTTCCTGCTGCTGTTCAACGCCCACCACGACGTCATCAAGTTCACGCTGCCCAAGGACTACGGTGAGATGTGGCTGACGGAGATCGACACGGCCATGCCGATCACGGTCGACACCCGGGTCTGCCGGGCCGGAGAGAGCGTGCCGGTCGTCGGCCGCTCGGTGAGGGTGCTGCGCCGTGTCTGATCCCGTGACCCAGCCCGTCCCCGAGCCCGCCCCCGAGCCCGTTCCGCTGGAGCCCGCGCCCGGGATCGTCCCCCCGGAGTCGGTGCCCGAGCCGGGCCCCGCGCCGGGACCCGGGCCCGGCATGCCGCCGGACCCGCTGCCGGAGATCTCGCCCGAGACCCCGCCCGGTGTCGTCCCGCCGCAGGTCGCCCATGAGGAGATCCTGCCGGAGTCCGTTCCCGGGACGAGGACCGGCGTGGACGTCCCCGACCCCCGGGCCCTTCCCGAGGAGGTGCCCGCGCCCCCGCCGCCGCCGGGTTCGTACGCGGTGCCGGTCTCGACCTACCGCTTCCAGCTCACCCCCGACTTCGGGTTCGAGAAGGTGGCCGAGCTGGCCCCGTACCTGCGGGACCTGGGCGTCAGCCACGTCTACCTGTCACCGATCCTGCAGGCCGTGCCGGAGTCGCGGCACGGC
Organism: Streptosporangium sp. LJ11; assembly: GCF_051918945.1. NCBI lineage: Bacteria > Bacillati > Actinomycetota > Actinomycetes > Streptosporangiales > Streptosporangiaceae > Streptosporangium > Streptosporangium sp. LJ11. The sequence goes on from NZ_JBPXMB010000025.1 coordinate 70,393, forward strand.
TACGACGTGACCGACCACTCGCGCGTCCGCGAGGAGTTCGGCGGCGTCGAGGGGCTGCGGGAGCTGTCGGCGACGCTGACCCAGCACGGGATCGGCATCGTCGTCGACATCGTGCCCAACCACATGACGATCCCGGTGCCCGAGTCGGGCAACGCGCAGCTGTGGTCGGTGCTCAGGGACGGGCGGGACTCGCCGTACGCGTCGTGGTTCGACATCGACTGGTCCGTCGAGGACGGCGAGGACGATGACGTCGGCGGTGTCGGCGGCGGCAAGGTGAACATGCCGGTGCTCGGCGACTCGGGCGAGGTGGTGGCCGACGGCGACGTGCTGCGCTACCACGACCACGAGTTCCCGCTGCCCGACACGCACTACCGGCTCGTCGACTGGCGGCGCGGGCCCGGCTACCGCCGGTTCTTCGACGTGTCCTCGCTGATCGGGGTGCGCGTGGAGGACCCGGAGGTGTTCGACGCCACGCACGCCGTCATCCTCTCGCTCGTCAAGGAGGGGGTCATCCAGGGGCTGCGGGTGGACCACCCCGACGGGCTCGCCGAGCCGCGCGGCTACCTGTCGCGGCTGCGCGAGAAGTCGGGCGTGTGGACCGTGGCGGAGAAGATCCTGGTCGGCTCCGAGCGGTTTCCCGCCGACTGGGAGTGCGACGGCACCACCGGCTACGAGACGCTCAACCGGATCACCGGGCTGTTCGTCGACCCGGCGGGCAGGGAGCCGCTGGTCGAGCTGTTCGCCCAGCAGACCGGGGTGCGGGACGACTACGCCACCGTGGTCCGCGAGTCCAAGGCGGAGGTGCTGAACCTGTTCTTCGGCGCGGAGATCGACCGGCTGCACGCCGTCGTCGGCTCCGACCGGCAGACGCTGGTGGAGCTGCTCGCCGCGATGCCGGTCTACCGGGCCTACGCGGTGCCGGGCGAGCCGGTGCCCGAGACCTCGATCAGGATCGTCGAGGAGGCCGGGCGGGTCGCCGCCGGGCGGCTGCCCGAGGGCGCCCCGGTGGCGGAGGTCGTCGAACGGGTCCTGAACGGGCCCGCCGAGGCGGTCACCCGCTTCCAGCAGACCTGCGGCCCGGTGATGGCCAAGGGGGTCGAGGACACCGCCCTCTACCGCTGGTACCCCCTGTCCTGCCTCAACGAGGTGGGCGGCGAGCCCGACCGGTTCGGCGGGTCGGTCGAGGAGTTCCACGCGTTCTGCCGGGAGATGTCGCCGGGCACGATGACGACGCTCTCCACGCACGACACCAAGCGCTCCGAGGACGTACGGGCCCGGCTCGCCGTGCTGTCCGAGCTGCCGGGGGAGTGGGCGGCGGCGGTCGGCGAGTGGTCCTCGAAGGTCTCCTTCGACCCGGCCCTCGACTACCTGGCCTGGCAGAACCTGATGGCCTCCTGGCCGATCGGGCCCGGCAGGTTCTTCGACTACCTGTTCAAGGCCGCCCGCGAGGCCAAGACCTCGATCTCCTGGGCCACCCCCGACCCGGCCTACGAGCGCGGCATCCGCGACTTCGTCGGCCGGGCCGTCGAGGAGTGCGGCGCCTCGGTCGCGGAGTTCGCCGCGAGGATCGAGCCGTACGCCAGGTCCAACTCGCTGAGCCAGAAGCTCGTCCAGCTCATGATGCCCGGCGTGCCCGACCTGTACTGGGGCAACGAGATCACCGACTTCTCCCTGGTCGACCCGGACAACCGGCGCCCGGTCGACTTCCCGCTGCGCCGCCGGATGCTCTCGTCGGCCCAGGCCCACGCGAGCCAGGCCCACCCGGACGAGCCCCACCCGAGCCCCGCCGCCACCGGCAGCCTGTCGTGGGACGAGGCCAAGCTGGTGGTCACCGCCCAGGCCCTGGACCTGCGGCGGAGGCTGGACCCCGAGGCGCCGTACGTCCCGATCGAGGCCGGGGAGCACGCGATCGCCTTCGCCAGGGGGGAGCGGGCCGTGGCGGTGGCCACCCGGTTGCCCGTCGGCCTGGAGCGGCGCGGCTGGGGGAGCACCACGCTCACCCTGCCGCACGGCACGTGGCGGGACCTGCTGTCGGGTGCCGAGTACACCGGCCGGATCCCGCTGGCCCACCTGCTGTCCATCCACCCTGTCGCGCTGCTGGAAAGGGGCTGACCGATGTTCGAGGTATGGGCACCGCGGGCGACGGCGGTGGATGTGGAGATCGGCGAGGTCCGCTACCCGATGTCGTCCGCCGGAGGCGGCTGGTGGACGGCGGAGGTGCCCGGCGCCGGGCACGGGACCGACTACCGGTTCCGGCTGGACGGGGGCGAGGCGCTGCCCGACCCCAGGACCCGCCGGCAGCCCGAGGGGATCTTCGGGCCGAGCCGGGTCTACGACCACGACCGCTTCGAGTGGGGCGACGCCCTGTGGAAGGGCCGTGACCTGCCGGGTTCGGTCATCTACGAGCTGCACATCGGCACCTTCACCCCCGAGGGCACCTTCGACGCGGCGATCGGCAAGCTGGAGCACCTGGTGGAGCTCGGCGTCGACTTCGTGGAGATCATGCCGGTGCCGCCGGTGCCCGGCGGGCGCAACTGGGGCTACGACGGCGTGGACCTGTGGGCCGTCACCGAGAACTACGGCGGCCCCGACGGGCTCAAGCGCCTGGTGAACGCCTGCCACCGGCGCGGGCTCGGCGTGATCCTCGACGTCGTCTACAACCACCTCGGCCCCTCGGGCAACTTCCTCGCCCCCTTCGGCCCGTACTTCCACTCCAGCGCCTCCTCCTTCTGGGGGCAGGCCGTCAACCTGGACGGTCCCGGCTCCGACGAGGTGCGCGCCTACTTCGTCGGCAACGCGCTGCAGTGGCTGCGCGACTACCACATCGACGGCCTGCGACTGGACGCCGTGCACGCGCTGCACGACGACCGGGCCGTGCACCTGCTGGAGGAGATCGCCGTCGAGACGGAGGCGCTGTCGGCGGCGGTGGGCAGACCGCTCACGCTCATCGCCGAGTCCGACCTCAACGACCCCCGGCTGATGACCCCGCGTGAGGCCGGCGGGTTCGGCCTCGCGGCGGCCTGGAACGACGACGTCCACCACGCCCTGCACGTGGCGGCGACCGGTGAGCGGCACGGCTACTACGACGACTTCTACGGCGCCCTGCCCAAGGTGCTGACCCGCGCCTACTACCACGACGGGACCTACTCGTCCTTCCGGGGGCGTTCCCACGGCCGCCCGGCGTCCCACGTGCCCGGCTACCGCTTCGTCTGCTGCGCGCAGAACCACGACCAGATCGGCAACCGGGCCGAGGGCGACCGGATGGCGCCCGAGGCGCTGCGGCTGGCCGCGGGGCTCCTGCTGACCTCGCCGTTCACGCCCATGCTGTTCATGGGGGAGGAGTGGGGGACGCGGGCGCCGTTCCTGTTCTTCACCGACCACGTCGAGCCGCAGCTGCGCGAGGGCGAGGGCGAGCGGCGGCGGCGGGAGTTCGTCGGCTTCGGCTACGACGACTGGGCGGACAAGGCTCCCGATCCGGGCGAGGAGCTGACGTTCCTGCGCTCCAAGCTCGACTGGAGCGAGCTGGACGACGACGCCCACCGGGCCCACCTCGACTGGTACCGCGCCCTGATCGCGCTGCGCCGCGCCCACCCCGAGCTGACGGACCCGAGGCTGGATCGGGTACGGGTCGACCACGGCGAGTCCTGGCTGGTCGTGCACCGGGGAGGGCTCAGGGTTGCGGCCAACCTCGGCCCGGTCGCGCTCACGGTCAAGCTGGGGACGGGCCGGTTCGCGCCCGGCCACATCCTGCTCGCCTCCGACCCGTCGGCGACCGTGGAGGGGGAGGAGCTGTTCCTGCCTCCTCGCTCGCTCGCGGTGGTGAGGCTGGATCCGGCCCTCTGAGCTTTCCCCGGCCGCTCCCTCGCGGCGGTGAGGGGGCGGCCGTCCGCGGGGAGCCTGTCGTCCGGGCCGGCCGCGGGCTCAGGCCGGCACGTGGTTGCGCAGCCGGAGGTCCTCGGGGTACGGGGAGAAGTACGTCTGGTCCCGCACGTAGCCGGCGGCCAGGCCCTGGGCGTGGTGGCGGATCAGGGTCGCCGGTACGCTCAGCGCCACCCGCCCGGCCTGGTAGGAGGCGATGACCTCGGCCAGGTCGGCCCGGCGCACCGGGTCGAGCGCGTCGCCCACCATGCCCACGCAGTGCTGCAGGACGTTGACGTGCCGGCCGATGCTGGCCTTGGCGGCGAGCGCCGTGCCGAAGACGCGGGCGTAGTCGGCGGCCAGCTCCTCACGGGGCCTCGTGCCCGCCTGGGCCACCACCCTGCCCGCCTCCCGGAAGGCCGCGGGGTTGTGGGCCAGCAGTTGCATCTTGTGCCGGGCGTGGAAGGACACCAGGTCACGAGGGCGCCAGTCGCTCTCCAGCAGCGCGCGGAGCCGGGCACGGGCGAAGACCCGTTCCACGAAGGTCTCGCGGAGCAGGGCGTCGTTGAGCCGTCCCTCGTCCTCGACGGGCAGCAGCGGATGGGTGCCGAGCACCGCGGCCGCGAACACCCCCGTGCCCTTGTGGTCCACGGTCGTGCCCCCGGCGTGGACGGGGATGCCGTGCACCCCGCAGCTGGGGCTCCTGGACTTGAGGACGTAGCCGTCCACCTCGCGCAGGGCCGGAGCACGTTCTTCGGCGAGGGCGGTCATCCTGTCGGTGAGGTCCACCCGGCTCTTCCTGGAGACCAGCCGCGTACCGTCCGGTGAGAGCTCCAGGCGGAGGGTCTCGCGCGGGCTGCCGAGGCCGATCTCCATCTCCGGGCAGATGTGCACCCACTCGACGTGTCTGTCGAGCTCGCCGTTGAGGAACCGGTTGCGGCTGTGCCCGCCGTCGAACCGGACCGGCTCGCCCATCAGGCAGCTGGACACCGCGATTCTCGGTCTGACGACCTGCTCGCCCGTCTCGTCGATCCGGCCGGTTCCGTGCATGGTGCCCACCTTGTCCATCGCGCCGATCGCGCCCGTACCGTCCGCGCCACGCGCGGCGGCCACTTCACCCCGGCGGGGTCCGGCGTGCAGGCCGCCCGTCGAGGCCGTGCCGAGGATGCCGGACAGGCGGCGCAGGCCGCGTGCCGTACGTGCCTTGATCGTGCCGAGCGGGACGCTCAGCCTCTCGGCGATCTCCCGCTGGGTCAGGTCGCCGTAGTAGGCGAGCTCGATCGCCTGGCGCTGCGGTGCGGGCAGCTCGGCCAGCGCCCGCTGCACCTGGTCGCGCTCCGCCAGCCCGTCACCGTCGGTCCGGCCGTCGGCTCCGGTGCGGTCCGCGACGACGTCCAGCGGCACCGTTTGCAGGGTGCGGATCCGCAGCTGGTCGACCGCCCGCTTGTGGGCGATGCCGAGCATCCAGGCGGGGAGGCTGCGCGCCGGGTCGAAGCGGTGCCTGGAACGCCAGACCTCCACGAACACGATCTGCTGAAGATCGTCGACATCCTGCGGGCGAACGAACCGCCGCAGGTAGGAACGGACGAGGGGTCCGTGGACCTGGAAGCACTCGACCAGCGCCGCCTCGTCGCCCGCGGCGAACCGGGTGTTCAGGGGGTCTGTCATGATGCCTCCTCTTACCGAGAAAAGCTACTCAAAACTTATTCATACTCGCTCAACGGCCGTGATCGCAAGCGAGCGGCACGGAGGTGCCCGCAGGTGCGTGGGCGGGGAGAGGTGGCGCGAGACGGCCTGGGACGGCCTGAGGCGGCGGGGGCCGGGCAGGCGGAACGGCGGGGGGAGCGGGCCCGGGGGCCGGTGGTGCGCCTGGCCGATCGGGAGAGGAGGAGGCGCCCTTCAGGAGGGTCGGAGGTGTGCCGGGAGGGGCGAGGCGTGCCGGGAAAGGATCAGGCCAGGGCGGCGGCCGTGACGCGGGTGATCGCGTCCTGGAACGACGCGACGCGCGGGATGGACGCGGGCAGGCCCTCCCGCCAGCCCGTGCCGCCGGCGACGACCAGGCTCGGCGGGCGGAGCACGGGCAGCGACACGAGCGGGGCGGGGTCCCCGGTCTCGGGCAGCTGGGACCAGACGAAGACCACCGAGGGCCCCAGCCGCCGCATCGCGTCCGCCAGCGCCGGGTACGGGGTCCGGGCGCCCAGCACCCGGGTCTCCACCTGATGTTCGATGGTCAGCGCGGCGGCGAGCGCGTAGATCGGCAGGCTGTGCAGGTCGTTCTCGGCGCAGGCGAGCAGCACGGGACGCGGGCCGGCCGGCCGGGCGGGACGTTCGGTGAGCCCGATCAGCGCGGCCATCAGCCGGTCGGAGAACAGGTGCTCGACCTCGATGCTCGCCCCGCTCTCGGACTGGCGCCTGCAGATCGTCTCGAAGACCGGCATCACCAGGCGCTCCCAGGTCCACAGCACGCCGTGCCTGGCCAGCGCCGCGCCGATCCAGTCGTGCACGGCCCCGCTGTCCAGCATCATCGCCGCCCGCGCCAGCATCGCCACCGTCGGCACGCCCGGCCGCCGATCGGCCGTGAGGGACGGGATCCCCTTCGGGGTCGGCCACTCGGGTTCCCGCTCCCGCTCCCGCTCCGCAGGAGGCGCGGGGGGGACGACCTCGATCCGCAGGACCCTCCGTGCCGCGTCGGAGGCCGGAATCCCGCTCCTGATGAGCCGGTTCATCTCCTCCAGACGCCACAGGTCACGGGCGTCGTAGCGCCGGTGTCCCCCCGGGCTCCGGCGGCTCGGGCCCACGCCGTAACGTAGGTTCCAGGTCCGCAGCGTGGGGGCGGGTACTCCGAGGCGCCGTGCGACGGCTCCGATGCCGTATCCGGGCTCCTCGTCGGCTACCACTTGACGCTGCTCGTCCATCTCATCCCATTTCGAGCCTGCTATGTGCGGTACCAGCGTGACAGGCGAGGGGAGCGGTCGCTCCCTGAACGTTCTTTCGAGTTCCGGGCCTTTGGCGGACGCAACCGACGGAGCGTTACCGGGCGAAGGAAAAACGTGACCGATACTGTGATCGTTTTGTTCAGCCGCGACCTCCGGGTGCACGACCACCCGGCGCTCGCCGCGGCGTGCGAGCGCGCACGTCATGTCATACCGCTCTTCGTCTCCGACCCCGCCATTCCCTCGGGAAACCGCGGGGGGTTCCTCGCCGAATGTCTCGCCGACCTGCGTGGATCGCTCCGCGAGCGGGGTGGCGAGCTGGTCGTGCGCCACGGCGACCCGGTCGCCGAGACGATGCGCCTGGCGGAGGAGACGAAGGCCCAGGCCGTCCACACCAGCCTGGACGTCAGCACCCTCGCGCGACGCAGGCAACGGCGCCTGGCCGAGGAGTGCGAGCGCCTCAGGACGGCGTTCCGGATGTTCCCCGGCCTGACGATCGTACCCCCCGACGCCCTGAGACCGACGGGCGGAGGTGACCACTACCGGGTCTTCACGCCCTACCTGCGGGCCTGGGCCCGGCAGCCGCGCAGGGAGGTGCTCAAGGCCCCCGACATGGTGCACGTCCCCGGCGGCCTGAGGGCCGGGAAGCTGCCCGAGCCGGGGCGTGAGCCGTACGAGCTGTTCAGGGGCGGCGAGAAGGCCGGGCGCCGGAGGATGGAGCAGTGGCTGAAGCACTGCGTGGAGGACTACGCCGACGGCCACGACGACATGGCGGGCAACCGCACCTCCAGGCTCAGCCCCTACCTGCGCTTCGGCTGCGTCTCGCCGCTGGAGCTGGAGGCGCTCGCCAGGGAGGCGGGGGGCGCGGGTGACGCGAGGGACGTGGGGGAGGTGGAAGAGGAGGGCGAGGACCGCAGGGGGGCCGACGAGTTCGTCAGGCAGCTGTGCTGGCGTGACTTCTTCTACCAGGTGACACGGGCCTTCCCGCGCGTCAACCGGGACGACTACCGGCCGCGCGGGCACGAGTGGCGCGACGACGACCACGCGGCGCAGGCGTGGAAGGCCGGCATGACCGGGGTTCCGATCGTGGACGCCGGGATGCGGCAGTTGCTCACCGAGGGCTGGATGCACAACCGTGCGCGCCTGATCGTGGGCTCGTTCCTCGTCCGGCGGCTGGGCGTCGACTGGCGCGTCGGCGCCGACCACTTCTTCGACCTGCTGCTCGACGGCGACGTCGCCAACAACTACGGCAACTGGCAGTGGGTGGCGGGGACCGGCAACGACACCCGGCCCAACCGGCCCGTCAACCACATCCGGCAGGCCAAGAGGTACGACCCGGACGGCGAGTACGTCCGCCGTCACGTCCCCGAACTCGACGCCGTGCCCACGCGGATGATCCACGAGCCCTGGAGGCTCCCCTCGGGCGTCCCGGGCTATCCGGCGCCCCTGGTGTCCATGGGCTGAGCCCGGCCGGGCGGGGGCCGTGAGCGATGATCCGGGGAGGTTCGGAACGAATCGTCCTCCCCGCGCGTCGCACAGGTGTGACCCCCTATGACAACGCCGCCGACGCCCTGCTCGCCGCCCGCGAACGGGTGCGCCGGCTCGAACAACTGACCAGCAGGCGCGAGGCGGTGGCCGTGCAGCTCGACGAGGTCGGGGCGCTCCTGGGCGACCTTGAGGAGCAGCTCGCCAAGGAGGAGCGGGACGTCTCCAAACTGGAGGGCGGCGGCTTCGCGGCCCTCCTGTCCGGGCTCACCGGGTCCAGGGAGGAGCGGCTCGCCAGGGAGCGCGCCGAGGCGCTGGCCGTACGGCAACGCCTGGACGGCCAGCGCAACCGCCTCGAATGGCTGAACGCCGACCGGGCGGCCGTCGACGAGGGGCTCGCCGGGCTGGGGACGGCGCGGGAGGAGTACGACGCGCTGCTGGAGCGGGAGGAGCGCCGGCTGGTCGCCTCCGGCGCCCACGAGGGTCGTGAGCTGGTCGAGATCGGCAACCGCCTCGCCGACACCCGCGCCGGCCTCGTGGAGCATCAGGAGGCCCACCAGGCCGGGGTCGACGCGCTCCACGGGGTCGGCGAGGTCCTGCGCTGCCTCGGCGGCGCCCGTGGCGCCTCCAGGTGGGACATGCTGGCCGGGGGCGGCTTCGCGGACATGGTGGAGCACGGCCACCTGCGCAACGCGGACGAGGCCGCCTGGCACGCCCAGCAGCTGCTGGACACCTTCTCCAGGGAGCTCGTCGACATCGGCGTGCACGTCACCCCGAAGCTTCCCAAGGTGGACACCCGCTGGTTCGCCGACATGTTCTTCGACAACATCATCACCGACGCGATCAAGCACCACCGGATCGCGGAGACCGGCGCGGCCGTCGCGGACGTCGCCGAGTGGGTGAGGCGCACGGTCGACGGTCTGGACCTTCGCCTCGAAGAGCTGGCCCGGCAGCGGGACGCCCTGGTGGCCCGCCGCGAGAAGGTCATCGTCACCGGCTGAGGCGCGGGCCTTCCCGGTGGGCCCCGGCGGTGAAGAGCCCCGGCAGTGAAAAGCCCCGGCGGTGATCGTCTCAGTGCCGTGGTCTCAGTGCCTGTGGTCGTGACCCGCGTGGTCGTGGCCCGCGTGGTCGTCGTCCTCATCCTCGTCCGAGGGGCCGTCGGAGGGCTCGACGCCCAGCACGGCCTCACGGGGCTCGATCTGGTCGACGTGCTCGATCAGGCCCAGGACGTGGTCCGGCTCGATCAGCCACTGCAGCGCGCTGGCGCCGGTGTCGTCGGCCGAGACCAGCTCGGCCTGCTCCTTACGCTCGTCGTCGTCCAGATCGGCGTCAGGGTGGTTGATCTCCTTCAGCGCGGCGGTTTGCAGGGCGGCGAGGTCCTGCACCTCCACGGTCAGCTCAACGGTCAGACGCAGATAGCGTTCGGTGCCCGATACATCACTCATGGTGTAAATCCTAGTGCCTGGGTGGGGTGAGAACTGCCTAGGGGAGCTTCCACTCCACGGGGCCCGCGCCCTGCTGCTCGAGAAGCTCGTTCGTCCTGCTGAACGGGCGGGAGCCGAAGAAGCCGCTGCGGGCCGACAGGGGGCTGGGGTGGGCCGACTCGATGGCCGGGGTGGATCCGAGCATCGGGCGCAGATTGCGGGCGTCGCGCCCCCACAGGATCGCCACCATCGGCTTGTCGCGGGCGACGAGGGCCTTGATGGCCTGCTCGGTGACCTCTTCCCAGCCCTTGCCTCGGTGCGAGGCGGGCTTGCCCGGCATGACGGTGAGCACCCTGTTGAGCAGGAGCACGCCCTGCTCGGTCCAGGGGGTCAGGTCGCCGTTGCTCGGCATCGGCAGCCCGAGGTCCTCGGTGAGCTCCTTGTAGATGTTGCGCAGGCTGCCCGGGATCGGGCGCACGTCCGCGGCCACGGAGAAGCTCAGGCCGATCGGGTGCCCCGGCGTGGGGTACGGGTCCTGGCCCACGATCAACACTTTGACCTGGTCGAAGGGCTGCTGGAAGGCCCGGAGCACGTTGGCGCCCGCGGGGAGGTACTGCCGGCCTTCCGCCACCTCCTTCCGGAGGAACTCGCCCATCTCGGCGATCTTCTCGGCGACGGGTTCGAGGGCCTTGGCCCACCCGGCTTCCACGACTTCGTTCAAGGGGCGTGCGGCCATGTGCAGGACCCTATCGAGGTTTTAGGCCCGGTACGGCGCGTGCTGGAAAGTGTTGGAAATCAGCGTGTCGCACCGGGCCTGCCCCTGTGACTCACTTCACCGAACCGGCCATCATCCCCTGGACGAAATACCGCTGGAAGGCGAAGAAGAGGATCAACGGGATGATCAGCGACAGGAAAGCTCCTGGCGCAAGAATGTCCACGTTGGTCCCAAACTGCCGCATCTGGGACTGCAGGGCCTTGGTCATCGGCTGGTTCTCGGTGTTGGCGAAGACCAGCGAGACGAGCAGGTCGTTCCAGACCCAGAGGAACTGGAAGATCCCGAGTGAGGCGACCGCCGGCTTGGCCAGCGGGAACACCACGGTGGAGAAGATCTTCCATTCCCCCGCGCCGTCCATCCGCGCCGCCTCCAGCAGCGAGCGTGAGATGCCCGCGAAGAAGTTGCGGAGCAGGAAGATGGCGAAGGGGAGTCCGAAGGCGACGTGGAAGAGCACCACGCTCACGATGGAGCCGAAGATCCCGGCGGAGCCGTACAGCTTCGCGATCGGGATGAGCGCGATCTGGGTCGGCACCACCAGCAGGCCGACCACCACCAGGAACAGCGCGTCCCTGCCGGGAAACTCCATCCAGGCGAACGCGTACGCCGCCATGGCGGCGATGCCGATCACCAGGACGGTCGAGGGCACCGTGATGAACACGGTGTTCCAGAACGACGCGGTGAACCCGGTGGCCAGCAGGTCGGAGTAGTTCTTGAAGGTCAGCTCGGCCGGCTTGGTGAGGACCGTCCACCAGCCGGTGGAGTTGTTGGCCGTCTCGTCGCGGATCGAGACCACGAACAGGCCCAGGGTGGGAACCAGCCAGAACAGGCCGATCACCACCAGTACCGCCTGGACCAGGCCGCCGCCCAGCCGGTCCACGATCCTGCCGAGGGCGCTGCGGGGCGGGGCGCCAAGGGTGGAGGTCGTCACTGGTTGTCCCTCCTGAACCGGCGGATGTTGATGATCATGAAGGGCAGGACGAGGACCAGCAGGAAGATGGCGAGCGCGCTGCCCAGCCCCTGGTTGCTGCCCCCGCCGAACGAGACCCGCCACATCTCCAGCGCGATCACGTTGGCCTGCGGCTGCACCGATCCCGGCGCGATGACGAAGACCAGGTCGAAGACCTTCAGGGTGTTGATGATCATTGTGACGAACACGACGAGCAGCACCGGGGCGAGCAGCGGAACGGTGATCTTGCGGAACACCTGCCACTCGGTGGCGCCGTCGATGCGGGCCGCCTCCAGCGCGTCCCGCGGGATGGCCGCGAGCCCGGCCGCGATCAGCACCATGGCGAACCCGGCCCACACCCAGATGAACGCGCCGATGATCGCCGGGGTGATCAGCGTCGGGCCCAGCCAGGGGATACCGCCGAAGGCCGCGTCGAAGTTCGACTGCGGCAGCCGCACCTGGTACTCGCCGGGAGCGAGCCCGGTGAAGCGGAAGGTGCCGTCGGCCCCGCTGGTGGCGGTGGCCTTGACGGCGCCGTTCTGCACCGCCTCGACCGTCATCCCGGCCAGGGCCTTCTCGGTGCCGTCCACCTGGTTGGGCGCGCCGCCGCCGCCCTGGGTGAAGTCGAACCAGACGGTCCCGGCCAGCTCGCCGGGGCCCGGCTGGGCCGCCTTCGCCGTCGAGGCCGAGGCGAGGGTGGCGGGCTTCACGCCCACGAGCGGCAGGAGCACCGCCTGCCCGGGCTGCGCGGGCCGCTTGGCCACCACCCCGCCGCCCTGCCCGGGGGCGACCGGGGACTGGTCGTTCTCCCTGGGACGGGCGTCCGGATAGCCCTGGTCCGAGCCGAAGAGACCGGTCACCGAGGTGATCACGGCGTTGGCCACGCCCCGGTCGGGGGCCTGCTCGTAGACCAGGCGGAAGATGACGCCGGAGGCCATCAGCGAGACGGCCATCGGCATGAACACGACCAGCTTGAACGCGGTCGCCCAGCGGATCCGCTCGGTCAGCACCGCGAAGATGAGACCGATCACGGTGACCAGGGCGGGAGCCACCGCGACCCAGATCAGGTTGTTCCTGATCGTGGTCAGGGTGGAGGAGTCGCTGAAGATCGTCGCGTAGTTGTCCGCCCCGACGAAGGTGCCGCCGCTGGCGTCGTAGAGGCTCCGGAAGATCGAGTAGATGATCGGGTAGATCACCATCACGCCGAGCACGAGCGCGCCCGGCAGCAGGAACCAGAGCGCCAGCGTCGGCGGAGGCCCCAGCCGGGAGGCCCCGGCGGGTATCACCGCCGGCGCCGCCGCGGGCGCCGCGGCCCCGGCGGTCGCGAGCTCCGGCTCGGCGACGGGCTCGGCGACCGGCGCGGCGGGGTCGTCCGACCTGACGTCGGCCAGGGCCGGGTGGCCGTCCCCCTCGCCGGAGGCCGTCGCCCCGGAGGGCTCAGGGGCCTCCGGGGCCGCGGCGGCTGGAGTGCCGGTCGTACGGGGCTCCGGGGTGGGTTCCGGAGTGTGGGCGGGGCCGGCGTCCTGCGCCGGCCGCTGGGTGTCGTCCGGTCCGGAGGAGGGGTCGCGGGCGGCGTCGCCGCCACGCGAGCCCTGCGGGCCGTCTAACCGATCGGTCACGGCCGCTCCCCCTTACTTCCAGGCCTGCTTGGCGGCGTCTTCGAGCTTGGCCTGGATGCCCTTGACGTCCGAGGGATCGCGGACGAAGTCCTGCAGGTACTTCCACTCGGCCTTGCCGTCGGTCCCGCCGAAGGCGCTGGGCGCGAGGTCGGACATGTCATAGCGGACGGCGTCGCCGGCGGCGATGATCGTCTCGGCGAGCTTCTTGGTCAGCTCGTCCGGGTAGTTGTCGGGCGAGACGTTGCGGTTGGGAGAGAGGTAGCCGGGGAGCTTCGCCCAGACCTCGCCGCCCTCCTTGGAGGCGAGGAACTCCAGCAGCGCCATCGCGCCCTTGGAGTCCTTCAGCGCCACCGCGATGTCGCCGCCCAGCACGACCGGCTCGGTCTCACCGGCCTTCGGGAACGGGAAGTACTTGGCCTCCTCGCCGAGCTTCGCGCCCGACTGCTCGGCCGTGACGCCCACGAAGTCGGCCTCGATGACCATCGCCGACTTGTCCTGGCCGTAGACCTGGGTCACGCAGGTCGGGAAGTCGGTCTGCAGGGCGCCGGCGGAGCCGCCGAGCAGGAACTCCTTCTTGCCGACGAGCTGCGCGATCTTCTCCAGCGCGGTGGTCACGCTGGGGTCGGTCCACGGGATCTCGTGCTTGGAGAGCTTGGTGTAGTTCTCCGGGCCCGCGGTGGACAGGTAGACGTTCTCGAACAGGTCGGTCAGGGTCCAGCCGGAGGCGCCGCAGAGGGAGAACGGCGGGGTGCCGGAGTCGGCGACCGTCTGGGCGGTCTTGATCAGGTCGTCCCAGGTGGCCGGCGGCGTCGCGCCGGCGTCCTGGAAGGCCTGGTCGCGGTACCAGATGAGCGACTTGTGGGCCGCCTTCACCAGCACGCCGTAGGACTGGCCGTCGGCGGAGCCGAGTTCCTTCCAGTACGGGGTGTAGTTGTCGTCGATCTGCTTCAGGACCTCGGCGGTGAGCGGCTTGAGCGCCTTCTGGTCCGCGTACTGCTGGACCAGGCCGGGCTGGGGCAGGATCGCGACGTCCGGCGGGTTGCCGCCCTCGATGCGCGGGCCGAGGTAGGCGCCGGTGTCCTCGCCGGTGGAGGCGTAGGTGACCTTGGCGCCGGTCTTCGCCTGGAACGCCTTGAGCACCGCCTCGAAGTTGGCCTGCTCGGCGCCGGTCCACTTGGCGGCGACCTCGACGGTCACCCCTTCGAGGGTCTTGGCGGCGGCCGGCGCCGACGCGGACGCGCCGCCGCTCGTGGTCGGTGCCGGGGTGGCCGACTCGCCGCCGCCACACGCGGCGAGTGCCAGAGCGAGTCCCGCCGTCGTCACCGCGGCAATGGTTCTGCGCATGCTGAACAGACCTCCTGAGACGTTGAGGCAGACAATGGAGCGATATATGGGACGAACAAGCAGCCGAAATGGGGATGACGGCTTGTGCCGGGGGCCGGCCCGGCGTCATTGAGCCCGGATGATCTCTTCGAGTTGGCCCTTCATGGAGGAGACGACGTCCTCGCTGTCGTGCTCGGTGAAGGGCGGTGTGAGGGCGTTGGAGACCGCGCTGGCGATCACCAGACTCACCTGGTCGTAGTTGGCGCTGGCGGGCCTGGGCCGGGCGGAGAGAATGCTCTGCTTCAGGACCGGCAGGTAGGGAAAACGCTTGATCAGGCCGGGGTCGTCGTACAGCTCGGCCCACACGGGCGGGAACGAGCCGTCGGCGAGCACCCGCCGCTGGTTCTCCAGGCTGGTGAAGTAGCGGATGAACTCGGTGGCCGACTTCTGCCGCTTGGAGAAGGCGCTCACCGCGAGGTTGTAGCCGCCGAGCGAGCCGGTGCCGGGGCCGTCGAGACCTGGCAGCCGGGTCACCCCGAACTTGCGGGCGACCGCCGAGGTGGTGGCCGGTCCGTAGGCGTGCGGCCAGTTGCGGGCGAAGGCCAGCCGCCCCTCCTCGAAGGCGAGCTGCGCCTCGTCCTCCTTGAAGGAGAGCGACTCCTGCGGGATCCACCCCTCCCGGAACCCGTCCACCAGGAAGTCCAGGCCGGCCTTCGCCCTGGCCACGTCCATGGTCACCTTGGTGCCGTCCGGGCTGAGGATCTGCCCGCCCGCCGACTGCACGGCCTCGGCGAAGTTCACGGTCAGGCCCTCGTAGGCCAGGAACTGCCCCGCGTAGCCGCCGATGCCGTACTTGTCGTGCAGGACGCGCGCCTGGGCGCGCAGTTCCTCCCAGGTCCTCGGCGGCCTGAAGCCCTCCTTGGCCAGCAGGTCCTTGCGGTAGTAGAGGAGGCCGGCGTTGCTGGTGTACGGGACCGCCCAGAGCTTGCCCCGGTAGACCGCCGTGTCGACGACCGGCGGCAGGAACCGGCCGAGCGGGAACATCGCGCGCTCCAGCGGCAGGATCCAGCCGGCCTCGGCGAACTCGGCGGTCCAGATCACGTCCAGCCCGATCACGTCGTACCGGTCGCTTCTGGCCTGGAGGTTGGCGACCATCTGGGCCCGCTGCTCGTCGGCCGCCTCGGGGAGTTCGAGCAGGGTCGCCCGCTCCCCGGGGTGGGTCTGGTTCCACCGGTCGAGCAGCGGCTGCAGGTAGGCGGTCGCGGGGCGTCCGATCACCAGGGTGAACGGACCGGTCCCGCCGAACCGTTCGCCCTCCCGCTCGCCGGCCGCCGAACACCCCGCCCCGAGAAGCCCGAGAAGCACGGTGAGCGCGACGGGGATGAGTCGGCGCACCATGACCTCCCGGTTTCCAGTTGGTTACATACGTGTTAGGTAGATGCATGCATGTTATGCATAGCGATAACATCACCGTCAACGGATAACCCCGTAACGCTCACGTAACGAGCTCTCCGAGGAGGTGGGGCGTGCGGCTGACGCTGCTGGCGCTCCTCGCGAAGGAACCTGCCCACGGCTACGAGCTCAAACAGGCACTTGAACAGATCTTCGGCAGCGCCTACCCTTCACCGAACATCGGGCAGATCTACGTCACGCTCGGCCGTCTGGAGAAGGACGGCCTGGTGCGTGCCGTGGACGTCGAGCAGTCCAACCGGCCGAACAAGAAGGTCTACTATCTGACGGCCGCCGGCCGCGAGATCCTCGACACGTGGGTGGACGAGCCCACCGAGGGGCCCAGGGTCCGGGACGAGTTCTTCATGAAACTCGTGCTGGCCCCGATGACCGGCATCGCCGACAGGATGGCGATGATCAACCGCCAGCGCCGTCACTACCTCGGACTCATGCGTGACCTCAACGAGCTCGCCGAGCGGACCGACCCGGACAACCGCGTCGCGCTCCTGCTGGTCGAGGGGGCCATGCTGCACCTCCAGGCCGACCTCGACTGGCTCGAACGCTGCCAGGAGGAGCTGAGTTGACGTCTCCCGTGGTTCCCGTGGTCGAAACCGTCAACCTCGTCAAGATCTACCAGGACGGCGGGATTCCGGTGCCCGCGGTGCGGGGGGTCGACCTGCGGGTGAGCCCGGGGGAGTTCGTGGCGGTCATGGGCCCGTCCGGCTCCGGCAAGTCCACCCTGGTCCACATGATCGGCGGCCTCGAGGCCAGGACCAGCGGCGAGATCTGGCTCGACGGGCAGCGGGCCGACACGCTCAACGAGAGCGCCTGGGCGCTGCTGCGCCGCCGGAAGATCGGTTTCGTCTTCCAGTTCTTCAACCTCGTCGCCAACATGACGGTGGCCGACAACGTCGAGCTGCCCGCGCTGCTGGCCGGCGCCTCCACGCGCGAGGCCCGCCGGCGCCGCGAGTACCTCCTCGGCGAGCTCGGCCTGACCGCCCGCGCCGACGCCGCCCCCTCCCAGCTCGCCGGGGGCGAGCAGCAGCGGGTCGCGCTGGCCCGCGCGCTGGCCAACGAACCGAGCCTGCTGCTCGCCGACGAGCCCACCGGGAACCTCGACAGCCGCAACACCCGCGACGTCCTGCGCCTGCTCGGCGAGGTCCACCGCGAGGGCCAGGCCGTCATCCTGGTCACCCACGACGCCAGGGTGGCCAGCCTGGCCGACCGGGTGGTCTCCCTCCTGGACGGCCAGATCGTCGACGACGGCGGCGCCGGGCTGGCCCGCCGCCGTCCCAAGGGCAGCGCGGGCGACGTCGTCGAGCTGAGAGGCTGACGGTGCGCTTCCTGCCTTCCCCGCCCGCGACCGCGCGAATTCCCCGGCCCGCGGCCGCGCGGGCCTCACGGGTTTCACGAGCCGTGCGGGGAGCGTCGCGGTGAGCACCGTACGCGCCTCCGTCAGGTGGATCCGGGCCGACCTCAGGGCCCGCAGGGTCCAGGCGCTGCTGACGGTGCTGGCCGTGGCCGGGATCGTCACCGCGCTGATCACCTCCGCGACCCTGCTGGAGGACGGCACCAACCCGTGGCGCGGGCTGTTCGCCGAGTCCAGGGGCGCGCACGTGTGGATACACACCAAGGACGCCCCCGACCGGACCGCGCTGTCGAGACTCCCGGGCGTGGTCCAGGTCGCCGGACCCTACCGGTCGGCCCCGGTCACCCTCACGCTGGACGGGAAGAAGTCACCGGTCGCGCTGAGGGAGATGTCCGCGACGCCGCCGCGGGTCGCCGTCCCCCTGATCCGCGAGGGGCGCCCGCTGCGCCCCGGCGACACCGACGGCGTGGTCGTCGAGCGCTCCTTCGCCAGGGCGCTCAGCCTGCGGGTGGGCGGCACCTTCCCGGTGACCGCGCTCAACGGCGCCACCCACCCGCTCGTCGTGGTCGGCCTGGCCGACACCGCCGACCAGGGTTTCTACCCCGAGTGGACGCCCGGCCTGGCCTGGACGCTCGCGCCCGTCCTGGCCAGGGTCGAGCCCGCGCTGGGCCGCAGCGAGTCGGTCACCGGGCTGCGCCTGTCCGACGGCGAGGCCACGCTGCCCGCCGTCCACGGCGCCGTCACCCTCCTGGAGGGGCAGATCCAGCGGATGTCCACCTGGCGCGAGGTCCGCGCCTCGATGGAGCTGGACAACCGGCTGCTCGGCCTGCTGCTCGCGCTGTTCGGGATCACCGGGCTGGTCGCCGCCGCGCTCGCCATCGCCAACGCGGTGGGCGGCCGGGTGCTGAGCCAGACGCGCGACATCGCCACCCTCAAGTCCCTCGGCTACACCCGGGGCCAGGTCTTCGGCGTGCTCATGGCCGAGCACGGGGCGCTCGGGCTGCTCGGCATCGTCATCGGGCTGGTCTGCGGCCAGGTCGCCGCCTCGTTCGTCCTGGACGGGGTTCCGATCCTGCCGCTCTCCCCGGTCCCGCTGCTCGCCATCGCCGGCGGCACCGCCGCCGTGGTCCTGGTGGCGGTGGCCCTGCCCGCCTGGCGGGGCGGCCGCACCCCGCCCGTTCCCGCGGCCCCCGCGGCGCCGCCCAGGGGGCACCTGTCGCGGCTGGCGCGCCTGGCGCTGCTCGTACGGCTGCCTCCGGCCCTGGTCCTGGGCACCCGCGACGCCTTCACCCGGCGCGCGCCGGCGTTCCTGAGCATCTTCGGCGTCGCGGTCCCGATGATGATGATCACCATCGGGCTCGGCTGCTGGGCCACCCTGGACGACTTCCTGCGCCACCCCGAGCGGGTCGGCCAGGCGGCGGCGCTCACCGTGCGCCCGGACAAGCTCCCGGCCGACGACGCCCTGCGGATCGCGAGGGCCGATCCGGGGGTGCTCACCGTCTACCCCGGCACCGAGGTGCCCGCGCTGGAGCCCGAGCAGACCAGGAGCGTGCTGGCCCGCGCCGCCGGAACCTCCGCCGAGCCGTACCCCTTCTCGGTCGTCGAGGGGCGGATGTACGCCGCCAGGGGCGAGGCCGTCGCCGGGCAGGGGCTGCTCGACCTGCTGGACGTGAAGATCGGGGACCGGGTCCGGCTCACCGTCGGCGGCACCCCGCTGATCGTGCACCTCGTGGGCCGGGTGGTGGAGCCCGACCAGGACGGCGAGGTGCTCTCCTTCGGCATCGACAGCCTCGCGGCCAAGGACGCGGTGCCGCCGCAGTTCTACAGCCTGGTGCTCAGGCCGGGGGCCGACCCGGCGGAGGTCAGGGCGCGGCTGCTGATCGCCTCGGGCGAGGCCCTGGAGGTGCAGCGGGTGGTCAACCCGGCGGAACGGCTCGCGATCATCCGCGTGGTGATCGTGGCGCTGATCGTCGTGCTCGCCCTGCTCGGCCTGGCCAACCTCCTGACGGCGAGCGCGCTGGGCCTGCGGGACCACGCCTTCGACCTGGCGGTGCTCAAGGCCATGGGTCTCACGCCCCGGCAGGTGGCCGCCACCCTGGTCACCGGGACCGGTCTGCTGATCGTGCTGGGCGTGGTCGCGGGCGCCGCGGCCGGTGCCTCGCTGGCCGGCGGGCTGATCGACCTGCAGGGGCACACCAGCGGCGTCGGGGCGGGGATCGGCCGTACGCCCTCGGCCCTGACGCTCGCCGTCGCGATGCTCGTCGCGGTCGGGACCGCCCTGCTGGTGACGCTGATCCCGGCCGGGCGCGCGGCCCGCGCCCAGGTCCCGGTCACCGCGCGATAGCCCCGGGACGGTGGCCGTCCCGGGGCGCTCCCTCTCAGGAGGGGCTCAGCCCTCGACGCCGGGGATGTCGGCGTTCTTGAGCGAGAACCAGTAGAAGCCGTGGCCGGGCAGGGTCAGCAGGTACGGCAGGGTGCCCACGGGGGGGAACCGCACCCCGCCCCTGGCCTCGACCGGGATCATGCCCGCGAAGCGGCGCAGGTCGAGCTCGACCGGCTGCGGGTACTTCGACAGGTTGTTGACGCACAGCATCAGGTCGTCGCCGTCCTCGCGGACGAAGCTGAGCACCGCCTGGTTGCTGGACCACAGCTCGTTGTAGACACCGGTGCCGAAGACCTGGTGGTCACGGCGGATGGCCAGCATGTTCCTGGTGAAGTGCAGCAGCGACGCGGGGTTCTTCTGCTGCGCCTCCACGTTGATCGCCTGGTAGCCGTGGATCGGGTCCATGACGACGGGCAGGTACAGGCGCCCGGGGTCGGCCTTGGAGAAGCCCGCGTTGCGGTCGGGGCTCCACTGCATCGGGGTGCGGACCGCGTCGCGGTCCTCCAGCCAGATGTTGTCGCCCATGCCGATCTCGTCGCCGTAGTACATGACCGGGGAGCCGGGCAGCGACAGCAGCAGCGCGGTGAACAGCTCGATCTGGTCGCGGTCGTTCTCCAGCAGCGGGGCGAGACGGCGCCGGATGCCGAGGTAGGCCCGCATGCGCGGGTCCTTGGCGTACTCGGCGTGCATGTAGTCGCGCTCCTCCTCGGTGACCGTCTCGAGCGTCAGCTCGTCGTGGTTCCGCAGGAAGATGCCCCACTGGCCGCTGTCGGGAAGCTTCGGCGTCCGCGACATGATCTCGGAGATCGGCTCGCGGCTGCCCTGCCGCACCCCCATGAAGATGCGCGGCATGAGCGGGAAGTGGAAGGCCATGTGGCACTCGTCGCCGCCGACCGAGGGGTCGCCGAAGTACTCGACCACGTCCTCGGGCCAGCCGTTGGCCTCGGCGAGCAGCACCCGGTCCGGGTAGAGGCGGTCGACCTCGGCGCGGACCTTCTTCAGGTACGCGTGGGTCTCCGGCAGGCCGGAGCAGTCGGTGCCCTCGCGCTCGAAGAGGTAGGGCACCGCGTCGAGCCTGAAGCCGTCGATGCCCAGGTCCAGCCAGAACCGCAGGACCTCCAGCATGGCCTCCTGGACCGCCGGGTTCTCGTAGTTCAGGTCGGGCTGGTGGTGGAAGAAGCGGTGCCAGTAGTACTGCTTGCGGACCGGGTCGTAGGTCCAGTTGGACTCCTCGGCGCCGACGAAGATGATCGGCGCGTCGGGGTACCCGGCCGGGTCGTCGGACCAGACGTAGAAGTCGCCGTACGGACCCTCGGGGTCGTGCCGGGACGCCTGGAACCAGGGGTGTCTGTCGCTGGTGTGGTTCATCACCAGGTCGGTGATGATGCGCAGGCCCCGCTTGTGCGCCGACTCGATCAGCTCCACGAAGTCTCCGAGGTCGCCGAAGTCCGGCAGGATCTTCATGTAGTCGGAGATGTCGTATCCGCCGTCACGCAGGGGAGACTCGTACAGCGGGAGCAGCCACAGGCAGTCGACGCCGAGCCACTCGACGTAGTCCAGCTTCTCGATGAGGCCGCGCAGGTCGCCGGTGCCGTCGCCGTTGGAGTCCTTGAACCCGCGGACCAGGACCTCGTAGAAGACCGCACGCTTGTACCACTGGGGGTCCGCCGAGACGAAGTCCTCGGCCACGGACTCTTGGGAAGGGGAGGGGAGGGGGGATGGGGTCATCGTGTTCTCGCTCACGGTGATGGAGGGCAGGACGAAGTCACCGGATGCTCCGGCTGATGATGTTTGGTGACCGCGCCGGCGGGAGCCGTCATCCCCACGAGCTCCATGCTCTCGGGCGGACCGAATTTGTGATTCTGTGCCGTCCCTTGTGGCGCTTTCTGGGCCGAACACTACCAGCCGTCCGACGCCGTGGAACCCCCCTTGGCGTGGGACGTCGCCACCGCCCCACGGAATCGCCGCGCGCATCGCGTCGAGGCCGCGTAATCGTGGCGTCGCTCACCGTTTTCACAGGCGAAACATGGGACGCCCCGAAAGAACGGTCTCGTGCTGTGCCCGCAGGTCAGGCCCGTACGCGCGGTGCCCGGAGAGAGTACGGGCCGGCCCCCGGTTCAGGGGTTCCAGACCCGGCCCCCGGAGGCGTCGCGAGGCTCCGCCGGACCACGTCATAGGGGTCCGGCGGGTGGGTCACAGGGGCCGGGCCGAGCCCGGGGCGGGGTGGGTCGGGCCCGGGCAGGGGTGGGTCCGGGGCGGGGTGAGCCGGGCCTGGAGAAGGGGAAAAGGGGGTGGGTCCGGGGCGGGTGGGTCAGGCCCAGGGAGGGGTGAGGTCGGGGAGGTCGTCCCGGTAGTCGCCGAGCCAGGCGCCGAACAGCACCAGGCCGCGTACCCAGAAGCGGTCGTTCCAGCCGTTGAACCGCGCCAGCCCGTCGGGACCCTCGGCGATCACGGCGTGGAGCTGCTCCGACAGCAGCGAGGGCACGGTGCCGGCGACCCGGCTGAGCATCCGGTGCCCGTACTCCCTGGCGGGCGCGGCGGCCGAGCGGAGCGGGACCCGCTGGAGCGGCTGCTTGACCACGTTGGTGGAGGGCAGCGCGGCCACGCGGGGGTTGGCCGCGTACAGGATCTCGCGGTAGAAGCGCCCCTGGTCCTTGCGGTGCACGCCGACCGAGAGCGCCGCGTCGAAGAAGGCGGGGTGGATGAACGGCGCCGCGAACGAGGCCTCGGGGCCGACCAGGTTGACCGGCGAGCGGGCGATGCCCCGCGCGGTCCTGGTGTGCAGGACCGACAGCGGCAGCTCCGCCCGGTGGCCGTTGAGCATGGCGGTCGACTGGGTGAAGGCGTGCCCGACGCTGTCGGTAATCCAGGCCTCGGCCTCCTCCGACAGGAACGGCACGGACGGGGAGCCCAGCGTCAGCGAGCCGAGCAGCGCGGCCTTGCGCTCGGCCTGCGTGGAGGCGTCCAGCGCGGCCCCGCTGACCATGAAGTTCTTCAGCAGCGGCCCCCCGGCCAGCCCGTCGACCAGGGTGCGTCCCGCCCGGTGCACCTCGCGGGCGAACGGGGTGTACCAGGCGTGGTGCGGCGTGAGGAACTCCAGCCGCCGCGCCGCGGCCAGCGCGTCGTCGGGGTAGGCGGCGGCGTCCTGGGGGATCACCCGGTGGCGCACGCCCAGCTCGCGGGTGATCGCCTTGGCGAAGACGATGTCGGTGTCGGTGCCGTCGTCGGGGCTGGTCGTCCACGACTCCACGTCGGCCCCGCGCGCCACCGCCACCGAGCACAGCAGCCGCGAGTCGTAGCCGCCGCTGACCGGCACCAGCAGCGGGCGCCCGTCGAACTCCTTGTAGACCTCGTGCAGGATCTCCAGGATCTCCCCGGCGGTCCGGCCCGCCTCGTAGGGCTCCTCGCGCAGCCACCTGGGCAGCATCCGCTCGACGCCGACCCGGCCCGCCGCCCGGTCGAAGACCAGCGCGCTCGCCCCCGGCAGCCGTCTCACCTGCGTGTACGGGGTGTCGTCGCGCAGCGGGAAGGTCATCTGGATGATCGAGGCCCAGGCGTCCCAGTTGATCTCGTACGGCGTGCGCGCCAGGGAGAGCAGCGGTTCCAGCAGCGAGGAGAAGTAGACAGCCCCGCCGTGGGACAGGTAGTAGACGTCGACGAGGCCGAGACCTCCGGCGTGCAGCGTGATCCGCTCGCCGTCGTCGATCAGGCCGGGCGTCTCGTAGGTCTCCGCCACGGTGATCCACGGGGCCGCCCCGCCGGGTTTGCGCTCCCCCCAGGCGAAGGCCCAGGTGCGCTCGTCCCGCTGGTAGGGAGGCAGCGGGGAGGAGCTGAACAGGGCCGCGTTCCCGGCCTGGACGGCCGGCCTGACCCGCGGCCCGGCCCCGCGCAGCGTCTCCAGGACGGCCTCGTCGAGGTGCCCGATGCCACCGCAGACGTACGGCCTCACATTGAACGTCGGCCACTGCACCGTGCTGACTCCTCTGTGTCGCGATTGACCAAAGGGTATCCTTTCGCCCGGCTCACGAAACGGAGGACGGCGTGGCGGGCGAGCAACTCGAAAGCACACGACAGGCGTTGCGGGAGGCGGTGGCGCACGCGGAGAGGGCTTCCGAGCTGGCCCGCCTGCTTGACGCGGCACAGGCAAAGATCGCCGATGCGGAGCGTGCGGCCGAGGAACTGCGCGGGGTGAAGGAACTCCTGAGCGAGACCGAGGAGCGGCTGGAGGCCGCGAACGCGGCCGAGGAGAAGCTCCGCAAGGACCTGGCGGAGCAGCGCTACCAGGCCGAGGTCGCCAGGTGGAAGCTCTCCTCGGTGCAGGTGGCCCGCTGGTCGCGGCTGGGTGACGCGATCAAGACGGGTAAGAGCAACCCGGTGCGGCTGGCGCGCGGCCTGCGCGGGGCGGCCAAGCCGGCCAAGCGCCCGACCGCTCCCAAGCGCCAGCCGGTGCCGCGCAAGGCGGGGGACAAGGCGCCCGTCCCCGGGGCGTCCTTCCAGGCCACCAGCTCCGTCAGGACCGTCGGCGGCAGGTCGGTGAAGCTCAAGCCGTACCGCGTGCCGACCGGCCCGAACACCCGCCCGCACCTGACCGCGGCCGTGATCGCCGCGCCGCACGGCGAGGCGCTGCTGCGCTACGAGTGGCGCCAGACCACCGGCTTCACGCCGAGGGACTTCGCCCGGGTGCTGGCCGCCGAGGTCCCGCACCTGCTGCTGGTCGAGTCGGTGACCGAGGGGCCGTGGGCCGCGGAGCTGCGCAGTCCCGACCAGGGGCTGCGGTCCCTGCTGGCCTGGTGCGCGGAGCGGGGCATCCGCACCGTCTTCTGGCACACCGAGGGTGAGCCCGGCGAGTTCGTCGCCGCGGCCAGGTTGTTCGAGCACGTGGTGACCGCGCTGCCCAGGTCCGTGGGACCGTGGGGCGCCGCGCTGGCGGCCCAGGAGCCCGAGCAGGGACGCCGGGCGCCCTCGCTGGGAATCCTGCCCTTCGCCGTCCAGCCGCGCGTGCACAACCCGCTGCCGCTGGCCGGGGACCGGTTCGGGCGGGTGCTCTCGCTGGAGGAGCTGCTTCCCGGGCACCTGTCGTACCCGGACGTGCTCACCTCCTACCGCTGGCCCGTCGCGGTCGACTGCCCGCCGGGCACGGAACCCTGGCGGATGGCCGAGCTGGCCGCCTGCGGCACCCCCATCGGCACCGAGCCCGACCCGCGCCGCGCCCACCTGGCGCTCCGCCAGGCGTACGCCTCGGGCACGATGACCGACAAGGTCGACGACCTGCTGGACGCGATCGGCCTGCCCAGCGGCAGGGCCACCCTGAACATCTCGGTGATCATGATCGACCGGGGCGACCTCGACTACGCGCTGGCCCAGGTCGCGCCGCAGAAGGGCGTCGTCCAGCTGGTGCTGCTGTCGGACGCCCCGGACGCCGTCGTCCGGGCCCGCGAGGCGATGCCCGACGGGGTGGACGTCGCGGTGCGCCGCTCCGACACCGAGCTGACCACGGGCGGCCTGCTCAACCGCGCCCTCGACCTGTGCCAGGGCGACCTGGTGGCGGTGATGGACGCCCGCGACCGGTACGGCGAGCACTACCTGTCCGATCTCAGCCGGGCCTTCCTGTTCGCCAACGCCGACATCGTGGGCAAGGCGGCCTACTACGCCCACCTGCGCGACGTCGCGGCGACCGTGCTGCGCCAGCCCTCGGCGGAGTACTCCTACCTGCCCGACGTGGCGGGGGCCACCCTGCTGGCCCGCCGCGCGGTCCTGCGGGGCATCGGCTTCGCCGACGTCTCGGACAACTGGGCCGACGTGCTGATGCGCCAGTGCCGCGCGGACGGGATCAAGGTCTTCTCCGCCGACCGCTTCGGATACGTCTGCCTCCGCGACCGTGACCGCTGGCTGCTCGGCTCGGCCCAGCTCGTCGACTACGGCCCGGCCGACCCGCACGCCCTGATCTGAGCGCGTCCTCGGGTGCGCGTTCTTCGCCGTGACGGCGGCGGACGGCCCGGCCGGCCCGCACGCCCCGGTCCGAGCGCGGGCCGTCCGGGGGTCGTTAGGCTGCCGGGATGACGCCCGGCGCGCTCGGCGAGGTCCTCGGCCTGCCACCGATCCCCAGGGGGACGTGGGCCGGGGAGGCGCTCTACGTCTCCCCGGCCGCGCTGCGCCGGGGCGAGGACCCCGAGGAGACGGCCGGCCGGCTCCGCGCGCTGCCGGGGATCACGGCCGTCCGGGTGCGGCCCGGCGGTTTCCTGGAGATCGTGGTGGCGGTGCCCGGCGAGCTGGTCACGGAGATCGGCGCGGACGCTCCCGCCGTCACGGGCGGGAGCACGGGCGCGGCCGGGGTCATCGGCGCGGGCGGAGTCGCGGGCGGAGTCGCGGGCGGGGTCGCGGGCGGGGTCGCGGGCGCGGCCGGGTCCCCGTGGGAGGACCTGCCCAGGACGTGGGCCAACCCCGGGTTCGTCGTCAGGTACGCGCACGCGCGGGCGGTCGCCGTACAGCGCTGGGCCGCGGAACTCGGCGTCGGCGGGGACTTCAGGCCCGAGCTGCTGGAGGACCGCAGGGACCGGGCGGTGCTCAGGCTGCTGGCCGAGGTGCACGGCAGGCGGGTGAGCCGGGACCCGGGGTGGGCCGCCTACGCCGAGCAGCTGGCCCTGGCCTACCACGACGCGTTCGAGGGGGCCGCCGCGCTTCCCTCGGGGGACGAGGAGCCGTCGGAGCTGCACGCCGCCCGGGTGCGCCTGGCGCGGGCCGTGCGGGACGTGCTGGCCGAGGCGTTGGCGGCACTTGGCGAGACGGCGCCCGACAGATTGTGATAGACCCTCCCAAAGAAGCTTAAAGAGATCAGGGGAGAGGTGAATGGCCGGGCCCCGGGACTGGGAGGCGCGCGAGCCGCGCCGATCCGGGATGGTCCGGCGGGTGCTGCCGACCCTGCTCGCCTTCGCCGTCGTCCTCGGCGGGCTCGCCTATCTGGGCGGAGACCTCAGGGAACTCCTCGGGACCGCCCCGGGCTCGTCCCGCTCGGCCGCGGCGACGCATCGCCTCTACCAGGAGACCCGGCCGGTCGACGGCCGTTGCGGCACGCTTCCCCGGGACCTCGACGCCGACCTCACGACGTCGCTGGAGGCCCTCGGCGGGTGCCTGGACCGGATGTGGGCGGCCACCCTGGCGCGGGCGGGCATCGACTACGAGCCGCCGGAGGAGGTGCGGCTGGTCGACGCCCCCGAGGAGGCCGCGTGCGGGATCGACGACTACGACTGGGCCGGGATCTACTGTCCCGAGCCGCGCGTCGTCAACGTGCTGGTCGAGGGTGAGCGGGCCTTCCCGATGATGTTCACGCTCGCGCACGAGTACGCCCACCACGTCCAGGAGGTCAGCGGGATCGCCGACCGCAGAGGCTCGGAGGCCTTCGACGAGGCGTGGTCGCGGCGGCTCGAACTGCAGGCGGACTGCCTGGCCGCGGTGACGCTGCGCGCCGCCGCGCCGCGCCGGCTGGAGAGCCTGCGCCGTCTCGCCGGGCGCGGTTCCGGCGCCGACGAGGGCGTCGAGGCCGGCTACCGGCAGTCGCACGGCTCGGGGGCCAGCAGCGCCGAGTGGATGCGGCGTGGCCAGGAGGGCGGCACCGTGGGGTCCTGCAACACCTGGGCGGCTCCCGCCGAGTCGGTCTCCTAGGCTCGCCCGGGTCTCCCCGGAGCGGGTTCGCTCCGGTCTCTCCCGAAGATCATGCCGCCGTACGACGTTAAAATATGTCGCCAAAGTGGCACATAACGTAAAAAGTTCGCGTGTTCGAGGTGGATCGCGTCTCGATAGGTGGGCAATCGTCTCAGGGGGATCACCGGGTCCGATAGCCTCGATCGGGTGAGTCGATTCGCCCACCCCGCCGGTGACCGGCATGCAGAAGTGCTGCCCGAGGAGCGCCCTCCGCACGCACCTGCCGATCTGAACACGCTCGACCCCACCATCTGGCCGCGAACGTCGAGCCGCGCCGACGGCTCGATCACGATCGGCGGCGCGGATGTCAGGGACCTCGTCGAGGAGCACGGCACCCCGCTCTACGTGGTGGACGAGGAAGACTTCCGCTCCCGCTGCCGCGACTACGCGAGCGCGTTCTCCGGGGGCGAGGTCCATTACGCGGGCAAGGCGTTCCTGTGCCGCGAGGTCGCCCGCTGGATCATGCAGGAGGGTCTCGGCCTCGACGTCTGCAGCGCCGGCGAGCTCGCCGTCGCGCTCAGCGTCGGGTTCCCGCCCGAGCGGATCACCATGCACGGCAACAACAAGTCGCTCGCCGAGCTGGAGAAGGCCGTCGAGGCCGGGGTCGGGCACATCGTGGCCGACTCCTTCGAGGAGATCGCCCGCCTGGGCTTC
This sequence comes from Streptosporangium sp. LJ11, assembly GCF_051918945.1. Lineage (NCBI taxonomy): Bacteria > Bacillati > Actinomycetota > Actinomycetes > Streptosporangiales > Streptosporangiaceae > Streptosporangium > Streptosporangium sp. LJ11. Next base: position 98,309 of record NZ_JBPXMB010000025.1, read on the forward strand.
CTCGCCGACAAGCACGGCAGGCGTCCCAAGGTGATGATCCGCGTCACCGTGGGCGTCGAGGCCCACACCCACGAGTTCATCGCGACCGCCCACGACGACCAGAAGTTCGGCTTCTCGCTGAGCAGCGGCGCGGCGGCCGAGGCGGCCAGGCGGATTCTCGCCCTGCCCCAGCTGGAGCTCGTCGGCCTGCACTCCCACATCGGCTCCCAGATCACCGACACCGCCGGGTTCGAGGTGGCCGCGGCCCGTCTGGCCACCCTCCTGGTCAAGATCAAGGACGAGCACGACGTCGTGCTGCCCGAGCTGGACCTCGGCGGCGGCTACGGCATCCCCTACGTCGAGGGCGACACCGCGCCCGACGTCAAGGAGATCGCCGACAACCTGCGGGAGATCGTCAGCAAGGTGGCCAGGTCCGCGGGCCTGCCGGTGCCCAAGCTCACCGTCGAGCCGGGCAGGGCCATCGCCGGGCTGGCCGGGGTGACGCTCTACGAGGTCGGCACGATCAAGGACGTCGAGGGCCTGCGCACCTACGTCAGCGTCGACGGCGGCATGAGCGACAACATCCGCACCGCCCTGTACGGGGCCGACTACACCGCGCGCCTGGCCTCCCGCGAGAGCGCCGCGAGGCCGATGCTCTCCCGCCTGGTCGGCAAGCACTGCGAGAGCGGCGACATGGTCGTGCGCGACCTGTGGTTCCCCGCCGACCTGGCCACCGGCGACCTGATCGCCGTCGCGGGCACCGGCGCCTACTGCCGCTCGCTCGCCAACAACTACAACTACCTCCCCAAGCCCGCCGTGGTCGCGGTCAAGGACGGGGTGTCCCGCGTGATCGTCCGCCGGGAGACCGAGGACGACCTCCTGAGAGGACAGCTGTGAAACGACCCGGAGCGGCGGGGAAAGCCCGTAAGGCGGAGAAACCCGTCCACAGTGTGAGCGACAAGGGGGCGTGACCGCATGGCACTGAAAGTCGCACTGCTGGGATGCGGCGTCGTCGGCTCCCAGGTGGTCAGGCTCATGCACGAGCAGGCCGACGACCTCGCCGCCCGCATCGGGGCGCCGCTGGAGCTCGCCGGGGTCGCCGTGCGGCGCCTGGGCCGCAGGCGGGACGCCGACGTGGACCCCGCCCTGCTCACCACGGACGCCGAGGCCCTGGTCACCCGGGACGACATCGACATCGTCGTCGAGGTGATCGGCGGCATCGAGCCCGCCAGATCGCTCATCCTGGCCGCGCTGAACAACGGCAAGTCGGTCGTCACGGCCAACAAGGCGCTGCTCGCCGAGGACGGCGCGACCGTCCACGCCGCGGCGAGGGCCGGCGACGCCGACCTCTACTTCGAGGCGGCCGTCGCGGGCGCCATCCCGCTGATCAGGCCGCTGCGCGAGTCGCTCGCCGGAGATCACGTGCACCGGGTGCTCGGCATCGTCAACGGCACCACCAACTACATCCTCGACCAGATGGACTCCAGCGGGGCCTCGTTCTCCGACGCGCTCGGGGAGGCGCAGGCGCTGGGCTACGCCGAGGCCGACCCCACCGCCGACGTGGAGGGCTTCGACGCCGCGGCCAAGGCCGCGATCCTCGCCGGGATCGCCTTCCACAGCCGGGTGACGGCCGCCGACGTGCACCGCGAGGGCATCACCGAGATCACCGCGACGGACGTGGCCAGCGCCAAGGCCATGGGATACGTCATCAAGCTGCTCGCGATCTGCGCCCGTTCCGACGACGGCAGGTCCTTCGGCGTACGGGTGCATCCGGCCATGATCCCCAGGACGCACCCGCTGGCCGGGGTCCGCGAGGCCTACAACGCGGTGTTCGTCGAGGCGCGCTCCGCCGGGCAGCTCATGTTCTACGGCGCGGGCGCGGGCGGCGCCCCGACCGCGAGCGCCGTGCTGGGCGACATCGTGGCCGTGGCGCGCAACGTGCTGGCGGGCACCCGGGGGCCCGAGGAGTCCACGTACGCCGACCTGGTCGTGCACCCGATGGGTGAGACCGTCACCCGCTACCACGTCTCCCTGGACGTCGCCGACAAGCCCGGCGTGCTCGCCAGGGTCGCCGACATGTTCGCCAAGCAGGACGTCTCCATCCAGACCGTCCGGCAGGAGGGGCACGGCGCGGACGCCCAGCTGGTGCTGGTCACCCACCGGGCCAGCGACGCCGCGCTCTCCGCCACGATCGAGGGCCTGCGCGAGCTGGACATCGTCCGCGACGTGGTGAGCGTCATGCGCGTCGAGGGCGAGGACACCCCCTAGCGCCGCCCGGCCGGGCCGGTCCGCGCCGGTTCGGTGTCGGCCCGTCGGTCTGCTTGGTCTGCTCGGCCCGCGCCGGTTCGACGCGGGCGCGTCCCGCCGTCGCCGGCACTGTCAGGGGACTCGGTCGCGGCCCTCGCGGCGATCGTGCCATGCCGGCTCGGCATCGGGTTCCTGGGCATTTGGTAACAGATTATTTGGTGGCCTCTATCGGCTTATAAGGTGTTTTCATGCTTTATTTGCCGTTCCGCGAAAGAGGGCTCACCGGGAAGGTCTTTCGCCGGGCGGCGGCGTTCGCCACGGCGCTGGCCGTCGTGGCGGCGCTGGGCCCGGCCGCCCACGCGGCGGCCGGGCGACCCGCGAAGAAGGCCAGGACGGTCGTCGCGCTCACCTTCGACGACGGCGACTCCTCCCACCCCGCCGTGGCCCGCATGCTGGAGAAACGCGGCATGCGTGGAACGTTCTACGTCAACACCGAGACCGTCGGCGGCGAGCAGAAATTGACCCGCCGCGGGCTCGCCGGGATCGCCAGGAAGGGTCACGAGATCGGCGGTCACACGCTGACCCACGTGCGTCTCACCGAGCTGACCCGCAGCGAGCAGGAGGGCCAGATCTGCGACGACCGCAGGACGCTGGTGGCGTGGGGGTACCGGCCCGCCACCCTCGCCTACCCGTTCGGCGCGGTCGACTCCGACGCCATGGCGGTGGCGCGGCGGTGTGGTTACGACGCGGCCCGCGGGGTCGGCGGGCTCAAGGAGTGGGGGTGCCCCGGCTGTCCGGCCGGTGAGACTCTGCGCCCGAAGAACCGCTACGACATCCGCACGCCGGGCTCCATCCGCGAGGACACCCTGCTGCGGCACATGAAGCAGCAGGTGCTCAACGCCGAGAAGAACGGTGGCGGGCTGGTCCCGATGGTGTTCCACCGCGTCTGCGACGACTGCGGCCTCTACTCGACGACTCCCGAGCTCATGGGCCAGTTCCTCGACTGGCTGGTGAGCCGCAAGGCCCACGGCACGGTCGTGCGGACCCTGCAGAGCGCCGTCGGCGCCCGATACCGCCCCCTGCCCAGGCAGGAGTGACCGGGCCGCCGAGGACGCCCGGTGTCCGGGGCGTCCTCGGCGGCAGGGCGTGGCGGCAGGGCGTGGCGGCAGGGCGTGGCGGCAGGGCGTGGCGGCAGGGCGTGGCGGCAGGGCGTGGCGGCAGGGCGTGGCGGCAGGGCGTGGCGGCAGGGCGTGGCGGCAGGGCGTCAGGAGCCCTCGGTGAGTCTGCGGAGGCGGCGGGCGGCGCGGGCGAGCAGGGAGCGCTGCTGGGCCTGGCGCAGGGCGACGGCCTCCAGGCGGCGCTGCTCGGCCTTCTCCTTCCACCTGACGGTGTCGCGGCTGCCCTTGGCGGCCTTGGCGCGCAGCTCCTTCAGCTCGGCCTTGAGTGCGGCGACCTGCCGCTGGGCCCGCTCGGCCTCCCGCGCGCGCGACTCGGCCGCGGCCTTCCAGCGCGCGGCCTCCCGGTTGCGGTTCACGGCCCAGTAGGGGTAGGCACGGGCGGCGGGCCGCATCTTCCACGACTCCGCGTCCAGCCAGGTCGCCCCGTGCAGGTCGGCGATCACGTCGTCGAGCCGCTCGCCCTCGCGGAGCACGCGCGTCGCCCTCGCGACGGCGGAGGTCCGCTCCAGGCGGGCGGCCAGCACTCCCGACTCGTCCTCGTCCAGCGCCACGAGCAGCAGGCCCTCGTCGTCCTTCTCCGCCTGCTCGATCAGCCTGGCCAGCGAGTCCGCCCCCGGTACCCACCCGGCCGGGCAGACCAGGCGGAACGGCGCGGGCGCCGAGGTCGAGGGGACCCGCTCGGCGAAGGAGACGCGGCCGTCGTGGGCGTACTGGCCGCGCAGCAGCCGCAGGTCGAGCAGCGGGTCGTCCAGCGGTGCCGGGCGCTCGCCGGCCAGTGACGCCCACGGCCCGGTCAGGGTGACGTGCACGTCGGGCAGGGTGCTGGCCAGCGCCCCGTCGACGCTCGCCCTGACGTCCTCGAAGGAGGCGCCCCCGGCGTCCACCACGACGTCGACGTAGGGGACCAGCCACTGCCGGCCCGCGTCGGTGCGCAGGTGGCGACGGTACGGGATCCGGTCGGCGATGAACGGGTCGTTGTGCCGCCTGACGTCCGCGGGCCTGCGCATGGCCGTCGTCGTGCCCAGATGCCAGCTCAGCGCCTCGGCGTCGGGGACGAACACCGCGCCCGTCTGGGTGAGCCGGTAGCCCAGCTCGGTGTCCTCGCCGAGGGCCAGGGAGGTGTCCAGCCCTCCCGTCTCCCTCAGCAGGGCGGCCGGCAGCGAGACCGTCGCGCCCACGTGGACGCGGTGCAGCAAGGAGCTGGGCGCGTCGCGGAAGTCGCGGTGGGCGGCGACGAGCTCGCCGATCCAGTCGTGCCCGTGCTCGGGATCCTCCTCGAAGAGGAGACCCGCCCTGTCCTTGGCGACGGCGATCTGGACCTCGGCGGGGGAGGGCGGGATGCCGGCCATCGCGGTGAAGCGCAGCGTCCCCATCACCACCAGGTAGCCGGCCAGGTGGTGCCAGCGCATGTGCGCCTCGACGTGCTCACGGTAGGAGACGATGTCGGCGTCCATCCGGTGGATCACCTGGCCGTCCGCGACGGCCGTACCGGTCTCCACGGCCCGGGCGATGCCCCGGCGGCCGGAGGCGTCGCCGACGATCCGGGTGTGTTCCGGGACGATCTCGGGGAGTCGCAGCGGGGGCGAGCTGCCGTCGTCCACGACGATCACCTCTAGGAGGTGGGAGGGGTAGGTCTGGGCGGCGAGCGCGGCCAGCGTGAGGTCGAGCCTGTCCTGCCGTCCCTTGGCGGGGATCACCACGCTCACCGTCAGGCGCGGCTCCCACGTGCCGGGGGCGGGCACGGCCAGCACCCCGTAGTCGTTGCCCGGGATCCGCGGGATGTTCACGTCGCCTCCGGCCGGGACCGGCGGGATGTTCACGTCGCCTCCGGCCGGGACCGGCGGGATGTTCGCGCCGCCTTCGGCCGGGACCGGCGGGATGTTCGCGCCGCCTCCGGCCGGGACCGGCGTCGCGTACGGCGCGTCAGAGGGGATCCGCGACGTGCTCACGGTGCCTCCGGGGGGAGTTCCATGAGCGCGCTGGGCCGGAAACCGCGCCACTGGCGCTTGTTGCGCCGCAGGAACGTGCCGATCGGCTCGCGCCAGGTGTGGTTGGCGACGTTTCCACGCCGCAGGATGTAGCCCAGACCCTGGGTCCGGTAGATCTGCCCGCCCGCGGCCTGCACGGCGTGCTGGAACTGGGCGTCGATCGTGCCGGGCATCGGACGGAAGCCGCCCACGGCCTCGAAGGCGGAGCGTTCGGAGAAGATGGTGCCCCCGGCGATGAAGTTGGTGATCTGCTCGGTGATCTGCTCGCGGTGGACGGTCACCCCGATCGAGGCGAGATAGACGAACTCGGGGACCATGCCCACGACCTGGGCGCCCGAGTAGGAGTGGGCCAGCAGCAGATCGGAGATGAAGTCGGGCCCGTACCAGTCGTCGTCGTCCATCTTCAGCAGGAACGACCCCGACGCCCTGGCCGCGGCCTGGTTCAGCACGGTCCCGAAAACGGTCCCGCCGTCGGCCTCGACCACGGTGACCGGCCGCTCGAAGGACGCCAGGGCCCCGGCCACGCCGGGATGCGTCGCGGGGACGCCGTGCAGGGCGAGGATCACCTCGAACTCGGCGCCGCGCTGCCTGGACAGCTGCTCCAGCGCGAAGCCCACCATGTCCGGGCGGCGGGTGACGAGCAGCACCGAGACCGTCGGCACGGGCGCCGCGGGGGCGCCCAGCTGCTCCCAGCGGGCGCGGACCCCGTGGAGGCGCAGCGCCTCGCGGCGCAGCCGGATGCTGTGCTCCTCGCGCTCCAGGTCGTCCTTGAGCGCGGGCCCGCCGACCGAGGTGATCAGCCTGGCCAGCTCGGGGCCGAGGGCGCCCGCCCAGCGCGGTACGGCCTCGGAGACCAGGGGCACCCCGGCCGCCGCCAGTCCCGTGACGACCCGCAGCGCGGCGGCCGGGCCGGTGTGGCTGCGCCGCCAGTCCACCTGTACCGCTCTGACCTGCCTGATCCGGTTGACGTCCACGTCCGTGACGCGGCCGGAGGCGTCGAAGGAGGTGAGCGTCCTGCCCTCGCAGGTGATCGTCCAGCGGCCGGACTCGGCGGACAGATCGGCCGTGCCGAGGGACGGCACGGTGACGAAGTTCATGGGGTTGACCGAACGGTCGTCGACGGGGGGGATGGTCCAGGGCTCGGACAGGTCGCCCAGGCCGTTCTCCAGGATCCTGCCGCCCCCGGGACGGCCGAGCCTCTCCCAGGTCATCAGCCCGGCGGCCGGGCGGTCGATCGAGGTCTCCGCGCCGGTCCACGGCGGCGGCTCCTCACCGACCGTCCGCACGACCAGGTCGGCGCCCCGGGCGCCGAACCTGTCGGGGACGGGCCCCGTCAGGGGGGCCGGGGCCGCGTTCGGGTCGCCGGGGCGCCAGTGGGCCGCTCCCGGCCCCGCCAGGCCGGCGACGGGCCCGGCGACGGCGTCCATCCGGTGCCCGCCGAACGCCCTCGCGGCCGCGGCGAGCGTCCGACCCGCCGGCACCGGCTTGGAGAAGCTCGCCTCGACCACCCAGGCGTGCTGTTTCGGCTGGTGGACGCGGAGCTCCACGAGAGCGCGCCAGCGGTGGGCGGGGGTGGGGGAGATCACCGGCGCGGTGTACCAGTGCGGCGTCTCCCGCACGGCGACCACGACCCGGGGGGCCATGGGCAGCAGCGACTGCAGGCTCGCGGCCCTGCGGACGTCGGTCGCCGTGCGGGCGAGCACCAGGATCTCCGCGGCGCCCTCCTCGGCGCGCGGGATGCCGTCGAGGTCGCCGTCGAGGTCCATCGCCCCGTACGGCTCCAGCTCGCCGAGCGTCTCGAAGCCCGCGCAGTAGACGAGGACGCGTCGCTTGCCGCTCCGCTCCAGGGCGGCGCGGACCAGCTCGATCAGAAAGGACATCAGCCGGTCCTCCCCCGACGCCTGGCCATGGAAGTGATCCTTCCCAGCGGGCCGCGCCGCCGCTCGGCCGCCAGGCGCGCGGCCTCCGCCCGCAGCCGTTCCGTCTCGGCGCGCAAGCTCTCCACCTCGTCCTTCAGGCCCTCCGCCTCGCGCTTCCAGCGCGCGGAGTCGGCCCGCCACTTCGCGGTGTCCCCGGCGACGGGCTCCGCCTCGTCGGCGGTCGTCACGCCGACCTCCGCGGCGCTCACCCAGAGCGAGCCGAACATCTCGTGGACGACATCGTCGAGGTCGGCTCCGGGGTCGTCGCCGGGATCGCCGTTCACCAGTGCCGCCCTGGCGAAGGCGGCGGTGCGCTCGAACCTGGCCGCCCTGACCCCGGAGGCCCCCTCGTCGAGCGCGGCGCTCAGCAGCCCGTACTCCTCACGCTCGGCGAGTTTGACCAGCTCGGCCAGGCTGTCGGCGCCGAGCGCCCACCCGGCGGGGAAGGTGAGCCTGAACGGCGCGGGAGCGGAGCCCGCGGGCACCTCCTCGGTGAAGGAGACGCGCGGCTCGTGGACGTACAGGTTGCGCACCAGGCGCAGGTCGAGCAGCGGCTCGTCGAGGGAGGGGCGGCGTCCGGGGGGAAGGTCCGACCAGGGCCCGACCACGGTGACGGCGACGTCGACGAGGGTGCCCGCGAGCGCGGAGTCCACACTCGCCCGCACGTCCTCGTAGGAGGCGCCGCGGGCGTCGACGACGACGTGCACGTACGGCACCAGCCAGGCCCTGCGCGGGTGGGTGCGCAGCCAGCGCAGGTCGGGGATGAGGTCGGGCAGCACCGACCAGTTGTGCCGGTGCACCTCCTTCTCCCGGATCATGACCGTGGACGGCCCGAGGTGCCAGGCGCGGGCCCGCGGGTCGGGGACGAAGACCGCGCCCGCCTGCGCGAGGCGAAAGCCGAGATCGGTGTCCTCACCCATGTTCAGCGTGGTGTTCACCCCGCCGACCGAGCGCAGCAGCGCCACGGGGACCGAGGTGGTGGCGCCCGAGTGGAGCCGGTAGGCCCCGGCGCCCGCGTCCCGCAGCCACCGGGTCTCCTCCAGCACCCCGGCCCGCCACTCGTGCGGTGCGGACTCGTTGAACAGCTTCTCCGCGTCCCCGGCCTCCACCGCGGAGAAGACCTCCCCGGCGGAGGGGCCGGTCCCGCCGGGGGTGAAGCGGACGTCGCCCATCACGACGGCGTAGGGGGCGAGATGGTGCCAGCGCATGTGCGCCTCGACGTGATCCCTGTCGAGGATCATGTCGGAGTCGACCCAGTGCAGGATGTCGCCCGCCGCCGCGGCGGCGCCGGTCTGGCGGGCCCAGCCGCGTCCCCACCGGCCGTCGGGCACCCGGACGAGCCTGGTGTTGGCCGGGGTGATCTCGGGGACGCGCAACGGCGGGTCACTGCCGTCGTCGGCGACGACCACCTCCATGAGGTGCGCGGGGTAGGTCTGCGCGGCCAGCCCGGCGAGCGTGCGCTCCAGGGCCTCCTGGCAGTCGTGCGCCGGGATCACCACGCTCACCCTGAGCCGGGGCTCCCATCCGCCCAGGTCGGGCGGGAGAAGCGACCCGTAGTCGTTGTGCCTGATCCTGGCGCGCGGGACAGCGGCGCGGCCGGCCCGGTCTCCCCGATCGGCCCGGTCGTCGCGCGGGCGGGCGGACGGGGCGGCGCCGGAGGTGGCGAAGCCGGTTCCGGTCACGCTCTCTCCTCCGCGGCCCGTTCGGTCCCGGCCTCCTCCGCGGCCAGGCGCGGCAGCAGGTCGTGGACGATCTCTTCGATCTCCTGGCGCCGGGGTACGGAGGCCAGGCGGTCCTCGCCCAGGGAGACCAGGATCGCCTGCAGGTCCTCGTCCCGCTTGCGCTCGTGATCCTTGAGCAGCTCGACGATCTCGTCCAGCCGCCGGTCCAGCCGCTGGGTGGCCGTCTTGACCGTGGCCAGCTCCGCCTCGTAGCGCTTGACCCGGGCGTCGATCCGCTGGGCCTTGCCGTCGACCCTGCGTACGGTCGCGACCGCCAGCACCTGGACGGCGAGTACCGTCGCGATCGCGCCGAGCACGATGGCCGCCGTGACCGAGATGATCCCGGTGCTCGCGAGCAGCGTCAGCGCGATCAGGAACACCGGGCCGAGGATCGCCGCCAGAAGCGTCAGTTTTCGGGGCGTGGGCATCCGCGCTTACCTTCCGTGCCGCTCTGTCTTTACCTGTCCTTGTGGGTGGTAAATGAGGTTATCGGCTTCTCAAGTGCAGATACGTCGATAAATAGGAAATTCGAAGGTTCCTGTGACCTGTGTGACAGCTGTGAGTGTTCGGTGGTGATCCTCGATGTCAAGTGTGATGTGCGGCGAGAAGGGATCTTCTCACCTCGCTATCCTTCGCTCGTGCCCGCGCAGCCGACCGCCCTTCCCCCGCCCCCTCCCGCCACCCCGGTGAGCCTCCCGCGGCCGGTGCCGGGGACGCGCGCCCCCGGGGTCCACGGGGGCCGCGGCGCCCACGGTTCTCGCCGCCCGGCCGGCACCGAGCACACCCGGCGGCTCTCCCCGGCCCGTTTCCCGCGCGTCGCGCCGAACCGGTGGCGCGGCCCCCGTCCGAGCCCGATCCTGGAAGCGCCATGACAGCACGGATCGCCGGTAACGACTACCGGAGCCTCACGCCGCCCGCCCTGGGCTCCTGGACCCCCTCGCTCCGGGTCAGCGTCGTCGTTCCCGCGTACGGCGACCAGGAGAAACTCGACCTGGCGCTCGCCGGGCTGGCCGCGCAGACCTACCCGGCCGCGCTGACCGAGGTCGTCGTGGTCGACAACGGCAGCAGCCCGCCGCTGCGCCTGCCGGCCCTGTGCCCCGCGGACACCCGCCTGATCGTCTGCCCGGTCCCCGGCCGCGCCCACGCCCGCAACGCCGGGCTGGCGGCCGCCACCGGCGACGTGATCCACTGGCTCGACTCCGACGTGGTCCTGGACCGCCGGTCGGTCGAGGCGCACATGCGCTGGCACCACGCCGCCCCGTACCTCGTGGTGACCGGCTACCTGCGCTTCACCCCGGCCGGGCTGCCGGCCCCCGAGGTGGTCGCCGCCGCCGACGACCTGGCCAAGCTCTTCGAGCCCGCCGAGCCGCACGCCTGGCTGGTCGACCTGGTCGAGCGCACCGACGGCCTCACCGCCAACCCGCACCGCGCGTTCAGCCTGCACGTCGGCGGCGCGACCTCGGTCAACGCCGCGCTGCTCGCCGCCGCGGGGCCGATGGACACCGACCTGATCCTCGGCCAGGACACCGAGATGGGCTACCGGCTCGCCCAGGCGGGCGCCGTCTTCGTGCCCGAGCCGCTGTCGCGCGCCTTCCACCTGGGCCCGACGATGCGCATGCGCGACAAGGCCCCGATCGACCGGGTCAGCCACGCCTTCGTGGCCGACCGGATCCCGTCCTACCGCTGGCTCCGCTCCCACCCGGCCCGGCAGTGGAAGGTGCCGTACGTGGAGGTGGTCGTCGAGCCCGCGGGGCGGCCGGGGAAGGGCTACACCTACGACGAGGTCCGCGCCACCGTCGACGCCGTGCTCGCCGGCACCCTGCCCGACGTCGCGGTCACCCTCACGGGGCCGTGGGACCGCGTCGGCGCCGAGGGGCGCGCTCCCCTGAAGAACCCCGACCTGGACCTGGTGCTGATCCGCGGCCACTACGCCCACGAGCCCAGGGTCCGCTTCGCCGACGAGGTCTCCGCGGCCTCCGCCGTCCCGGCCGTCCCCCCCGACCGGACCGACGGCTCCGCCGCGCCGGGCCCCGCCTGGGCGGTCCCGTACCGTCTGCGGCTGCCCGCCGGATGGGTGCCCGGCGAGGACACCCTGGCCCGCCTGCTCGACCTGGCGAGGGACGAGGGGTACGGTCTGGTCTCGGTGCTGCTGGCCGAGGAGGACGACGCGGCCGGTGGGGACGGCGGCGCGGACGGCGCGGCGGACACGGCGGGCGCGGCGGGCGCGGGCCCGGGGAGGACGGTCGTCAGGGCGCGGCTGGAACGTGCCGCCGCGTTCGCGCGCGCCGCGATCGTGCTGGAGGAGGGGGAGGATCTCGACGACGCCGTGGACGACACCTTCGGCGTGATCTGGGTGGACGGCGAGACCTACGGGTTCGCGCCCGAGGCCGGTGTCCTCACCGGCCGTCGCGGCGCCTACCGCGCCAGGGCCGAGGCGGCGGCCGAGGTGGCCCGTCTCACCAAGGAGACGGAGCGGCTCCGCGAGCAGGTGGCCAAGTGGCGCGACGAGGCGGGCCGCTGGCGCAGGAGCACGGTCGAGCTGCGGCGCGAGGTCGGCACCCTGCGAAGGGAACTGGCCGCCGCCAGGAAGGTCGTCCAGTACGGGCTGCTGTCCTCGGTGAGGCGGGTCATCACCCGCCGTCGCTGACGACGCCGACGCCCCCCAGGAAGTAGGAGCCGATCCCCCGGTAGGGCACGGCGGTGCCGGGCGCCGGCCGCCATTCGGGCAGGTTGACGATGCCGGGCTCGACCATGTCGAAACCGTCGAACAGGCGGACGATCTCCTTGCCGGTACGGGTGACGAAGGGGGCGGAGGCCCGGTCGTAGACCTGGGCCACCTCGTCCGCGGCCTTCGGGCGGACGTCGGTCGCGACGTGGGACAGGACGAGGTGGCTGCCGGGGGCCATGGCCCGGCGCAGGGTGGCGATGATGCCCAGGGGGTCGTCCGCGTCGGGGACGAAATGCATGATCGCCACCAGGAGGATCCCGACAGGCCGGTCGAAGTCGATCGCCGCGCGCACGTCCGGGTGCTCCAGGATCTCCCCGGGCCGGCGGACGTCCCCCTCGACGATGGTCACGTTCTCGTTCTTGCCGAGGATCGCCCTGCCGTGGACCAGGACGGTCGGGTCGTTGTCGACGTAGACGACCCGGGCGCCGGGAGCGACCTGGTGCACGTTGTTCCGGGTGGGCAGTCCGGCGCCGAGGTCGAGGAACTGGTCGATCCCCGACTCGGCGAGGAAACCGACCGTCCGGCCCAGGAACGCGCGATTGGCGCGGGCACCCTGCCGCATCTCGGGGACGATCTCCAGGGCCCTCTCCGCGGCCTGCCGGTCCGCCGGAAAGTTGTCCTTGCCTCCCAGGTAGTAGTCGTACATGCGCGCGACGTTGGGAATATGCGTCTGGACACCCTTGGGTATCTGGTCGGCCACGTGCCGCTCCCAGGTAATGAAATTTTCAGAATTGCATAGATCGTAGCCACTCATAACATTGGGGAAGCCCTTAACGGACGAGCGAGATCGCGTCATGGCCGGCCTCCCCTCGCGCCGCCCCCCGGCCTCCCTCGCGCGGCGCGCGTCCGGCCCCGGCCGGCGGCATGCGCCCGGCCTCTGTCTCGCGAAGCGCGTGTCCGGCCCCGGCTCGCGCCGTGCGCCCGGCCTCCGGCTCGCCGGCGGCGCCGGCCGGCCTTGACCGTCCCCGGGCACCCGGACGCCACTGGGCCGCCGCTCAGTTCCTGAGGGCGGTGCGGAGCCTGCCGAGGAGGGAGTCGCGCCCCTCCTGGCGCCTCCCTTCCCCCCGCTTCTCCTCCTGGCGCCGCTGCTCCTGTTCGGGGACCCGCTCCGCCGCGGGCCTCGCGGCCTCCCGCCCCTGGGCCTTGGCCCCGGGCGAGGCCGGAACCCGGGCGGGGGGCGGAGTGGAGGCCGGGGACGTGGGCCCGGCCGGCCAGAACTCCGGCCGGTCGCCACGCCGCACGCCGTGGGTGGTCTCGATCGACGCGGCGACGTCGTCCGCGCCGAGCAGCCTCGCCCGGCCCAGCGCCTCGGTCCGCTCCAGCGTCGCCTCGCCGTCGCCGCCGAGCCCGACGACGAGCATGCCCGCGCGGTCGTCCTGCATCACGCGGATCATCCGCTCCAGCGTGTCGCGTCCCAGCGGGACCGAGACCGGGCCCGTGTAGCGGAACGGGATCGGGGCGGGGGTGGCGGAGACCTCGTCGGCGAACCGCACCCGCTCGTCGTGGGCGAAGTGCTCGCGCAGCAGCCGCAGGTCGAACAGGGGGTCGTCCAGCACCGGCCGGCGGTCCCCGGACAGTTTCGACCACGGGGCGACCAGGGTGACGATCACGTCGCCGAACGACCCGTCGAGCGCGGCGCCCACCGCCTCGCGTACCCGCTCCTCGGGCCCGTCGACGTGGAGCGCCACCTCCACGTACGGGACCAGCCAGTGGCGTCCCCGGTCCCTGCGCAGGTCACGGCGGAGCGGCACCCGGTGGGCCAGGTAGGGGGCGACGACGCGCACCGCCCGCTGCGGGTCGCGGCGCTGGGCGGGAAGCCCCAGATGGACGGCCTGGGCGGCCATGTCGGGGACGAAGACCACGCCGTGCGCGGCCAGCCGGTAGGCGAACTCGGTGTCCTCGCCCCGCAGCACACCGGGATCCACCCCGCCCACGGCGTGGAAGATCTCGCGCCGCATCGACACCGTCGGCCCCGTGCACACGTGGTAGGGGTTGCGGCTGGCCCGCAGGCCGTCGGTGCGGGAGATCGTCTGCTCGGTGGAGCTGGGCAGGGCGCCCGACAGGTCGAAGAGGGAGCCCAGCGAGCCCGCCCGCACGCCCTCGTGCACCTGCGCGGCCGTCAGCGACGGCTCCTCGACGAACTTCTTCGCGCCGATCGTGACCAGGTACCCGGCCAGGTGGTGCCATCGGGCCAGTGCCTCGATGTGCTCGCGGCAGACGACCATGTCGGCGTCGAGACGCTGGATGATCCGCCCCTCGGCGAGGGCGGCGCCGGTGTTCACCGCGTGGGCGATGCCCCAGCCGGAGGAGCCGGCGGTCACGATCCTGGTGCCACCCGGGGCGATCTCCGGCAGCCGCAACGGCGGTTCGCTGCCGTCGTCGACCACGATCACCTCCATGAGGTGGTCCGGGTAGGTCTGCGCGGCCAGCGCGGCGAGGGTGAGGTCGAGCCTGTGCTGCCCGCCGTGGGCCGGAATGATCACGCTCACCGGGAGCTCCGGATCCCACTCGCCGAGTGCGGGCGGGTCCAGGGGCGAGTAGTCGTTGTGCCGGATCGGTGGCAGGTCCGCCGCCGTGCCGCCCGTCATGATGTGACACCCCTTGTCGTGTTCCCCGTCTGTCAAGCTCTGTCAAGCCCCGCAGACCATACCGGTCGATCCTTAGAGTTCCCTGGAGACAGGACGCCCGGCTTGTCCATTTGGTGGACAACGCATCCCAGAGCCGAACGTGTTGCCCGTAGACTCGTTTTCCAATACCGCAGGTAGCACGCGCACGGACCGGCCGCGCGCGGTGAGGAGCAATCATGACCAGGGCGTGGCGTGGCCTCATCGAGGAGTACCGTGACCGACTGCCGGTGAACACGGCGACGCCCGTCGTCACGCTCCTGGAGGGCGGCACCCCGCTCGTCCCGGCGAACCGGGTGTCGGCGCTGACCGGCTGCGAGGTCTACCTGAAGGTCGAGGGCCTCAACCCGACCGGAAGCTTCAAGGACCGTGGCATGACCATGGCCATCAGCAAGGCCGTCGAGGACGGGGCGAAGGCCGTCATCTGCGCCTCGACCGGCAACACCAGCGCCTCCGCCGCCGCCTACGCGGTCCGCGCGGGCCTGACCTGCGCCGTGCTGGTGCCCCGGGGCAAGATCGCGATGGGCAAGCTGGCCCAGGCGCTGGTCCACGGGGCCAGGCTGCTCCAGGTCGAGGGGTCCTTCGACGACTGCCTGGAGATGACCAGGAAGCTGTCGGAGAACTACCCGATCGCGCTGGTCAACTCGGTGAACCCGTTCCGGCTCCAGGGCCAGAAGACCGCCGCCTTCGAGATCGTCGACACGCTCGGGGACGCCCCCGACATCCACTGCATCCCGGTCGGCAACGCGGGCAACATCTCGGCGTACTGGATGGGCTACACCGAGTACGCCCGGGACGGCGTCGCGGCGAGGACGCCGCGCATGTTCGGCTTCCAGGCCAGCGGCGCCGCGCCGATCGTCAACGGCGCGCCGGTGACCCACCCGCACACGATCGCCACCGCGATCCGCATCGGCAACCCGGCCTCGTGGCAGCTCGCCGAGGCCGCCCGCGACGAGTCCGGCGGTGTCATCCAGGCCGTCACCGACCGTCAGATCGCCGCCGCGTACAAGCTGCTCGCCCAGGAGGAGGGCGTGTTCGTCGAGCTCGCCTCCGCCGCCAGTGTGGCGGGCCTCCTGCAGGCCCACGCGCAGGGGCTGGTCGAACCTGGGCAGCGTGTCGTGTGCACGGTGACCGGAAACGGTCTCAAGGACCCCGACTGGGCCATCTCGGGCGCGCCCACCCCGGTGACGATCCCGATCGACGCGCACGCCGCGGCCACCGCCCTCGAACTCGCCTAGTGGATCTCAGGAGAAGCGACGTGCCCCCCACGGACCACACGGCCCCCACGGGACCCCGATGACCGGCGGGGCGAAGGCGACCGTCCGGGTCCCCGCGACGTCGGCCAACCTCGGCCCCGGATTCGACACGCTGGGACTCGCCCTGGGCCTGCACGACGAGATCGAGGCCGAGATCTTCGAGTCCCCCGGCATCGACATCGCGGTCGAGGGCGAGGGGGCCGGCGAGCTCGACCTGGGCGAGGGGCACCTCATCGTCACCACGATGCGCGCGACCTTCGACAGGATGGGTCTCCCGCAGCCGCGCGGCATCCGGTTGCGCTGTCTCAACCGGATCCCGCACGCCCGCGGCCTGGGGTCCTCCTCCGCGGCGATCTGCGCCGGGATCCTCGCCGCCCGGGCGCTGGCCACGACCCCGTACGCGCCCTCGTCCGAGCACGGCTCCCACCCCGGCCGGGATCATCCGCCCGGGCTGACCGACGACGGCGTCCTCGCGCTGGCCACCGAGATCGAGGGCCATCCCGACAACGTGGCGCCGTGCCTGGCGGGCGGGCTCACCGTCGCGTGGACGGACGCCGGAGGCGTGCCGCACCTGGTGCGGCTCCTCCCGCACGAGGCCGTCAGGCCCGTGGTCCTCGTCCCCGCGCACCGGCTGTCGACCGAGACCGCCCGCGGGCTGCTGCCCAAGGAGGTCCCGCACGCCGACGCCGCCGCGAACGCCGGCCGGGCCGCCCTGCTGGTCGCGGCGCTGACCGCCAGGCCCGAGCCCGGCCTGCTGCTGGCAGCCACGGAGGACCGCCTCCACCAGGACTACCGCGCGCCCGCGATGCCGCACACCGCCGACCTGGTACGACGGCTGCGGAGGGCGGGAGTGGCCGCGGTCGTCTCGGGTGCGGGGCCCACGGTTCTTGCGTTGTCAACGATGAATACGCAGGATTTGATCGCACCGGAAGTGGGTAATGACTGGCACATCCAGCCACTGGAAGTCGAAACCAGGGGCGCCCGCGTTGTTTCTCTTGAGACACGCTGACGACTCTTCGACCTTCAGGGAATAGCTGTGTGCGCTGGTGATGTTAGGCTGATAGCCGCACCAGGTGCCCCGCGTTGGGTGCGTGCTTGTCAGCCACACATCGCTGCATCATGTCTCACCTGGTGAGACATGAGCGCCGCAGTGGCCTCCCCGAATCCGTCGCCTCCGAATGCTCCAGATTTCGGTTGGGGCAACGAGAAGCGGCGTTTTAGGGGACATGCGCGTTCGATCTACCTCGACATCTGGTTGCCGGTAGCAATCCGGGGGGGTGTCCTCCAAGTCCCACCGTCGGCGATTCGCGATGGTGACGGCCTGGATCCGCCCTTCTCCGACAGTGGCGGCGGCTCTCCATGGGCCGCCGAGGATCGCGACGTGCAACCCGACCCGGTCTGTCCCACCGGGTCGATCGCACCACCGGGACGATTGGCTGATCATGGCCACGCCCGACCCCTGGGAAGGACCCATTAGTGAGCGACACCACCGAACTCCTCTCCGACGTCACCGGCACGGCGCCGGCGTCCGGCGACACCCCCACCCGCCCCGCGGCCAAGCCGCGCCGTCGCTCCGGCACAGGCCTTTCCGCCATGGTGCTGCCTGAGCTGCAGGCCATGGCTTCCGGCCTCGGCATCAGCGGGACCGGGCGGATGCGCAAGAGCCAGCTGATCGCGGCCATCCAGGAGAAGCAGGGCGTCTCCACCGAGAGCGCCCAGGCTCCCGCCGCCGTCAAGGAGACTCCTGCCGTGGCCGCCCCGGCCGTCGTGGCCGAGCCGGTCGCCGAGCGTCCGGCGCGCACCCGCAGGGAACGTTCCCGCCCCGTCGTGGCCGCCGAGCCCGTCGTGGAGCAGGCGCCCCCCGCCCCCGAGCCCGTGGCCGCCGTCGTCGCGCCCGAGCCCGTCGTGGAGCAGCAGACCATCGACACCGCCCCGGCCGAGGGCCGTGGCGAGCGCGGCGAGAGCCGTCGCGAGCGCGGCGAGCGCCGTGGCCGCAACAGCGAGCGCGGCGAGCGGGGCAACGATCGCCGTGAGCGCGGCGACAACCGCCCCGACAACCGCAACGACGGCCGCGCCGACCAGCGCGCCGCCGACGCCGGCCAGAACCGCGGGGAGCGGCTCAACGACCGCGGCGACCGGCTCAACGACCGCGGTGAGCGCGGCGAGCGGTCCAACGACCGCGGCGAGCGTCTCAACGACCGCGGCGACCGCACCAACGACCGCGGTGACAGGGGCGAGCGCGGTGACAGGGGCGAGCGCGGCGACCGCGGCCCGCAGAACCGGGGCCCGCAGGACCGCAACGACCAGCACGGCGTGGGCGACGACGACGACCGCCGTGGCCGTCGCGGCCGGTTCCGCGAGCGCAACCGCCGCGGCCGCGAGCGCTTCGACAGCAACGAGCCCGTGGTGGGCGACGACGACGTCCTGATCCCGATCGCCGGAATCCTGGACATCCTCGACAACTACGCGTTCGTCAGGACCAGCGGTTACCTGCCGGGCTCCAACGACGTCTACGTCTCGCTGGCCCAGATCCGCCGCAACGGCCTGCGCAAGGGTGACGTCGTCACCGGCGCCGTCCGCCAGCCCCGCGACGGTGAGCGCCGCGAGAAGTTCAACGCGCTCGTCCGCCTCGACACGGTCAACGGCATGGACCCGGAGCAGGCGCGGCAGCGGCCCGACTTCAACAAGCTCGTCCCCCTCTACCCGCAGGAGCGCCTGCGCCTGGAGACCGAGCCGAACATCCTGACCACCAGGATCATCGACATGGTGGCCCCGATCGGCAAGGGCCAGCGCGGTCTCATCGTCTCCCCGCCCAAGGCGGGCAAGACGATGGTCCTCCAGTCGATCGCCAACGCGATCACCCGCAACAACCCCGAGTGCCACCTGATGGTCGTCCTGGTGGACGAGCGTCCGGAAGAGGTCACCGACATGCAGCGGTCGGTGAAGGGCGAGGTCATCCACTCGACCTTCGACCGCCCGGCCGAGGACCACACCACGGTCGCCGAGCTCGCCATCGAGCGTGCCAAGCGCCTGGTGGAGCTCGGCCACGACGTGGTCGTGCTGCTCGACTCGATCACCCGGCTGGGCCGCGCCTACAACCTGGCGGCCCCGGCCTCCGGCCGCATCCTGTCCGGTGGTGTCGACTCCACCGCGCTCTACCCGCCGAAGCGTTTCTTCGGCGCCGCCCGCAACATCGAGAACGGCGGCTCGCTGACGATCCTCGCCACCGCGCTGGTCGAGACCGGCTCCAAGATGGACGAGGTCATCTTCGAGGAGTTCAAGGGCACGGGCAACCTGGAGCTCAAGCTCAACCGGCAGCTCGCCGACAAGCGGATCTTCCCCGCGGTGGACGTCGACGCGTCCGGCACCCGTAAGGAAGAGATCCTCATGGGCAAGGACGAGCTCCAGATCACCTGGAAGCTCCGCCGCGTGCTGCACGCCCTGGACATGCAGCAGGCCCTCGAGCTTCTCCTGGAGAAGATGAGGGAGACCAAGTCCAACGCGGAGTTCCTGCTCCAGGTGCAGAAGACGACGGTCAGCTCCGAGCGCGACTGATCACCCGCCGTACGTCGAACGCCCCGGCCCCTCCGGCCGGGGCGTTCGCGTTTCCAAAGCCCTTGTGCGACCCCGTACTTCGGGATATCCCTACTTCAGGACGCTTTTTCCCGCGCGGCTCCCGGGTCCGCGCCCGCGATGACCGCGGCGCGTGGACGGCACGCGAGGAGGGGGGCGGTCACGCGAAGGCGGGCGGCGCGAGGAGACGCCAGACGCGCGAGGGACGGCGGGACGCGACAAGGACGGCGTACGACGGGCTGACCGGGGACAGGGGAGGCGCATGACGGCCGAGACGCTGGCGAGCACGACCGCGGTCAGGACGCCGCTCAGGCGGCGCGTGCCGCTCGGTCCGAACGGCCCCCTGGGCATGCTCGTCGACCCGATGACCTGGCGGGCCGTTCCCTACCTGCTGGTCAGCATGTTCTACGGCCTCGCCTGCTTCGCGTTCCTCGCGTCCGTGATCCCGGCCTCCCTGGTGATGGTGCTCGTGTGGGTCGGACTGCCGCTGCTCGCCCTGACCATGCTGGCCTGGCGAGGCGCCGCGATACTGGAGCGCCGGTTCCTGCGGCTGGCCTTCGGCGTCGACATCCCCAGCCCGTACCGGCCCTCCGAGGGCGACAACCTGTTCCTGCGCTGGAAGGACATGTTCGTCGACCCCGCGACCTGGAAGGACCTGCTCTATCTCCTCCTGCTGCTGCCGATCGGGATCGCGGAGTTCACCGTCACGGCGGTCCTGTGGATCCTCGGACTGAGCCTGACGATCGCGCCACTGCCCCTGCTGCTGGCCGGGCAGCCGATGACGCCCATCGACGAGTTGCCGATCGACAGCGTGCCGAGGGCGCTGCTGTGCACGCTGATCGGGGTCGGCTTCCTGCTCGCGGCCCTCTACGCAACCCGTGGCATGGCCTGGCTGCACGGCCTGCTCGGCGTCGCCCTGCTGGGGACGAGCGAGAAGAACCGGCTGGCCGCCCGTGCCGCCCACCTGCGGGCCAGCCGGGCCCGCGGGGTGGACGCGGCCGAGGCCGAGCGGCGCCGGATCGAGCGGGACCTGCACGACGGCGCCCAGCAGCGGCTGCTGTCCGTGGCCATGGACCTGGGCCGGGCCCAGGCCAAACTGGACTCCGACCCCGACGCGGCCAGGGAGCTCCTGGCCCAGGCGCACCGGGGTACCAAGGCCGCCATCGCCGAGTTGCGCGACCTCGCCAGGGGCATCTACCCGGCGATCCTCACCGACAGGGGGCTGAGCGCGGCCCTGTCGTCGCTCGCCGCCCGCGCGCCCGTACGGGTGGACCTGTCGGTGGAGGTCTCCCACCGGCCCCCGCCCGCGGTGGAGAGCATCGCGTACTTCGTCGTGGCCGAGTGCCTGAGCAACCTCGCCAAGCACTCCGAGGCCACCGAGGCGTTCATCCGGGTGAGCCGCCAGGAGCAGCGGGTGATCGTCGAGGTCTACGACAACGGGGTCGGCGCCGCCGTGCCGCGGCCGGGCAGCGGCCTCGCCGGACTGGCCGACCGGGCCGCGACCATCGACGGCACCCTGACCGTCGACAGCCCGCTGGGCGGCCCCACGATGATCAGGGCGGAGTTGCCCTGCGAATGGTGAGAACGTGAGACCCATGCGGGTGGTGATCGCCGAGGACTCGGTGCTGTTGCGCGAGGGACTGGCCAGGCTGCTGGCCGACGGGGGCATCGAGACCGTCGGGGTGGCGGGCGACGGCCCCGGCCTGGTGACGGTGGTCGACGAGCACGATCCGGACCTGGCCGTCGTCGACGTGCGGATGCCGCCGACCCACACCGACGAGGGGCTGCGCGCCGCTCTGGAGGCCAGGTCCCGGCGGCCGGGGCTGCCGATCCTCGTCCTGTCGCAGTACGTCGAGGAGCAGTACGCCACGGAGCTCATCGGCGGCGGCGCCGCGGCGGTCGGCTACCTGCTCAAGGAGCGGATAGCGGACGTGGCCGAGTTCCTCGACGCCGTACGCCGGGTGGCGGCCGGGGGGACGGTCATCGACCCCGAGGTGATCGGGCAGCTCCTGAGCCGCCAGCGCAAGGGCGACCCCCTGGAGTCCCTGACCGTCAGGGAGAGCGAGGTCCTGGCCCTGATGGCGGAGGGGCGCTCCAACACCGCGGTCGCCGGGCGGATGCTCGTCACCGAGGGCGCCGTGGAGAAGCACATCTCCAGCATCTTCGGCAAACTCGGGCTGGAGCCCGCCGCCGACGATCATCGCCGGGTCCTCGCCGTGCTCGCGTACCTGGGAAGGTGAGGGCCTGGAGCCCCTGGTTTCCCCGCGGGGTCCGGGGTTCCGGTCCCCTCACGGATATCGCGCTCGCCAGGGGGCCGTGAGCACGCCGTGTCCGTTCTGGGACCGCGGGTCACCGGGGTGGGGAATGTCTTGTGGCCTGGGATGGTTGGAGGATCTGGCACACTGGTAGCCGAACCGTAGCGGTTCCGGTTCCCGCCCGCGCGCACCCCGGTGTGCTCAGCGCGCAAGCCTCACAGGCGAGAGACAGTGGCGACCCGGCGACCGCGTTTTGGAGAGGAAAAGGCGATATGAAGCCCGACATTCACCCGGAGTACAACGAGACCCAGGTGACCTGCACCTGTGGTAACTCCTTCACCACCCGCAGCACCGCCAAGAACGGCGTGATCCACGCCGACGTGTGCTCCGCCTGCCACCCCTTCTACACGGGCAAGCAGAAGATCCTGGACACCGGCGGCCGGGTGGCGCGCTTCGAGAAGCGCTTCGGCAAGAAGCCCGCGGGCCAGTAGCTCTCATCCCGGCGCCGGCTCGGAGAACCCCCCTTGTGGGGGCCCGGGTCGGCGTTCGTGGTGATGAGGCAGGCTGACAAGGGCTTTCAAGGAAGGACGCAC
The DNA here is from genome assembly GCF_051918945.1 of Streptosporangium sp. LJ11. Classification (NCBI taxonomy): domain Bacteria; kingdom Bacillati; phylum Actinomycetota; class Actinomycetes; order Streptosporangiales; family Streptosporangiaceae; genus Streptosporangium; species Streptosporangium sp. LJ11. The sequence continues at coordinate 120,370 of NZ_JBPXMB010000025.1, forward strand.
GGTGAATCTCGACGAGCTGCTCAGTGAGTACGCCGAGCTGGAACTCAAGCTCGCCGACCCCTCCGTGCACGCCGACCAGAAGCAGGCGCGCACCTTCGGCAGGCGCTACGCCGAGCTGACCCCGATCGTCGCCACCTACCGCGAGCTCGAGGGCGTCCAGTCCGACCTCGGCACGGCGCGGGAGCTGGCCTCGGAGGACGAGGGGTTCGCCGAGGAGGCCAAGGAGCTGGAGGCCCGGATTCCCGAGCTGGAGGAGAAGCTCAGGCACCTGCTCGTCCCGCGCGATCCCAACGATGACAAGGACATCATCATGGAGATCAAGGCGGGCGAGGGGGGCGAGGAGTCCGCCCTGTTCGCCGGAGACCTCCTGCGGATGTATCTGCGCTACGCCGAGCGGATCGGCTGGAAGACCGAGCTGATCGACGCCACCCACTCCGACCTCGGCGGTTACAAGGACGTCACGATCGCCCTGAAGGCCAGGGGCGACGAGGGCGTCTGGTCGAGGCTCAAGTTCGAGGGCGGCGTGCACCGCGTCCAGCGGGTCCCGGTCACCGAGTCGCAGGGGCGCATCCACACCAGTGCCGCCGGGGTGCTCGTCTACCCGGAGGCCGAGGATGTCGACGTCCAGATCGACCCGAACGACCTGCGCATCGACGTCTACCGCTCCAGCGGCCCCGGTGGCCAGAGCGTCAACACCACCGACTCGGCCGTGCGGATCACGCACGTCCCGACGGGTGTCGTCGCCTCCTGCCAGAACGAGAAGAGCCAGCTCCAGAACAAGGAGTCGGCCATGCGCATCCTGCGGGCCCGCCTGCAGGCGATCGCCGAGGAGGAGGCCAACGCCGCCGCCATGGCCGAGCGCAAGTCCCAGATCCGCACGGTCGACCGCTCCGAGCGCATCCGCACCTACAACTTCCCCGAGAACCGCATCTCCGATCACCGCGTCGGTTTCAAGGCCTACAACCTCGACCAGGTGCTCGACGGAGACCTCTCGGCCGTCATCCAGTCCCTGCTCGACGCCGAGATGGCGGAGAAGCTCGCCGCCCATTCGTAGCTCGCCCATTCATAGAACGCGCCCATGACCTTTCTGCTGGACGAGATCGCCCTCGCCACCGCCCGGCTCGCCGAGGCAGGTGTGCCGTCGCCGCGCACCGACGCCGAGGAGATCGCCGCGTGTGTGCACGGCGTGCGCCGCAGCGAGCTGCACACGGTGAAGGACTCCGACTTCGACGCCCTGTTCTGGGAGGGCGTCGCCCGCAGGGAGTCCCGCGAGCCGCTCCAGCACATCACCGGGCGGGCCTACTTCCGCTACCTGTCCCTGGAGGTCGGGCCCGGCGTTTTCGTACCGCGCCCGGAGACCGAGGTCGTGGCGGGCTGGGCGATCGACCGGCTGCGGGAGATGGACGTCGCCTCGCCGGTGGTCGTGGATCTCGGGACGGGCTCGGCCGCCATCGCGCTGTCGATCGCCCAGGAGGTCGCGCTGGCCACCGTGCACGCGGTCGAGGTCGACCCGGGCGCCTACACCTGGGCCAAGCGCAACATCATCGAGTACGGCCAGGGCCGGGTCCACCTGCACCCGGAGGATCTGGCCGACGCCCTCTCCGAGCTGGACGGCCAGGTCGACCTGGTGATCTCCAACCCGCCCTACATCCCGCCGGGCGCGATCCCCCGCGACCCCGAGGTCCGCGACTACGACCCGCACCGCGCGCTGTACGGATCGGGCAGCGACGGCCTCGACGAGGTCAGGGCGGTCGAGCGGACCTCCAGGAGGCTGCTCCGTCCCGGCGGGTTCGTCGCCGTGGAGCACGCCGACCAGCAGGGCACTCCGGTATATCTGATCTTCTCCGAGGAGAACGGCTGGCGCGACGTGCGCAGCCGCCAGGATCTGACGCGCAGGGACCGCTTCGTCACCGCTCGATTCGGCCAGGAATAGGATGCACGCCGTGAGCCGACGTTATGACTGTATGGATGCCGAGCAGCGAGCCACCGGCCTGCTCGAGGCCGCCTCCGCCTTCCAGCGGGGGGAGCTCGTGGTGCTCCCGACCGACACCGTCTACGGTGTCGGCGCCGACGCCTTCACGCCCGCCGCGGTCACCGCCCTGCTGGCGGCCAAGGGGCGCGGCCGTGACATGCCGGTGCCCGTGCTGGTCGGGACCGTCCGGGCCGCCAACGCCCTGGTGGAGAACCTCGGCCCGTACGGCCAGGATCTCGTCGACGCCTTCTGGCCGGGCCCGCTCACGTTGATCTGCCGCGTGAACCGGTCGCTGTCGTGGGATCTCGGTGACGCCAAGGGCACCGTCGCCATCCGGATGCCGCTGCACGCGGTCGCCCTCGACCTGCTCAAGGAGACCGGCCCGCTGGCCGTCTCCAGCGCCAACCGCTCCGGCGCCCCGGCCGCCACCACCGCCGCCGACGCGGAGAAGCAGCTCGGCGACTCGGTGTCGGTCTATCTCGACGCGGGGCCGTGCGAGAGCGACATCCCCTCGACGATCCTCGACCTGACCACCGCGGTGCCCAGGCTGCTGCGGCGCGGGGCGATCAGCGTGGAGAAGCTGCGCGGTGTGATCGGCTACGTCGCGACGGACACGGGCTCGGAGCCCGACAACTGACCAGCGCGTCCACGGCATATGCCGTGTTCCATGCCATCTGATTATCACCGTGACGCCGGGCTGTCTCCCCGGTACCTTGAAGTGGGCCGACACTTCCTGGGAGACGTCCATGGGCAAGTTCGAAGGAATGGACCCCAAGCTGGTCCGCGACCTGTTGTCCGAGGTGCAGCGGGCCGCCGAGCAGATGCGGAACGTCGAGGGCAGGGTCTCGCAGATGATGAGCGGGGCCGGCCTGTCCTCGCAGTCGACCCACCGACCCGTCCAGATCGCCGACGCGTGCGATGTGATGGTCCGAGACGTCTCCGCCCGCGTGGCGTTACTGGAGAAGAAGGTCAGCCAGAACGCGACGGCGCCTCCCACCGAGCCGAAGGCCGGGGACCCGAAGCCCGAGACGGGCTCCCAGGGCGAGGGGGCGAAGCCGCAGACGGACTCCCAGAACGGCGCCAAGCCGGAGGCCGGTTCCCAGAACGGTGCGAAGCCCGAGAGCCCGAAGGCGGAGGATCTCAAGCCGGCGGTCGGGGCGGACGACAAACCCCGCGTCGGCGACCAGTCGGACGAGAGCACGCGGCGCGACGATCCCAAGGACTCCTCCAAGCCCGACACCAAGCCCGACACCCCGAAGGCCGACACCCCGAAGGCCGACACCCCGAAGGGCGACGAGGCCAAGCCCGAGGCGGGTTCGAAGGGTGACGAGGCCTCCCCGCGCGACGATCGGGACGATCGGAAGGAGACGCCGAAACCCGAGGCGTCCGGAGCGGACGACCGGAAGCCGGAAACGGGGTCGAAAGCCGACGAGACCTCCCCGCGGGAGGGGGAGACGCCCAAGGAGGGCGGCAAGCCGACGGACAGTGCGCCGCGCGAGGTTCCCAAGCCCGATCCCGCGCCGGAGCCTCCGAGGGCAGAGGAGCCGCGCCCCGAGCCTCCCAAACCCGACCCCAAGCCCGATCCCGCGCCGGAGCCCCCGAGGGCAGAGGAGCCGCGCCCCGAGCCTCCCAAGCCCGATCCCGCGCCGGAGCCTCCAAGAGCCGAGGAGCCACGCCCCGAGCCTCCTGCTCCGGATCCCGTACCGGAGGTCCCGGAAGGCGATTCCGCGCCCCCGCCGGAGGCCCGCACCCCGGATTCCCCGTCCCTGCCGGACGCGCCGAGGGCCGAGGACACCCGGCCCGAGGCGCCCGCGCCGGATCGCGTCCCGGAGGTGCCGAACGCCCAGGGCGCGCCCGCGCCGGGGACACCGAACGCCGAGGGCGCGCCCGCGCCGGAGGCTCCCAGGCAGGATTCCGCGCCCGCGCCGGACGCCCCGAGGGCCGACGACGCGCGGCCGGAGACGCCGAGGGTCGAGGACCTGAAGCCCGCGGTCCCCGGACCGGGGGAGAACCCGCAGGGTGGGGGACAGCCGGTCGACACCGCGCCGCGCGAGGCGCCCGGCGTCCCGCGTACGCCCGAGACCTCCACCCCGGACACCGGCCTCGTGCCGGGGACGCCGCAGGGGGAGTCCGCGCCCGCGCCGGAGCCGCCCAGGGCCGACGACACCCGGCCGGAGATCGTCAACGCGGACGACACGACGCCGCGCGGGCAGGATCCGACCGGCGACGCGCCCGTGAACGACTCCGACGCCAAGGGCGACACGGGCTCGAAGGGCGACGAGACGACCCCGCGCGGGGATTCCACCGGCGACGCGCCCGCGAACGATCCCGACGCCAAGGGCGACGCCGGTTCCAAGGGCGACGAGCGCTCGCCGAGGGAGGAGGGCGGCTCCTCCGGTGACACCGTCCTCGACACCCCCAGGAAGGACCACCCCGACGACATCGACCAGAGCGACTCCAAGGCGAAGATCGTGGAGGTCGACGGGGTGAAGGTGCTCCAGATCCCGCTCGACGCGCCCACGGCGGCCGAGGTCGACGAGCTGCTGAAGAACATCGAGGACATCCCGCCGCTGGAGATGCCCGCGATCGACAATGTCTCCGGCACCACCGGGCAGCCCGGCTGGGTCGAGCCGCACGGCCCGCTCGATTCCGCCAAGCCCGCGTACCCGCTCCTCGACACCGCGGGCCCGGCAACGGACCAGACCGTCCAGCCGCCGGGCACCGGTGGCGACACCACCCCCCAGTCCACCGGTACGACCTCCGGAGAGCCCGCCGCGCCCCGGCCCGCAGGGACGGCCTCCGGTGAGCCCGCGATCCAGACGGCGGGCACGGCCTCGGGCGAGGCGGCCACCCGGCCCGCCGGGGGGCCGGTGCCGTCCATCGGCGACGCGATCTCCGGTGACGCCCGCGGTGCCGAGGGCACGTCCGGGCAGGCGGCGGGGGCGGCGCCCGGCGGGGCGGCCGCGCAGCCGGGCGAGGGTTCGGCCGCCCGGTGGGCGAACGACGGCAGCGACGTCGTCACCGCCGAGGCGAGCCCGCTCGATCTCGACGCGCTCAGGACGCTCGCCGACAACGCCCGCGAGATCGAGCCGCTGGAGATGCCGGGCGTGAGCGTGCCCGACGGGGAGACCTGGGGTGAGGGGGCCTGGGCGCCCATGGACATCCGGCCCGACGGCCCGGCGGGCGACGTGGAACCGGGAGACCCGCTGCGGCCGATCCCGCCCCCGGGCGGCGGCCGGTGATCACCGGAACGCGGGCGCGAGACCGTGAGCGCCGTGAGCGCGAAGCGGCGGCCGGATGAGCACGAGGCACCGGGTAGCGGTGAGTGAGCAGGAGGCAGGGAGCGTGTCAGCGAGGGTGAGGAGCCTGTGATGTTCGTGGATCCACCCGCACCGCAGCCGCTGCAGCCGGGGGAGACCCCGCCGGCCTCGGCCAACAACGGGCTGCCGTCCCCGGACGCCGTCACGTCGTGGGAGTTCAACCCCGACTACCAGCGGCTGGTCATGATGTGGAGGCAGGTGCTCCCCGTGCTCGACACGCTGACCGCCAGCCTGGACAAGGCCTACCAGCTCGCCAGGAGCAGGGACGTCTGGGACGCCCCCGTCTCCGGCCGCTACGTCGAGGACATGACGGAGTGGCGCACCCGTCTGAGCCTCTACCGGCAGGCGATCCTGACGTCGATCAGCGACCAGGCGGCCGACACGCCGAGATGGGTGCCGGTCAAAGCCGGAGCCCCGCACGCGTTCTCGTGAGGCGGCCTCCCGGCGGCGGCGGTCCTCCGCGACACGCTGTCCCGGGGCGGCGCGTCCCTGACATGGGATAACCGGGGACGGCGGGCTTACAGTGGGGGTGAGTCGTCGTCTTCGGGGTGTGAGCCATGGGCGCAGAACCGTACTACGGGCCAGATTTCGGTCTCCTGCAGCGCGAGGACCCGGAGATCGCGAGCGTGCTGCTCGACGAGCTCGACCGGCTCCGCGGAGGCGTCCAACTGATCGCGAGTGAGAACTTCACCTCGCCCGCCGTGCTCGCCGCGCTCGGCTCGACGCTCACCAACAAGTACGCCGAGGGCTACCCCGGCAGGCGTTACTACGCCGGGTGCGAGGTCGTCGACCGGGCCGAGCGGCTCGCAATCGACCGGGCCAAGCGGCTGTTCGGCGCCGAGCACGTCAACGTGCAGCCTCATTCCGGCGCCTCGGCGAACCTGGCGGCCTACGCGGCCCTGCTCCAGCCGGGTGACACCATGCTGGCGATGGAGCTGTCGCACGGCGGCCACCTCACACACGGCTCCAAGGTCAACTTCTCGGGACGCTGGTTCGACGTCGTGGCGTACGGCGTGCGCAGGGACACCGAGCTGATCGACTACGACGAGGTCAGGGAGCTGGCGCTGCGGCACCAGCCCAAGATGATCATTTGTGGTGCCACCGCCTACCCCCGCGAGATCGACTTCGCCGCCTTCCGGGGGATCGCGGACGAGGTGGGCGCCTGGCTGCTCGCCGACGTCGCGCACACCGTCGGCCTGATGGCCGGGCGGGCGCTGCCCTCCGCCGTGCCGTACGCGGACGTGGTGACCTTCACCACGCACAAGGCGCTGCGCGGTCCGAGGGGCGGCGGGATCATGTGCACGCGGGAGCTGGGTCCCAGGATCGACCGGGCGGTCTTCCCGTTCGTGCAGGGCGGCCCGCTCATGCACGCGGTGGCGGCCAAGGCGGTGGCGTTCGGCGAGGCGCTGCGGCCGGAGTTCGCGGAGTACGCGCGGCGGGTGGTGGCCAACGCCCAGGTGCTGGCCGACGCGCTGGCCGCCGAGGGCATGCGGCCCGTCTCGGGGGGCACCGACAGCCACCTGGCGCTGATCGACCTGCGCGACGTCGGGATCTCCGGCGCGGTGGCCGAGCAGCGGTGTCAAGCGGCCGGGATCACGCTGAACCGCAACGCGATCCCCTATGATCCGGAGCCGCCCACGGTGACGTCCGGGATCCGGGTCGGCACCCCCTGCGTCACGACCCAGGGGATGGGGCCCGAGGAGATGAAGGAGGTGGCCTCGATGGTGGCGCAGGTCATCCGCAACCCCGACGCGACGGGTGAGATACGGGAGCGCGCCGCGGTGCTGACGAGGACCCACCGGATATATCCCAGCGAACTATGAGCTGTTCTGTGTCGTTTTCCGGTCACAGGTGGCCGGTCTATCCGCGAAACTGGTTCCGTGCGCGAATATCTACTCATGGCGCTCGTCGCGGCCGCGGTGACGTATCTGCTGGTTCCGCTGATCCGCGTTTTCGCCGTCCGTATCGGTGCCATGCCCGAGGTCCGCGATCGTGACGTGCACACCACGCCGACGCCCAGGCTGGGTGGTCTGGCGATGTACGGCGGCCTCGTCGCCGGTCTGCTGATCGCCGCCGAGCTGCCCTACGCCGGGGGCAAGCTGGCCGAGGGTCAGGGAAAGATCGTGATCGCGCTGATCGCCGCGGGCGGCCTGATCACGCTGACCGGCTTCCTGGACGACTGGCTGGGGATGGACGCCCTCGTCAAGCTCGCCGGGCAGATCGGCGCCGCGGGGGTGCTCGTCACCTTCGGCGTCAGCCTGCCGTGGCTCCCGCTGCCCACGGTGCTGGGCGGGCAGACCACCCTCGACTCGACGCTGAGCCCGCTGATCACGATCCTGATCGTGGTCGTCATGATCAACGCCGTCAACTTCGTCGACGGGCTCGACGGGCTGGCCGCGGGGATCGTCGGCATCGCCGCGATGGCCACGTGGACGTACTCGGTGGCCCTGTCGAAGGACTACGGCGACACCAGCATCAACGCGACGGCGGTCATCGCCTCGGTGCTGATCGGGGTCTGCCTGGGCTTCCTGCCGCACAACTTCCACCCGGCGAAGATCTTCATGGGCGACACGGGGGCGATGCTGATCGGCCTGGTCCTCGCCTCCACGATGATCCTGGTCACACCGCTCGACTCCAGCAACATCAACGGCTTCCCCGTCATCCTCCCCCTTCTCGTGCCGGTCGCGATCCTGGTGCTCCCGCTGCTGGACCTGATCATGGCGGTGATCCGGCGCACGTCCAACGGCCTGTCGCCGTTCTCGCCCGACCGGGGGCATCTGCACCACCGGCTGCTGGACATCGGCCACTCGCACCGCCGCAGCGTCATGATCATGTACGCGTGGACCTTCCTGTTCGCCTTCGCGGTCGTGGCGCTGTCCATCGAGGGCGTCCCGCTCATCCTGTTCCCGCTGACCGTGCTGCTCGCCATCGGCGTGCTGGTGATGATGGCGCTGCCCCGCTGGCGCGCCCGCCGTGACCTCGGCGGGGCCGAGGGCCAGGGCGACGGGCGCGGCGACGGACGCGGTGACGGGCGCGGTGACGGGCGCGGCCCGCTCGATCCCACGGGTCCCGCAGGTTCCGGCGGCCCCGCGGAGGGACCCGGGCGGCACGCGCACCCCGGCGAGCGGCAGCCGGGCCGGGTCAGGCCCCATCCGTATCCCGCGGAGGCGCCGGGGCACCGTCCGGCCGCCGCCGGCGACGACACGGCCACCCTGCCGGTGCGGCCCGACCTGTCACTCAGCGCGCCCCGGCACGGTTTCTCAAACCCTGAGACGCCGCTTTGAGCCGCTTTCCCCGGCTCCTTGATCGTTCACTTGAAACGGCAGGTAAAGGCGCTCTTCCATGAGCTTGTGATAGCTTTCACTAGCAGATGGTGAACCTGCCCAGACCTGCAAGGTAGCAATCGCTCGCTTGATAACAGTCACTTGGAGTGCCGATGCTGGCCAACGACGTGCGCCTTCTGAAGGGGGCTGCGATACCCACGGTGCTGGTGGGGCTGGTCGTGATCCTCGTCGCGGCGTTGCTGGCCGGAGCCAAGGGAGCGCTCGGCGCCGCGATCGGGACCGTGGTCGTCGGTGTCTTCTTTACCCTCGGCATCATGGCCGTCTCGTACGCGAGCCGCGTGTCGCCCATGATGATGATGACCGCCGCGGTGCTGAGCTACGCGGTGAAGATTCTCGTGATCATGGCTCTGCTCAAGACCTTCGAGGACGCCACCGCGTTCGAGCCCAAGGCCTTCGGCTGGGCGGCCATCGCGTGCACGATCGCCTGGACGGTCGGCGAGATGCGCGGCTTCATGAAACTCAAGATGCTCTACGTCGACCCCGATGGCCGGGTTCCAGGTCAGGGCGATCCGCGATGAGGCGTATCATCTCGCTGGCGGCCTGGACCCTGCCCGATATGACTAGTCCTCACCGCGACTGCTATCGTCATGCCCGCGATGAGCGAAAAGAAAATCCGGCCCGAAGACGACGGCCGCGACTTCGCCAACGCCGCCTGGTCGATCCCCAGTTATCTCCTCTCCGGGATGATCCTGTACGGCGGTGGGGGCTGGTTGCTGTCCAAGTGGACTGGCGTGGTCGCCTTCACCCCGATCGGATTGATTCTCGGGGTCGCTCTATCCGTCTACCTGGTCTACCGGAAGTACGGTCGCTAGCCTTCGGCGGCGGTCGCTTCGCTGACGAAGCCATTTCGATCACCTACCACGCTGAAGGGAACGCCGCGTGAGCACGCTGACGCTCCTCGCTCCCGGGGACGAGTTCACGCCTCCGGGACTCGAACTCTTCGACGCCGCCCCGATCGTCTCGGGCGTCGCCTGGCTCACGAAGCCGGTGCTGCTGGCCCTGCTGAGCTCGATCCTCGTCATCGGCTTCTGCTGGTCGGCCTTCGGCAACCCGAAGCTGGTGCCGCGGGGCGTGCAGAACATCGGCGAGATGGGCTACATGTTCGTCCGCGACCAGGTCGCCCGGCCGTTCCTCGGCAAGGACGCCGACCGGTGGATGGGCCTGCTGCTCAGCATGTTCTTCCTGGTCTGGGTCTGGAACCTGATGGGCGTCATCCCGTTCCTGCAGTTCCCGGTCGCCTCGCACATCGCCTTCCCGATCGTGCTCGCCCTCAGCGTCTACATCCTGAAGATCTACCTGGGTGTCAAGCACCAGGGCGCGATCGGCTACTTCAAGAACATGATGTTCCCCCCGGGGTTGCCCAAGCCGATCTACGTGCTGCTGGCCCCGATCGAGCTCCTGTCCAACATGATCATCGCGCCCTTCACGCACGCGGTGCGACTGTTCGCCAACATGTTCGCCGGCCACATCATCCTGGCCTTCTTCAGCCTCGTCGGCTTCTGGTTCCTCTTCGAGAAGCTCACCCCGCTGGGCGCACCGCTCGGCGTGGTCGGCGTGATCATGACGATCGCGATGACGGGCTTCGAGATGTTCATCCAGTTCCTGCAGGCGTTCCTCTTCGCGATGCTCGCCGCGATGTACATCGGCAACTCGCTCCACGCCGACCACTAGACGCACAGACCTCCCTCGAATATCCAGACCGGTGAGCCTTCACCGGCCGACCTGTAAAGGAAACACAACACCATGGCAATGGGAATCCTCGCTGAGGTCACCGGCTCCCTCGGTTCCATCGGCTACGGCCTCGCCGCCATCGGCCCCGGCATCGGCGTCGGCATCATCTTCGGTCAGGGTGTGCAGGCCATCGCCCGCCAGCCCGAGGCCTACGGCCTGATCCGCCAGAACATGCTGCTCGGCTTCGTCCTCACCGAGGCGCTGGCCCTCATCGGCCTTGTCGCGCCGTTCATGTTCGGTCAGTAAGACGCAGAAAAACCTCTGACGGAAGGCTGCACAAATGATTCAGGCAGCTTCGCTCCTGGCAGCGGAGGAGGGGGCTAACCCCCTCCTCCCGCACACCTACGAGCTTGTCGTCGGCGGCTTCGCCTTCTTCTTCGTCCTCTTCGTCGTCGGTAAGATCCTCACCCCGCGCATCCAGAAGACCCTGGTCGAGCGGACCGATGCGATCGAAGGCGGCATCAAGCGAGCCGAGGACGCGCAGGCCGAGGCCCAGGCGCTGCTCAAGCAGTACAAGGACCAGCTCTCCGAAGCCCGTCACGAAGCCTCGCGGCTGCGTGAGGAGGCCCGTGAGCAGGGTGCGCAGATCAAGGCCGAGCTCCGCGAGGAGGCCCAGGCCGAGGCTCGCCGCCTGGTCGAGGCCGCCCACCTGCAGATCGAGGCCGACCGCCAGCAGGCGTTCGCCCAGCTCCGCACGGAGCTCGGCCGCCTGTCGATCGAGCTGGCCGGTCGTATCGTCGGGGAGTCCCTGGAGGACGAGGCGCGCCAGCGCCGTACCGTCGACAGGTTCCTCGAGGAGCTCGAGTCGAGCAACGCGGCGGTCCGCTGATGACACGGCGAACCAGGCGTGACGCGCGAGTGTCGGTGAGCGGCTGATGAGGGGCCTGAGCAGGGCCTCGCTGGCCGAGGTCGAAGAGCGCTTCAACGCCGTCGCGGGAAGCGCGGACCTCGGCACGCTGGCCGACGAGCTTTTCTCGGTCGCCGCCCTGTTCGACCGCGAACACGGGCTCCGCCGCAACCTCTCCGACCCGGCCGGTCCCGCGGCCCAGAAGGCGCAGATCGTCCGGGTGCTGCTGGAGGGCAAGATCAGCGACGCCGCCCTGGAGACGGTCGCCGCGGCCGTGTCCGCCAGGTGGGCGCGTTCGCGTGACCTGGCCGACTCCCTGGAGCGGCTCGGCGTCATCGCGGCCTCGGCCGAGGCGGAGGCGCAGGGCAGGCTCGACGACGTCGAGGACGAGCTGTTCCGGTTCGGGCGCATCGCCGCCTCGAACCTGGAGCTTCACCGGACCCTGACGGCGCCGGCGGCCCCCGAGTCCGCCAAGCGGGAGCTTCTGGGCTCCCTCCTGGCCGCGAAGGTCGCCCCCACCACCCTGCGGCTGGTCACCCAGCTCGTGCTGCATCCGAGAGGACGTAGCCTGGACGGTGGGCTTGAGGAGTTCGGCAAGCTGGTCGCCGCCCAGCGGCAGCGCCTCGTCGCGGTGGTGCGCAGCGCCGTCGTGCTTTCAGAGGGGCAGAAGCAGCGTCTCGCCACGTGGCTGCGCACCTCGTACGGCCGCGACGTTCATCTGAACGTCGAGGTGGATCCGCGGGTGCTGGGAGGGTTCTCGGTTCGCATCGGGGACGATCTCATCGACACCACCATCGCGGGACGAATCGAAGAAGTCCGCCGCCGGTTGGCCGGCTAGGCGAATAGGGAGACTGAAGAGAGATGGCGGAGCTTACGATCCGGCCGGACGAGATCCGGGACGCACTTGAGCGCTTCGTCCAGGCGTACGAGCCGGAAGGTGCCGCGCGCGAGGAGATCGGGACCGTCGTCGACTGCGGCGACGGTATCGCCCATGTCTCCGGCCTTCCCTCGGCGATGGCGAACGAGCTGCTTGAGTTCGAGGACGGCACGCGTGGCCTGGCACTGAACCTGGACGTCCGGGAGATCGGTGTCGTTGTTCTGGGCGACTTCAGCAAGATCGAGGAGGGCCAGTCGGTCCGCCGGACGGGCGAGGTCCTGTCCGTGCCGGTCGGCGACGGCTTCCTCGGCCGAGTGGTCGACCCGCTGGGCGTTCCCCTGGACGGCAAGGGCCCCATCGAGTCCGAGAGCCTGCGCGCCCTCGAACTCCAGGCCCCCTCGGTGGTCCAGCGCCAGCCGGTGAAGGAGCCGCTGCAGACCGGTCTCAAGGCGGTCGACGCCATGACGCCGATCGGCCGCGGCCAGCGCCAGCTGATCATCGGTGACCGTGGCACGGGCAAGACCGCCGTCGCCGTGGACACCATCCTCAACCAGCGGGAGAACTGGCTCTCCGGCGACCCCGACAAGCAGGTTCTCTGCGTCTACGTCGCGGTCGGCCAGAAGGGCTCCACGATCGCCCAGGTCAAGGGCCGCCTCGAGGAGGCGGGCGCGATGGAGTACACCACCATCGTCGCCGCTCCGGCGTCCGACCCGGCCGGTTACAAGTACCTCGCGCCCTACACCGGTTCGGCCATCGGCCAGCACTGGATGTACCAGGGCAAGCACGTCCTCATCGTCTTCGACGACCTGACCAAGCAGGCCGACGCCTACCGCGCCGTCTCCCTGCTGCTGCGCCGCCCGCCGGGCCGCGAGGCGTTCCCCGGCGACGTCTTCTACTTGCACTCCCGCCTCCTTGAGCGTTGCGCGAAGCTGTCCAAGGACATGGGTTCCGGCTCGATGACCGGTCTGCCGATCATCGAGACGAAGGGCAACGACGTCTCGGCGTTCATCCCCACCAACGTCATCTCCATCACCGACGGCCAGTGCTTCCTCGAGACCGACCTGTTCAACGCGGGTGTGCGTCCGGCCATCAACGTCGGTGTCTCCGTCTCCCGAGTCGGCGGCTCCGCGCAGATCAAGGCGATGAAGAAGGTCGCCGGCACGCTGCGCCTGTCGCTGTCGCAGTTCCGTGACCTGGAGGCGTTCGCCTCCTTCGCCTCCGACCTGGACGCGGCCTCCCGCGCCCAGCTGGAGCGCGGCCAGCGCCTGGTCGAGCTGCTCAAGCAGGCCCAGTACAGCCCGTTCCCGGTCGAGAAGCAGGTCGTCTCGGTCTGGGCCGGCACGACCGGTGAGCTCGACGACGTCCCGGTCGAGGACATCCGCCGCTTCGAGACGGAGTTCCTCGACTACCTGGGCCGCGAGAACAAGGGCATCTTCGACGGCATCCGCGAGACCCGCGACCTGCCCGACGACACGATGACCGCTCTCAAGGACGCCATCACCGAGTTCAAGAAGAGCTTCGAGACCTCCTCCGGTGAGTACCTGGTCAACGACGAGCCGGTCGCCGCGCTCGGCGAGGGCGAGGTCGGCCAGGAGAAGATCACGAAGCGAGTCCGCACGGCAGAGAAGAAGTAGCCGATGGGTGCCCAGCTAAGACTGCTGCGGCGGCGGATCAAGTCGGTCAAGTCCACGGCGAAGATCACCCGCGCCCAGGAGCTCATCGCCTCGTCCCGCATCGTCAAGGCTCAGCAGCGGATGCAGGCCGCCGTGCCGTACGAGCGCGAGATCACCCGCGCCGTCACGGGCGTGGTCAGCAACACCTCCACCACCGACCATCCGCTGACGGTGGCCAAGGAGCAGCCCACCAGGGCCGCCGTCCTGATCGTCACCAGCGACAGCGGTTTCTGCGGCGGCTTCAACGCCAACATCCTGCGTGAGGCGGAGGCGCTCGGCAACCTGCTCAGGGACAGGGGCGTCGAGCCCGTGCCCTTCGTGACGGGCCGCAAGGGCGTCGGCTGGCATGCCTTCCGTAACCGTGAGATGGGCGGGCAGTGGACGGGGTTCTCCCGTAAGCCCGCCTACTCCGACGCCAAGGAGGTCGCCGGCACGCTGATCGAGGCCTTCTCGGCCGAGGACGGGGTGGACGAGATCCACATCGTCTCCACCGAGTTCGTCTCGATGCTGACGCAGGAGGTCGTGGTCAAGCGGATCCTTCCGCTCGAGGTCGAGGAGACCGCGGAGGACCCGTCCGACACGCCGCTGCCGTACTTCGAGTTCGAGCCCACCGCGGGCGAGGTCCTCGACACGCTGCTGCCGCGTTACGTGGAGTCGCGCATCTTCACCGCGCTGCTCCAGTCGGCGGCCTCGGAGGAAGCCGCGCGCCGCCGGGCCATGAAGTCGGCCACCGACAACGCCAACGAGCTCATCCGCGTGTTCACCCAGCAGATGAACCAGGTCCGCCAGGCCGAGATCACCCAGGAAATCAGCGAGATCGTCGGTGGCGCGAACGCGCTGGCCGACTCCGCAGCGGGGAAAGAGTGAAATGACTGCACAGACTGTTGAGACCGGCGTGGGCCGCGTCGCGCGGGTCACCGGTCCCGTCGTCGACGTGGAGTTCCCCGTCGAGGCGATGCCCGAGATCTACAACGCCCTCAAGGTGGACGTCGAGCTGCAGGGTGAGGCCAAGGTCCTCACCCTGGAGGTCGCCCAGCACCTGGGTGACAACCTCGTCCGCGCGATCTCCATGCAGCCCACCGACGGCCTCACCCGTGGCGCCCCGGTGACCGACACCGGCGCGGCCATCTCGGTCCCCGTCGGCGACGTCGTCAAGGGCCACGTGTGGAGCACCCTCGGCGAGTCGCTGGACGTCGAGACCTCCTCGCTCCAGATCAACGAGCGCTGGGGCATCCACCGCCCGTCGCCCGCCTTCGACACCCTCGAGTCGCGCACCGAGATGCTGACCACCGGCATCAAGGTCATCGACCTGCTCACCCCGTACGTGCAGGGCGGCAAGATCGGCCTGTTCGGCGGCGCGGGCGTGGGCAAGACCGTTCTGATCCAGGAGATGATCCGCCGGGTCGCCCGTAACTTCGGTGGCACCTCGGTGTTCGCCGGCGTCGGCGAGCGCACCCGTGAGGGCAACGACCTCTGGCTGGAGATGGAGGAGGCGAACGTCCTCAAGGACACCGCCCTCGTCTTCGGCCAGATGGACGAGCCCCCGGGTACCCGTCTGCGCGTCGCGCTCTCCGCCCTGACCATGGCGGAGTACTTCCGTGACGTCCAGAAGCAGGACGTGCTGCTGTTCATCGACAACATCTTCCGGTTCACCCAGGCCGGTTCCGAGGTGTCCACCCTGCTCGGCCGCATGCCGTCCGCGGTGGGTTACCAGCCGACCCTGGCCGACGAGATGGGTGTCCTCCAGGAGCGCATCACCTCGACCCGCGGTCACTCGATCACCTCCATGCAGGCGATCTACGTCCCCGCGGACGACATCACCGACCCGGCCCCGCACAACGCGTTCGCGCACCTCGACGCGCAGACCGTTCTCTCGCGGCCGATCTCGGAGAAGGGCATCTACCCCGCGGTGGACCCGCTCGACTCCACCTCGCGGATCCTCGACCCGCTGATCGTGGGCGAGGAGCACTACCGCGTGGCCCAGGAGACCAAGCGGATCCTGCAGAAGTACAAGGAGCTGCAGGACATCATCGCGATCCTCGGTATCGACGAGCTCTCGGAAGAGGACAAGGTCACCGTCAACCGGGCCCGTCGCATCGAGCGCTTCCTGTCCCACCCGATGTACGCCGCCGAGGCGTTCACCGGCCAGCCCGGTGAGAACGTCCCGCTGGACGAGACCATCGCCTCGTTCAAGGGCCTGTGCGCCGGCGACTACGACCACCTGCCCGAGCAGGCGTTCTTCATGGTCGGCGGCATCGACCAGGCCGTGGCCAAGGCCAAGGAACTCGCCCGCTAGTCGCCTTCGGCGCCGGTACGGTCACGCGGCCGTACCGGCGCCTGGTTCGATAAGGAACTGGAGAGAAAGTGGCGAAGCTGCGAGTAGGCGTCGTCTCCCCGGAGCGTGAGATCTGGTCCGGTGAGGCCGACATGGTGATTGCCAAGACCGTCGACGGCGAGATCGGTATCATGCCTAAGCACGCACCCGTGCTCGGCGTTCTCGTCGAGGGCGGTCTGCTGAAGATCAAGCGAGGCGACGGCGAAGCCGACCTCGTCGCCGCCGTCCACGGAGGATTCCTCTCGGTGGCCGACGACGAGGTGTCCATTCTGGCCGAGCTGGCCGAGCTGGGCTCCGAGGTCGACGTCGCCCGTGCGAAGAGCGCGCTGGAGCGGGCTCAGGCCTCGGTCGAGTCCGACCAGGAGAACGCGGACGCGGTCGCGGAGGCCAAGCGTGCCAGGGCCCGGTTGCGCGCGGCCGGGGAAGAAGTCGGATAAATTCTGCTTCTTAGGCTGTACGCGCTTTTGGGGGGCGAGCAGACATGGTGGTGGATGTTCTCATCGTGCTGGGGCTGCTCGTCGCCCTCCTGGGACTCCGGGTTCTGATACTGACCCGCTCCCGGGGATCGGTGCTCTGTTGCCTGCGCTCCCTGTCGAAGGAGCGAGGCTGGCGGGTGGGGGTGGCCCGCTACGCCGACGGCCACCTCAACTGGATCCCGCTCATAGGTCTGCTTCCAAGGCCGCGCCACGTCATCGTGAGGCGCGGCCTTGTCGTTTCCGGGCGTCGCAGGGTCGGGTCCGGTGAGTTCTTCGGGTTCATCGAGGGTGTGACGGCGATCGAGTGCCGCAACGGGCAGGACGCCTTCGAGCTCGCCATGGGATACCGCGCCCTGACCGGTTTCGTCGCCTGGCTGGAGTCCGCCCCGCCCAGCGCCTACCTCGACGTCGCCTGAGCCCTCCTCACCTTCTCGGCGGGTGCGCCGGGTATCCGGGGCCTTTTCCTCAGCGGGTGCCGCCGGGCTTCCAGAGGATCTCGTCGCCGTCCGCGGCCACCCGGCAGAGGATGAACATCAGGTCGCTCAGCCGGTTGAGATATCTCGCGGTCAGCGGGTTGACGTCGTCGTGGGCCTCCAGCGCCGACCAGACGGTCCGCTCGGCCCGCCGGACCACGGTCCTGGCGACGTGGAGCGCGGCCACGGCCGGGGTTCCGCCGGGCAGGATGAAGCTGCGCAGCGGCGTGAGGCGCTCGTTGAACTCGTCGCACCGGGCCTCCAGCCAGTCGACGTAGGAGGGCTCGACCCGCAGCGGCGGGAATTCGGGGTTCTCCACGAGCGGGGCGCACAGGTCGGCCCCGACGTCGAACAGCTCGTTCTGGATCCGGCCGAGGACGGCGGTGACGTCCGCCTCCAGGGCCCCCGTGGCGAGGGCCACGCCGATCGCCGCGTTGGCCTCCTCGACGTCCGCGTAGGCGGCCAGGCGCGGATCGGTCTTGCGGGTGCGGCTCATGTCGCCGAGCGCGGTCGTGCCGTCGTCCCCGGTACGGGTGTAGATCTTCGAGAGCACCACCGGTTTGTCTCTGTCAGCTCGCGTCATGTGGCTCAGCGTATCGGCCAAAAAACTCTCCCGATCAACCCGATAGTGGACAATATGATTTGTTGATGGTTTCTGGTTTCTACCTGCGATTCCCCCACATCTCCCGCGAGACGTTGACCTTCGTCGCCGACGACGACGTCTGGGCGGCCCCGGCGGACGGCGGCCGGGCGTGGCGCCTCTCCTCGGACCGGGCCCCCGCGGGTCATCCCCGCCTCTCACCCGACGGCACCAAGGTCGCCTGGACCAGCGTCCGCGACGGCGCTCCCGAGGTCCACCTGGCGGATCTGGAATCCGGTTCGGCGGAACGGCTGACCTACTGGGGAGACGCGCGGACCCGTACCCGCGGCTGGACGCCGGACGGCGAGATTCTCGCGATCAGCGCGACCGGCCGGCCGTTCGTCTCGCAGACCTGGGCCTACGTGCTCGGGGAGGGACGCGTCGAGCGGTTGCCGTACGGCCCGGTCAACGACCTGTCGATCACGGGGGACCCGGAAGACACAGTGGCGCTGCTCACCGGGGGACTTCCCCGCGATCCGGCGACCTGGAAGCGCTACCGGGGCGGCACGGCGGGCCGGCTGTGGGTGCGGCGCGGTGAGGGTGACTTCACCCGGATCCTGGCCGACCTCAACGGCCACCTCGCCAACCCGATGCTCGTCGGGGGGCGGCTCGTCTTCGTCTCCGACCACGAGGGCGTCGGCAACCTCTACTCCTGCGAGCCGGACGGCACCGGCCTGCGCCGCCACACCGATCACGACGTCTTCTACGCCCGGCACGCCACCACCGACGGGACCCGGATCGTCTACCAGAACGCCGGAGACCTCTATCTCCTGGACGGTCTCGACGCCGAGGCCCGCAAGCTCGACGTCACCCTGGGCTCCCCGCTGCGCGGGCGGCAGCCGTACCAGGTCAACGCGAGCAGGCGGCTGCACGACCTGGCCGTGGACGCGACCGGGCGGGCCAGCGCGGTGGAGGTCCAGGGATCGGTGCACTGGGTGACCCACCGGGACGGCCCGGCGCGGCAGCTCAGCGACGGTCTGTCGGCGGGACGGCCCCGCATCCTCGGTGACGACCGCGTGGTGTGGGTCTTCGACGACGGCGAGACGCAGGGACTGGAGATCGCCCCGTCGGGGGGCGGGGAGAGCCGCAGGATCGCCGTGGGCGCGCTGGGCGAGGTCGGGGACCTCGCCGTCGCGCCCGACGGGAACACGATCGCGGTGACCAGCAGGAACGGGCGGCTGCTCCTGGTCGACGTGGCCTCGGGCGAGGCCGTGGAGCTGTCCAGGGCCGACGGGGAGATCAACGGTCTCACCTGGTCGTCCGACTCGGCCTGGCTGGCCTGGTCGCACCCGGACGGCCCGCAGCTGCGCAGGATCAGGCTGGCCAGGGTGGCGGACCGGAGCGTGACCGACGTCACCGACGGCCGGTTCGTGGACATCTCACCCGCGTTCGCGGGGGACTATCTGGCGTTCCTGTCGCGACGCGGCTTCGACCCGGTCTACGACGCGCACTCCTTCGACATGTCCTTCCCCTTCGGCTACCGGCCCTACCTGGTGCCGCTGTCCGCGTCCACGCCGTCCCCGTTCGCGCCCAGCTCCGCGGGGCGGGCCGCCGACTCGGGCCCGGGATCCGGCGACGACGACGGCAAGAAGGACGACGGCGCGATCGCCGTGGACCTGGACGGCATCGCCACCAGGGTCGTGCAGGTGCCGGTGCCCGAGGGCCGCTACTCGGACCTGCGGGCGGTCAAGGGCGGGTTCGTCTGGCTGCGGGAGCCGCTGGCCGGGGAGCTCGGCGAGGACAGGGACGAGGTGGGGGGCGAGGCGCCCCGTCCGGCGCTGGACCGCTACGACCTGGTCAAGCGCAAGTGGGAGGAAGTGGTCGAAAAACTCGACTGGTACCGGGTGAGCGGTGACGGCACGCAGCTCGTCGTCAGCGACAAGAACACGCTCACGGTCCGCCCGGCCGGGGGCAAACAGGGGGGCAAGAACGGCGACGACACGACCGTCGACCTGTCCAGGATCCGGATCACCGCCGACCCCCGGGCGCTGCGGCGGCACGCCTACGCCCAGCTGGGCCGCCGGATGCGCGCCGACTTCTGGGTCGAGGACATGGCCGACGTCGAGTGGGAGGCCGTGCTGGAGGAGTACCGGCCGCTGGTGGACCGGGTCGCCACCGCCGACGACTTCGCCGACCTGCTCTGGGAGGTCGCGGGCGAGCTGGGCAGCTCGCACGCCTACGTCGACGCCGCTCCCTGGGGCCACCCGGCCTCCGAGCCGATCGGGCTGCTCGGCGCCGACCTCTCCAGGGGCGACGACGGCCGCTGGCGGGTGGACCGGGTGCTGCCCGCCGAGTCCTCCGACGTGCACGCCCGCTCGCCGCTGGCCGGGCCGGGGGCGAGCGTGCAGCCGGGGGAGGCGCTGCTCGCGGTCGACGGCCGTCCGGTGCCGCCCGAGGGGCCCGCGCGGTTGCTGGTCGGCGCCGCCGACAAGCCGGTCGAGCTCACCCTGGACGGTGGCCGGCGGGTGGTCGTCACGCCGCTCCGCGACGACCGGCGCCTGCGCTACCAGCACTGGGTGGCCGGAAACCGGGCGCGCGTCAGGGAGTTCGGCGGCGGACGTCTCGGCTACCTGCACATCCCGGACATGGTGGCCGAGGGCTGGGCACAGTTCCACCGTGACCTGCGCAGGGAGATGACCTTCGAGGGGCTGGTGGTGGACGTGCGGGGGAACCGGGGCGGCCACACCTCCGAGCTGGTCATCGAGAAGCTGATCCGCCGGGTCATCGCCTGGGACCTGCCCCGGGGCATGACGCCGATCACCTACCCCGAGGACGCGCCGCGGGGCCCGCTGGTCGCGATCACCGACCAGAACGCCGGATCCGACGGCGACATCGTCACCGCGGCCTTCAAGATCCACAAGCTCGGTCCCGTGGTGGGCACCCGGACCTGGGGAGGCGTCATCGGCATCGAGGACGCCCACCGCCTGGTCGACGGCTCGCGCATCACCGTGCCCAAGTACTCCTTCTGGTTCGAGGAGCTGGGCTGGGGCGTGGAGAACTACGGCGTCGATCCGGACGTCGAGGTCGACATCGCCCCCGGTGACTGGGCGGAGGACAGGGACCCGCAGATCGAGGAGGCGGTACGGCTCGCGCTGGCCGCGCTGGCCGAGCGCCCGGCGGCGACTCCGCCCGACCCCGCCACCCGGCCCTCCCGCCGGCGCCCCGCGCTGCCGCCCCGCCCGTAGTTGACATTTGTCATCCGGAACACATTAAAGATCACTACCTTTCCGGTGATATCGGCGACTACCTGGTCAAACGCGGGGCGACGACGATTGTCCCCATGAGAACACCACAGGTGACGGATCCGGCCGGCGCCGCGGCCGCCGGCCTCGACAACGTGATCGAGGTCGGCGGGCTCCGGCAGGCGTACGGCGACTTCGAGGCGGTGCGCGGCGTCTCCTTCACGGTCCCGAGAGGCGAGCTGTTCGCCCTGCTCGGCACGAACGGCGCCGGCAAGACCACCACCGTGGAGGTCCTGGAGGGCTTCCGGGCCCCCACCGGCGGCAGCGTCCGCGTGCTCGGACTCGACCCGGTCGGGCAGCGGCGACGGCTGCGGCCCCGCGTGGGGATCATGCTGCAGGAAGGGGGTTTCCTCGGTGACCTCACGGTCGCCGAGACCGTCGGCCTGTGGGAGGGGCTGAGCCGGGACGCGGGCCGCGGGGACACCCCCGCCCGTCCCTCCGGGGCGTCCTCCTTCCTCGGCCGGCGCAGGGGCACGGATCCGCGGACCATGGACGCCCTGGAGACGGCGGGGCTGGGCAGGAAGGCCAGGACCAGGGTGCGGCAGCTCTCCGGTGGCCAGCGGCGCAGGCTCGACCTCACGCTGGCGGTGATCTCCCGGCCGGAGGTGCTCTTCCTGGACGAGCCGACCACCGGCATGGACCCCGAGGCGCGCCGCGCCACCTGGAAGGTGATCGAGGACCTGCGGGCGGGCGGCACCACGGTGCTGCTCACCACCCACTACCTGGAAGAGGCCGAGCGCCTCGCCAACCGGCTGGCCATCATGCACGAGGGCCGGATCCACCTTCAGGGCACCGTCGAGGAGGTGGTGGCCGGGTCGGGCGACCGGATCTCCTTCCGCCTCCCCGGCATCTCCTGGGCCTTCGGCGATCTTCCCGCGCTGGACGGCGTGGCCCCCGTGCTGACCTACGGCGGCGACACGGGCGACACGGGGGTCACCTACACCCTGACCGGAGCACGGGTCGAGGCCCGCGCGCACACGGCGGTGCGGCAGCTTCTGGCCTGGGCCGACACGCGCGGCGAGACCCTGGAGCGGCTGGCCGTCCGCCGGGGGACCCTGGAGGACGCCTTCATGCGCGTGGCCGGGGAGACGTCGGAGGGGGAAGGGGCCGGAGCGGCCGGGGCGATCCGGGGGGCCCGCGACGGAGCGGTGGCGGCAGGACCGGCGAGAAGGGGCGAATGATCATGGGAACCGACGTACTGCACGCGATGAGGCTCGCGAAAATCGACCTGACCCTGGTGGGCAGGAACACCACGGTCCTGTTCAACGTGCTCCTGCTGCCGCTCCTGATGGCCTGGCTGTACACCCAGGCCGTCGGAGCCGAGAAGATCGACGGCGTGGCCGGGAAGCTTTTCGTGCTGGCCGGGTTGCCGGGGTTGTTGCTGGTGTTCGCGGTCTTCGTCAACCTGGTGAACTCCTTCACCGCCCGGCGCGAGGAACTGGTGCTCAAGCGGCTGCGGGCGGGCCAGCCGTCGGGCCCGGCGATTCTCGCCGGCAGTGCCCTCGGGGCGCTCGCGCTCTATCTCGCCCAGGTGGCGCTCCTGGCCGTCTGGATGTGGCGGTCCGAGGGGGTCACGGTGGCCAACGTGCCGATGCTCGTGACCGTCGCCGTCCTGGGAGTCGCGCTGTTCGGCCTGCTCGCCGCCGCCTTCTCCGGCCTCACGCCCAACGCCGAGCTCGCCCAGATCACGGTGCTCCCGGTGCTCCTGTTCGTGCTGGTCGGCGCCCCGATCGCGTTCCCCAGCGACACGCTGCCGGGCGGGCTGAGCGAGATCTCGGCCCTGCTCCCCGCGACTCCGGTCGTGGAGATCGCGCGCACCGCCTTCCTGGGCGGGGATCACATCCACGGGGGCGGGGCGGCGCTGAGCATGGGCGGACAGTGGGCGGCCGCGCTGCCCTCCTTCGCGATCCTGCTGGTCTGGATCGCGGCGGCCGGACTGCTGGCCCGATGGCTGTTCCGCTGGGAACCCCGGCACGGTTAGCCTTCATCACGAAATGTCAGTCGACAGTGCTGAAAAAGGGATGAGACGCCTCGTGCGCCTCATCCCCTCCGTGCTTTCCCGGAGGAGGCAGCGGTCCCCCATCCAGGGGCTCCGCCGGATGACCGTGCTCTCCCTGACCCTGGGCCTCGTTCTGGCCTGGGTCGGCCCTCTCAGCACGCTGGGGGACCCGGACGGGCAGTCCCGGCTCTCGCTGCTGGCAGTCGGGGTGCCGGGCCTGCTGGTCTTCAGCGTTCTGTACGTGCGAATCCTCCAGGCGGCCGTGGCCGGGACCGGCGCGAGAGGCGAGATCGCCGCCTCGGCCATGGTCGCGGTGATCCTCCTGCTGACCCAGGACGGCCACCCCTGGTCCTGGGGACTGCTCGGCCCGGCCTGGGCGTCGGGTGCCGTACTGCTGCTGGGCAGGTCCGCCGCGATCGCCGCCACCGCCGCGGCGATCGCCGTCGGCCTGCTTCTCGCGGCTCCGAGCGTCGATCCCGGTCCCGGGCTCACCGACATGTTCCTGTCGCCGCACCGGGAGGGAGTCTTTCCCGCCCTCGGCGCCTACCTCGGGGTGGCCGCGACGGCACCGTGGGCCAACCGGCTCCAGCTCCGGTTCTGGCAGGTGGTGAGAGCCGCGGAGGAGGGCAAGGAGGCGCAGGCCCGGCTGGCCGTCACCGAGGAGCGGCTGCGCTTCTCCCGCGACCTGCACGACCTGGTCGGCCACAGCCTCTCCGCGATCGCCGTCAAGAGCGAGGTGGCCGCCAAGTTGTCGGGGGTGGACGCCGCGCGGGCGGCGGGGGAGATGGACGAGGTACGGATCCTGGCGCGGCAGACACTCAAGGAGATCCGCACGGCGGTGCGCGGCTACCGCACGGTCGACCTCGCCGCAGAGCTGCGCGCGATGACCGCGGTGCTGGAGGCGGGCGGCATCCGCTGCACGCTGCGGATGCCGCGCGACCAGGTACCCGAGGGGGTGGCCACCCTGCTGGCCTGGGTGGTCAGGGAGGGCACCACCAACGTGCTGCGGCACAGCTCCGCGACCGAGTGTCGCACCGTGATGACCGTCCGCGACGGAAGCGTCGTGCTGACGATGACGAACGACGGGGTGGAAGGGGTGGAGGGCCGAGGCGGTACCGGCCTCGTCGGGCTGTCGGAGCGGGTCGCCGCCATCGGCGGAACCGTCACGGCGGGTCCCGGAGGCCCCGGGGAGTTCAGGCTGCGGGCGACGGTTCCGCTTGGGGGAGGATGATGGTCCAGACGATGACCGCGCTGCCGGGCCCTCCGGCCGGGGCGAGCGGTCCGGCGGGGGTGGCACGGTGATCCGGGTACTGCTGGCCGACGACGAGCACCTGGTCAGGAAGGCGATCGCCACCCTGCTCGACCTGGAGCCGGACGTCGAGGTGGTGGCCGAGGTGGCCAGGGGGGACCTGGTGGCGGCGGCCGTGCTGGAGCACCGGCCCGACGTGGTCGTGCTGGACATCGAGATGCCGGGGATGGACGGGCTGAGCGTCGCCGAGAAGCTGCCGGGCCGCGCGGTGCTGATACTGACCAGCTTCGGGCGGCCGGGACACCTGAGGCGGGCACTCGCGGCCGGGGTGCGCGGCTTCATCCCCAAGGACGCCTCCGCCGACGAGCTGGCGACGGCGATCCGCAAGGTCCACGCGGGCGGGCGCTACCTCGACCCGGAGATGGCCGCCTCGGCGATGATGGCGGGGGAGAGCCCCCTCACCGAACGCGAGCGCGGTGCCCTGGAACTGGCCGCTCAGGGGGCCTCGGTCGCCGAGATCGCCGCCGCGCTCCACCTCACCCAGGGCACCGTCCGCAACTACCTGTCCAGCGCCATCACCAAACTGGGCGCGACCAACCGGATCACCGCGATCCGGTCGGCTCAACAAAAAGGTTGGCTTTAAACAGCGTTTTCTCACTTGATTCGGGCAAGGAACCCACATGTTCGTCAGATGGCCGGCATCGGGAGCAAGGGAGGTTCGCACCTTCTTGTACGCTGCGACATCGTATGGACGCGGTGCGTGATCGGATGACCATGGCGACGCACCGCCGTTGTGCCGGGCCGCCGCTCCTTGGCGGCCAGGCGTGAGGAGGAGGCATGCGCGTCCCTGGTAACCCCCGGGCTCAAGTGGTCGGCGTCGGGAATCGTCTCGACGTGGGAACCGTCGCCCGAGTGCGCCCGCGGCTGCACGAGGCGGTCGACTCCGGGCACGGCGACCTGATCGTAGATCTTTCCAGGCTGGAAATGATCGATGCCACCGGTCTCGGGGTGCTGGTGGGCACGCATCGCCGCGCTGTGGGCGCGGAACGCCGTCTCATTCTGAGGGGGGTGCCGCCGAGGGTCATGCGGGTGCTGGCGGTGACCCGGCTCAACCGGGTCCTCACCGTCGAACTCCCCGTGGCCGCGGTGGCCTGATCCGGACGGCCGCCGAAGCTCGGGGGCGACGGCGGCGCCGGAACATGTCGGAGGACGGGCCCGGCGGACCCGTTCTCGTCTCCCGCGGGCGTCAGGTCACGAAGGACCTGTGGAAGATGTGCGTGGCGGTGTCGATCAGCTTGCCGACCGGAGGCGGGTCGTCGGCCAGGACCCACTCGATGAGCAGCTCCTGGACCGCTCCGATCATGCCCAGCGCGAGGAGGCGCTGGTTGGCCTTCGTGGCCTCCGGCAGGTCGGCGACGTTCGACTCGATCGTCTTGATGAAGGCCGCGACGGCCGACTGCCTGGAGGTGGTGAGGCAGTCGCCCGCCCGGCGCACCTCCAGATGCATGATCCGCGCGCGGCGCCTGTCGCCGGTGACGAAGTTGATGTAACTGGTGACCCCTGTCTTGACCCGGGAGGCCAGGGTGTCGGGGGCCTGGTCGATGGCTTTCGACATTTCCTCCAGCGTCTCGCGCACGCATCGGTCGTACACGGTCTGCATCAGCTCGTCGCGACCCGAGAAACACTCATAGAAGGCGCGGTTGGAGATGCGTGCCGCGGCGCACAATCTCTCGATCGTCGTTTCCGGGAATCCGGGGTCGGCGTAAAGGGTGTACGCCGCGGAGACGAGGCGCTCCCGGCGTTCCGCCAGCCGCTCCTCCGCAGACATTCCCCGGTAGGACCGTCCATTCATGTCAAGCTCCCGCAGGTCAGCGCGGGGTTGACAGATACTCGCTTTATCACTTCCACCTCATGGTTCTGGCCCCCGGAATCAACCATTATGGGTGCAAGATCCTTTTTGTGGAAGGGTTGTTGTGTTATTACTTACATCCCCGGTGCAAGAAGGTGACAAGTCTGAGTAGTCGGTCAAGGTCCTGCCGTTCGCGCGAACGAGGTGCGCTCCATTCCGGCCGGAGCGGGAAAAACACGGTCGCCGGTCACCGGCCCCCGCTCATTCTCGGCTCCGCTCGTCCCCGGCGGGCGGCGCAGAGGCCGGACGGTCGTCACCGGCGGGAGTGGAGCTCCGCGTCGGCGGGGCGCGGGCTCCTGCCCGACCGGGGCAGGACGGCCAGCCCGGCCAGGAAGAGAGCGCAGGTCAGCAGGATGAGCTGCACGTCGTAGCGGAGATCCTTGGTGGGCGTCAGCAGGTTGCCGACGTGGAAGCCGGTGTGCACGCCGACCGCCATCCAGACCGCGCCGCTGCGCACCCGCGCCGCCGTGCAGGCGAAGCCCAGGGCGGTCGCGAGCACGACGTAGAGCAGTTTCTCGGCGAGGTCGTCGGCCGGGCTCTGGGAGACGATGTGCATGACGCCGAAGACCGCCGACACGACGAACAGGACCATGCGCGGTGACAGGCGGTCCGAGAGTGTGTCGAACAGGTGCCCCCGCCAGAGCAACTCCTCGGGGAACGCCTGGCCGAGCACGATGATCGCGATCGCGAGCGCCAGGTAGGGCAGTGCGGGCGCCGCCCCCTGCTCCCACGAGGTCCAGGTGGCCACGCCCAGGGCCACCGAGAGCGCGTTCCCGGCGACCACCGGCACAGCGCCGACGAGCAGGCCGACCGGCACATGCCACACGGCGGACCAGGACCACGTCAGCCGCACCCCCGACCAGCTCTGGCGGCCCAGGCAACGGCGGATCGCGTACACCAGGGCGATCGACGCGACCGTGGTGCCGAGCACGCCCAACGGTCTGTAGAGCGGATTCCCCTGGTCCATCAGCAACACGACGGGCAACGTTCCGACCAGGATCTGGACGAACATGGCGGCCATGGTTATCAGCACGGCCCAGACGGGGCGAGTGGCTTTCATGGACGGCAAGATTAGAAACGGGCGCCGCGCGGCACATCGAGCGGCGGATAGAAACGACCATGACCATCGTCATGGTGACTGTGGGGGGATCACCATCGGGAGTCCGGCGGCCTAAGGTCGTGGCATGCTGCGTTTGGACTGGTTACGCGACGCCGACCGGCCGTTCCTGTTCAGCGTTCTGTTCTGGGGCGTGCTCGTCGCCACCGCCGTCGTCCACGTCCTCTCTCCCAGCGGCCCGCTCGCCCGCGTGCTGACCGGGCTGAACCTCGCGCTGGTCGCGGGCCTGTGGCTGGTGTTGCCGTGGGACCTGTCGCGAGGCCGCCGCTTCGTGGCCCCGATGTTCCTGGTGGCCACCCTGCTGCTGGGGGCCACCGGTTCCAGGGGCACCCACACGCTGCTCCCCCTCATCGCCGTCGCCAACCTCGCCTTCCTGTACGGCATGCGCGCCGCGTCGGTCATCCTGACGTCTCTGGCGGTGTTCCTGTTCGCGGCCGTCCCGCTGCTCTTCGGCAAGTCCGTCCTCGACGGGCTGGCCCAGGTCGGGGAGATGGCGATGTTCTCCGCGTTCGTGCTGGGGATGGCCTCGTCCACCCTGGAGGCGCGCCGCAGCCGTGAGGAGACGCGGCGCCTGCTGGGGCGGATCAGGGAGCTCGCGGTCGCGGAGGAACGGGCGAGGATGGCCGCGGAGATGCACGACTCGATCGGGCACCACCTGACCGTGATCAAGATGGATCTGGAGAACGCCGAACGTTTCCGCGAGCGCCGCCCGGACGCCGCCTGGGACGAGGTGCGCCAGGCCAAGGAGCTGACCGTCGAGGCGCTGGCCGACGCCCGGCGATGGGTGCGCGCGCTGCGCCCGCTCGGGCTGGACGGCCGGGTGGGCAGCGCGGCGCTGGAACGGCTGGCCGCCTCGTTCGACGGCACGGGCATCACGGTCACCTTCGAGGTGGAGGGCACCGAGCACCGGCTGGACGCCGACGCCGAGCTGGTGCTGTACCGGGTGCTGCAGGAGGGGCTGACCAACGCGCTCAGGCACGCCGAGGCGCTGCACGTGAGCGTCAGGCTCGTCTTCGGTGAGGCGCGGACCGTGCTCGTGGTCGCCGACGACGGCAAGGGCACCGGCGAGCGCTCCCGGCGGGGTTTCGGGCTGACGGCGCTGACCGAGCGGGCCCGGGCCCTCGGAGGTACGCTGACCGGCGGCAACGCCCCGGAGGGCGGGTTCGCGTTACGGGCCGAGCTACCGGTCGCTCCGGCCGGAGTGGGGAGGCGATCGTGAGCTCGATCAGGATCATCCTGGTCGACGACCAGGCGCTGATGCGCCGGGGGCTGCGCAAGCTGCTGGAGGTCGAGCCCGGGATCGAGGTGGTGGGGGAGGCGGCCGACGGCCAGGAGGCGCTGCGGGTGGTGGCGGAGACCGACCCGGACGTGGCTCTCGTGGACGCGCGGATGCCCGGGATGGACGGGGTCGAGCTGATCGTCCGGCTCGCCGCGGAGCACCCGAGGGTGGCCGCGATCGTGCTCAGCACCTTCGACGAGGACGACTACATCTTCGGCGCGCTGCGCGGCGGCGCCCTGGGCTACCTGCTCAAGGACTGCTCACCCGAGGAGCTGGTCTCGGCAGTCCACCGGGTGGGCCGGGGGGAGACGGTGCTCGGCGCCCCGGTGGCCGCCAGGCTGGTCGCCGAGCTCCGGCACGCGCCCGCGGCGGGCGGCGGATCGCGGGCGGAGGACCTGCTCTCCACCCGCTTCCGCGGGCAGGACCTGCTCTCCGCCCGCGAGGTCGAGGTGGCCAGGATGGTCGCACAGGGGGCCGCCAACCGGGAGATCGCGGCCCGGCTGTTCATCACCGAGGGCACGGTCAAGAACCACGTCTCCAGCGTGCTGCGCAAGCTGGGCCTCCGCGACCGGATCCAGCTCGCCCTGCACCTCAAGGAGTGACCTCGCGCCGGCGCATCCGATGAAACGTACGCGGTCACCGCGCTAGCGGGTGAGCAGGCCCCGGTCCAGGGCCGTGGTCACGGCGGCGGTGCGGTCGGAGACGCCGAGCTTTCCGAAGACGCGCAGCAGATGGGTCTTCACCGTGGTCTCGCTGATGAAGAGGGCCCTGCCGATCTCCGCGTTGGTCAGCCCCCCGGCGACCAGGGAGAGCACCTCCGTCTCGCGTGGCGACAGCGACTCGGCCACCGGAGCCCGCATCCGGGTGACCAGCCTGGTCGCCACCGACGGCGACAGCACGGTCTCCCCGCGCGCCGCCGAGCGGATCGCGGCCAGCAGGTCGGCCCTGGAGGTGTCCTTCAGCAGATACCCCGCCGCACCGGCCTCGACCGCCCGCACGATGTCGGCGTCGGTCTCGTAGGTGGTCAGCACGACCACCCGGCTCTCCGGCCGCCCGGTGAGGATGCGCGAGGTGGCGCTCACCCCGTCCCCGTCCGGCATGCGCAGGTCCATCAGGATCACGTCCGGTGCGAGCTCCCCGGCCCGTACGACGGCCTCGTCCCCGGACGCCGCCTCACCCACCACCGTGATCCCGGGGTCGGCCTCCAGCATGCCCCGAAGGCCCTCGCGGACCACCGGGTGATCGTCGACGATCATCACGCGAAGCATGTGTCACACCCTCTGGGCGGGCTGGCCGGCCCGGCCGCCGGCGGCGCCGGGCAGGTCCGGAGGATCGTCGGCGGGGAGGGCGGGCGGATCGGTGGGGGCGCCGGTCGGCTCCGGGAGGTCGCCGTCGGCGGGGAGGGCGGGCCGGCCGGTGGGGACGACCACTTCGAGTGCCGTCCCCCCGCCGGGGAGTCCCGTCACCGTGAGGGTCCCGCCGACCTGCTCCACGCGGGCGCGCATGCCCCGCAGGCCGTACCCCTGGCCGCCGAGCGGCTCGAAACCGCGTCCGTCGTCGCGTACCTCCAGCCGCACGGAGCCGTCGCGGTAGGCGATCGAGACCGCGACGGACTCCGCGGCCGCGTGCCTGCGCACGTTGGCCAGGCCCTCCTGGGCGGCGCGGACGAGCACCACCTCGACGGGCGCGCTCAGCGGCCGGGGCTCCCCGTGCACCTCGAACCCGCCGGACAGGTCCGTCTCCTCGCCGAGCCGGTTCGTCAGCCGCCGCAGCGCCTCGTCCAGGGTCGAGTCGTTCAAAGGGGCCGGGCTCAGCGTGGTGACCAGCAGACGGGCCTCGGTCAGGTTCTCCCGTGCCGTCTGGACGGCCAGCGCCAGGTGACGGGACGGGTCCGGCTGCGCCTCGGCCGCCTGGATCAGCATGATGATGCTGGTGAAGCCCTGCGCCAGGGTGTCGTGGATCTCCCCGGCGAGCCGCTCGCGCTCGGCCTGTGCCCCGCGCTCGGCCGAGAGCCTGGCTATCTCGGCCCGGCTGCTCTCCAGCTCCTCGATGAGCGCGGCCCGCTCCCCGCTCTGCGTGGTGATCCGCTCGATCCAGATGCCGAACGTGGAGGAGAAGAAGATGGTGGTCATGGCGACCACCAGGAAGTTGAACGGCTCCGGATTCTCCTCCAGGAACAGGTAGCGGATCATCGGGGAGAGGTTCAGCGCGATCATGGCGATGATCGCCCACCTGACGCGGAAGACGATGAAGCACTGCGGGCACAGGCCGAACAGGGCGAACGTCACGTAGGACGCGGTGAGCCCCGGGGGAACGAACAGCGTGATCAGCAGGACGATGTAGATCGCCCCTCGCACCCGGTCACCGCCGACGATCGCCGGGCGGCCCAGCAGGACGTAGAGCGGCAGGATCGCGGCCAGGCAGCCCGCCACGATCACCTTCTCCGACACGGGCACGTCGGCGGCGAGCGCGCCCCAGATGGGCGGGAGGAGCCCGAGGACCAGAAGTATCTCCCAGCCCCACAGCGACTCCCAGGCGTGGGCACCGGCCCCCCGGACGGGGGGCTCGGTGTGGCCGTCGCGGCTCATCCGTCTCGGCGGCTCTTCCAGCGGAACGTCATCAGGCACAGCAGCAGTCCTCCGATCGCCCAGGCTCCCAGAACCAGGGCGACCCGGTCGAGTTCGTACGAGTTCGCGACCTCGAGCGTGGCACCGGCGTCACCCAGGAAGACCGACCGGAAACCCTGGCACATCCACTTGAGCGGGAAGATCGAGGCGACGTTCACCAGCCAGGCCGGCAACTGCCCGATGGGGATGAACACCCCGGAGATGAACTGCAGCACCACGAACGGCATCGCGATCACCGCGCCGGCGCTCTTGGCCGACCTGGGCAGGCTGCTGATCGCGACCCCGAGCAGGGACGAGCCGGCCACACCGAGCACGAACACCCAGGTGAAGGTCACCCACCTGGACGCCTCCGACGGCAGGTCCAGGTCGAACAGCGCGACCCCGATGGCCAGCAGGATGACGACCTGCAGGAAGGAGACGAACAGGGTGTTGAGGGCCTTGCCGATGAAGTAGGAGGTACGGGGCAGCGGGGTGCTCGCCAGCCGTTTGAGGGTGCCGTCGTCACGGTCCATCGCGACGTTGATGCCGAGGTTCTGGAACCCCGTCATCGCGGCGGTCCCGATGAGTCCGGCCACGTAGAGCTGGGAGACGGTCAGGCCGGTTCCCTCCATCTCGCTGGAGAAGATCGAGCCGAAGAGCACCAGCATGACGATCGGGAGGGCGAAGGTGAAGATCACCGCGTCCCGCTCGCGGAAGAACATCCTGTTCTCGAGGACCATCCGTGACAGCCCCAGTCGCATCACGGAGGGTTGCCCGGCCTGGACGGCCGGGGCGGAAGGGCGGGCAAGGGTCTGGCTCATATGGCTGATCACCTCGGGGGATCGGTCGGCGCTCGTACGGGAGACGATCAGGCTGGGGTCTCGATGAGGCGGAGGTAGACGTCCTCCAGGGTG
This sequence comes from Streptosporangium sp. LJ11, assembly GCF_051918945.1. NCBI lineage: Bacteria > Bacillati > Actinomycetota > Actinomycetes > Streptosporangiales > Streptosporangiaceae > Streptosporangium > Streptosporangium sp. LJ11. Next base: position 152,373 of record NZ_JBPXMB010000025.1, read on the forward strand.
GGACGGGTCACGGCCAGTTCGGGGACCTCGCCGTCGAAGCGGCCGGTCAGCTCCAGGACCGTCCTGGTCGGCGTGTCCGTCTCCAGGGAGCGGCGTTCACCCGCGTCGGACCAGCTCACCAGGGCCTTGGCGGTGGCCCTGCCGCCCAGGGTCTTGGGCTCGCCCTCGGCCACGATCCGCCCCCCGGCGACCACGGCCACCCGGTCGGCCAGTGCCTCGGCCTCGTCCAGGTAGTGGGTGGTCAGCACGATCGTGGTGCCGTCGCGGGCCAGGCCCTCGATCAGCTCCCAGAACCGCCTGCGGGCCTCCGGGTCGAACCCGGTGGTCGGCTCGTCCAGGAAGAGCAGCTCCGGGTCGCCGATCACCCCCAGCGCGACGTCCACCCGGCGCCGCTGGCCGCCCGAGAGCTTCCGGATGCGCTGGTCCGCCTTCTCCGTGAGCCCGACCTGCTCGATCACCTCGTCCGGGTCCTTGCCCCTCGGGTAGTAGCCGGCAAAATGCCGCACGGTCTCCCGTACGGTCGCCTCGGCCGCGTCGTCGGCCGTCTGCAGCACGACGCCGATCCGCGAACGCCACGCGCGGGTGGGCCTGCCGGGGTCCACCCCCAGGACGCTGACCTCCCCGGCGTCCCTGGTGCGGTGTCCCTCCATGATCTCCACCGTGGTGGACTTCCCGGCCCCGTTCGGGCCCAGGATCGCGAACACCTCGCCCGCGTGGATGTCGAGATCGATCCCCCCGACGGCCTGGACGTCGCCGTAGCGCTTGGTCAGGCCTCTCACTCTCACCGCTGTGTGCATGTCCCAAGCGTCGCGTTCGCACGGTCCGTGCGGCACCGACGTTCGATGGAACCCCGTGTCCACCGAACGGAGGACACGGGGCCGCGTCATCCGGTTCGGTTGTCAGGGGAACCGGTGTAACGGGGACCGTCGTCAGGGGGACCACAGAACGACCGGGGAGCGCGAGGGGCCGAAAAGGCCCTTCGCCCGGGGTTCGGGGCGGTGCCCTGAGGAGACCCTGAGGAGACCCTGAGGAGACCCTGAGGAGACACGGCCTGAGCCTGGTTCGCGCGAAGCGCCGGGGCGGTGAGACCGGCGAGGTCGGTGAGGTCCATGCCGTCAGGTCACGAGCGGCTTGAGATACTTCCCCCATGTCCCCGGTGTCCTTCGCGCTCCTTGTTCTCGCCGTTCTCGCCATCGTGTTGCTCGTCGTCACGAACCTGCCTCGCCGAGGCCGGACGGCGTCGTACGAGAACGCGGACCACGGGGGCGTGGTCGTCTACTGGCGCCCCGGTTGCACGTACTGCATGAAGTTGCGCACGCGCCTGCGCTTCACGCGGCTGCGCTACAGCGAGGTCAACATCTGGAGAGATCCCGAGGCGGCGGCGTTCGTCCGCTCGGTCGCGGACGGGAACGAGACCGTACCGACCGTGACCGTGGCCGGAAAGGCGATGGTGAACCCGTCGAAGGCCCGGCTGCTCGAAGCGGTCAGGACGCACACCCCGCACCTGGCACCCGGCGACGGGAGGCCGGCCGGGGAGCGTGACTGACGGAGCAGGCGTGACGCCCGGCCCCGGGGCGGGAATCCCCACGGGATCGCATCGCGGAGATCCCCGCCGAAGACCGGCCGTCGGTGCGTCGGGCGTCGGAACTCAGAACAGGGTGTCGTTGCGCTCGATGCCGCGCAGCTCGTCGTAGTCGAGGGTGACGCAGCGGATGCCGCGGTCCTCGGCGAGGGTCTTGGCCTGGGGCGCGATGCTCTGGGCGGCCAGGACGCCGCCGACCGGGGCGAGCAGGGGATCGCGGTTCATCAGCTCCAGGTAGCGGGTGAGCTGTTCCACGGCGTCGATGCCCGCGCGGCGCTTGAGCTCCACGGCGACGGACGCGCCCGTGTGGTCGCGGCAGAGGATGTCGACGGGGCCGATGGCCGTCATGTACTCGCGGCGGACGAGCGTCCAGCCCGCGCCCAGGGTGGTGATGTGCTCGGCGAGCAGCTCCTGCAGGTGGGCCTCGACGCCATCCTTGATCAGGCCCGGGTCCACGCCCAGCTCGTGGCTGGTGTCGTGGATGATCTCCTCCATGGTGAGGACGAGCTTCTCGCCGGTCTTGCCGTGGGTCACCGTCCAGGTGCCCTCCTCCTCGCGGAGCTTGCACGGCGGGTTCATCCAGTTGAGCGGCTTGAAGGCCCGGTCGTCGGCGTGGATGGAGACGCTGCTGTCGGCCTTGATGAGGATGAGCCGGGGCGCCATCGGGAGATGGGCGGTGAGCTTCCCGACGTAATCCACGCTGCACCGCGCTATGACCAGACGCATGACCGAACCCTATCGGCCGGACGAGGCCCGGATCCCCGTGATCCGGCCGGGCGGCCTGATGACCTGGCGGCCCGGTGAACGAAGACGGACTCCCCGGCCGTACGGCTCGGGGAGTCACGCCCGTCGAGAGGAAGGGCCGCAGGGTCAGCGCATCGCCTCGGAGAGCTTCACGCGGGCGCCGGTACGCAGGACCGCGCGGCTGTAGATGCGGGCGCCGAGCATCAGGGTGCCCACCGTCGCCAGCAGCATCAGGACCGCCGCCACGAGGATCTCCCAGGTGTACACCTCGCCCCCGGCCATCCTGACCGGCATGACCATCGAGGAGAACGGCGGCACCAGCGACAGGATCCTGGCCACCGGGCTGCCCGGCTGGACCGCCGCGAAGTAGGCGACCAGGTAGGTGATCATCATGAGCATCGTCATCGGGGTCAGGACGCTGTTCGCGTCCTCCTGCCTGGACACCAGCGACCCGAGCGCCGCCGCCATCGCGGCGAAGAAGGCGTACCCGAGGATGAACCAGAACAGCGCGCTGACCACGATGCCCGTCATGCCCGGGGGCAGGTCGGCCGCGAGGCCGGTCGCCGCCGCCGCGCCGAGACCGGCCACGATGATCACGACCATGTTGGCCAGCGCGAGCGCGCCCAGCCCCACGATCTTGCCGCCGAGCAGCTGCCAGGGGCGGACCGAGGTGAGCAGGATCTCCACGATCCGGCTGCCCTTCTCCTCGACCACGCCCATCGCGACGTACATGGAGGAGTAGATGAGCAGGAAGAACAGCACCATGACCAGCAGGGACGCGATGCCCACCCGCACCCCCGCGTAGCGGGCGTCGGCGCCGATGGAGACCTGCTCCAGGGGGGCGACCCGCATGGCGGCGGCCACCTTGGCCGGATCGAGGCCCGCCTCGGACAGCTGCCGCTGGGTCTGGGTGGTCTGGTTCGCGGTCTCCAGCAGCAGGCCGAGCTCGCCGTCCACCTCGCCGTCGGCGAGCACCCTGCGGCGGTCCACCACGGCGGCGTCCACCTCGTCGAGGCTGATCGCGCTGACCGCGGCCCCCTCGTCGGGGAACTTCCTGATGGTGATCTTCACGTCCTTCGCCGCGCCGGTCAGGGCCGGTTCCAGCGCCTGCGCCTGCGCTCCGGCGAGTCCCACGGTGTAGGAGTCGGGCCCGGAGAAGAGCTTGGGCAGGAACGCCAGCGCCGCGACCAGGAGGGCGCTGACCACGAGCCCGATGACGAACGCCTTCGTACGGCCGCGCGTGACGATCTCCCGCCGCGCGACCAGCCACAACCCGTTCACGCGACGGCCTCCCTGAAGATCTCGGTGAGCGTGGGGCGCTGCCAGCCGAAGTGCTCGACCCTTCCGGCCTTGACCGCGAGGCGCAGGATCTCCTGGCCGTCGCCGTCGACGCCCGCGACGAGGACCTCGTCGCCCTTCTCGGTGACCTCTCCCGGCAGGGAGGCGGCCCATCCGGGGGAGGCGTCCCTGACGACCACCCTGAGCCGGCCGCGCCCCTCCCGGTCGCGCAGCTCCTCGACCGTGCCGCTGGCCACCACGCGGCCCGCGGAGATGATGCCGACCGAGTCGCAGAGCCGCTCGACGAGGTCCAGCTGGTGGCTGGAGAAGAGCACCGGCACGCCCGCGGCGCGGCGCTCGGCGAGCACCTCGGCCAGCGCGTCGACGGCGAGCGGGTCCAGCCCGGAGAAGGGCTCGTCCAGGATGAGCGCCTCGGGATCGTGCACCAGCGCCACCGCGAGCTGCACGCGCTGCTGGTTGCCCAGGGAGAGCGCGTCCACCGCGTCGTTGGCGCGCTCGGTGAGCGAGAGCCGTTCGAGCAGGTCGGCGGTGGCCTTCCTGGCCCCGCTCGGGGTCAGTCCACTGAGCCTGCCGAAGTACTCGACCTGCTCGGCGACCCTCATCTTCTGGTAGAGGCCGCGCTCCTCCGGCATGTAGCCGAACCGGCGCCGGTCGTCGAACGTCAGGGCCTTGCCGTCGCGGCGCACCGAGCCGGAGTCGGCGGTCAGCACGCCCATCAGGATGCGCATCGTGGTGGTCTTGCCCGCGCCGTTCGCTCCGACGAAGCCGAACATCTCGCCCGGTTTCACGGAGAACGTCACACCGTCCAGGGCGACCTTGTCGCCGTACCGTTTGTGCAGGTCGTCTAACTCGATCATTGGGGGGATCCCTCGGTGAGGCGCCTCAACACGGAGACGTAGTCATGGAACGCCCGGCGGCCCTCGTCGGTCATGGCCAGCCAGGTGCGTGGACGCTTACCCACGAAGGCCTTCTCCACGTGCACGTAGCCGGCCTCCTCCAGGGTGATGACGTGCTTGGAGAGCAGCGAGTCGCTGACCTCGATCGTGTCGCGCAGGAAACGGAACTCGGCCTTGTCGGTGGCCGAGAGGGCGGCCATGATCGACAGCCGGACGGGTGCGTGGATGACGTCGTCGAGGTCGTGCCGGGGGTGCGAGCCCGTGCCACCCCCGGTGCTTCCCGTGCCACCCCCCGTGCTCCCCGCGTCGCGCGTCGCCCGGCCCGCGCCGCCGCCCGTACGACGCGTACGGCCCGCCCCCTCCGTGCCGTTCGCGTCGCCGTTCGTGCCGTTCGCCACGCTCACCGCCCCGCCGGCAGCACGCGCCACGCCGCGTAGAGGGGCGGGACGCTCGCGCAGAGCGACAGCGCGATCAGCGCCGCGCTCCAGCCGACGCCCGGGTCGTCGGGACGGAGGAACGCGCCGAACACGAACACGATCACGACCAGGACGACGTACGAGATCGTCACGGGGCCGTTCGACCTGTTGGCCCAGGTGACCTCCGGGTCCTGGACCCTCATGCCGCCGAGGTATCCGACGAACAGGACGGTCAGCACGATCCACGCCACCCCGGCCGTGACCCGCGACCAGGCGGGGCCGAGGAACATGACGGGCCAGTAGACGATCGTGCCCAGACCGACGACCGCGTAGAGCAGGCCGACGACGCGCGCCGGCCGCCTGGTCCGCCGGTCGACCTCGGCGATCCGCCGCAGGGCCTCCTCCGGTGTCATCTCGTCCTTCACGTCTCCTCCTCCGCTCACATCCTCAAATGGTAATTACTACTCAACTCTGATTCAAGTACTTTCTGTCTGCTCCTCGGTCACCCGACCGGCTTTTGGGGTAGTCGGTACCTCTCTGGGAGACTGTTGCGATGCCGGAAAGGGCGGTCCGCCATGTGGGGCGGACCTGGCGGGCAGGGTGGGAGAGCGATGACGAGCACTTTTGAGGCGGTCGAGGTGACCGGGACACCCGATGGGACCGGGACGGACGACCTCGGCGCCGCGTGGGTCCGGAGCATCCGAGACCTGCCGTGAGCCCCCGCAAGGCCCGCCGCGCCGACCCCTTCGACCGAGGCGGCAACCGGGGACACTCCCGTCCCGTCGGCGGCTTCGTGCCCGGCCTCGACCGTACCGAGGAGTGGCCCGACGGCGACTGGCAGGTGCGCCGGGTCACCGGCGGCGCGGCGGACAAGGTCTACCGCTGCCCCGGCTGCGACCAGGAGATCAGGCCAGGCCTGCCGCACCTGGTCAGCTGGCCCGCCTGGCAGGGCGGGGAGGACGAGCGCAGGCACTGGCACACCGCGTGCTGGCGCAACCGGGTCAGGCGCGGTCCCGGCCGAAGCAGATACTGACCGGCCGGCCACGACCGGCACGACTGGCCACGACCGGCGCTGACGTCGGCCGGCCGAAGCGGATTCGAGGAGAGACATGGAGATTCGGGCCTCTACGGTGCTGCCCGCGCGCAGGGAGCCGATCGAGCTGCACACCGGCGACGGCCTGACGCTCGTCGGCGAGCTGGCCCTTCCCGCCGACCGGCCCCCGGTGGCCACGCTGGTCTGCCTGCACCCGCTGCCCACCCACGGCGGCATGATGGACAGCCACGTCTACAAGAAGGCGGCCAACCGGCTGCCCGCCCTCGCCGACCTGGCCGTGCTGCGCTTCAACACGCGCGGCACCACCTCGGAGCGGGGCACCTCCCAGGGCGCCTTCGGCGGGGGCGAGGACGAGCACCTCGACGTCGCCGCCGCCCTGGAGTACGCCGACTTCCACGACCTGCCCCGGGTCTGGCTGCTCGGCTGGTCCTTCGGCACCGAGCTGGCGCTCAAGTGGGGCCGCGACCCGCTGGTGGAGGGCGCGATCCTGCTCTCCCCGCCGCTGCACCGGGCCACCGACGCCGACCTCGACGCGTGGGCGGAGTTCGGCCGGCCGCTGACCGCGATGATCCCGGAGTTCGACGACTACCTGCGTCCCGAGCAGGCCCGCGAGCGCTTCGCCAGGGTGCCCCAGGCCGAGGTCGTCGGTGTCGACGACGCCAAGCACCTGTGGGTCGGCGAGCCGTACGTGCGCATCGTCCTCGACCGGATCGTCCTGCGGGTGAATCCGGCCGCCCACCCCCTGCCCACCGAGGTCCCGGACGCCTAGGAGCCTGTCCGGTTCGGACCTCTCACGGGATCTTCGTCGCCGTATCGCCGGGCGGGTCCCGTTCGTTGACGGCGGAGTTACCACAACGTCATAAACGGTTGTGGAACCGGGGGTGCCAGGAGGGGACCCCGGGAATACGGTGGACGGCGTGCAGCTGTACACACGGTCGGCGGGAGAGGGGCTTCCGGTCGTCCTCCTTCACGCGTTCCCCCTCTCGTCGGCCATGTGGCTGGCCCAGCGGGAGGGGCTGTCCACGGTCTGCAAGGTCATCACCCCCGACCTGCGCGGTTTCGGCGGCTCGGTGCTGGGCGAGGACGAGCCCTCCCTCGACGTGATGGCCGACGACGTCGTACGCCTGCTGGACCGCGAGGGCGTGGACCGCGCGGTCGTCGGCGGGCTGTCCATGGGCGGCTACGTGACGATGGCCCTGTGCCGCCGCCACCCCGACCGGCTGCTGGGGGTGATCCTCGCCGGCACCAAGGCGGGGGCCGACCCGGAGGCCGCCAGGTCCAACCGCGAGCGGATCGCCGCCGCGGTGCTGGAGGAGGGCACGTCCGTCCTGCTGCGGGAGGTGCTTCCCGGGCTGGTCGGGCAGACCACCGTGCGGCGCAGGGCGATGGTGTTCGGCCGGGTGCGCGGGCTGGTCCAGTCGGCCCCGCCGACGGCCGTCGCCTGGGCGCAGCGGGCCATGGCGGGCCGCCCCGACTCCTTCGACACGCTGCGGGCGCTCAAGACGCCCGTTCTGGTGATCGTGGGTGAGGAGGACGAGATCGCCCCGCTCGCCGAGGCGGAGGCGATGGTCGAGGCCGTGCCCGACGGGCGGCTCGCCGTGATCGAGAAGGCCGGTCACCTCAGCGCGGTCGAGCAGCCCGAGGCGTTCAACCGGGCGGTGTCCGGCTTCGTCGCCGGGCTCGCCGGGGGGTCGTCACCTCGCGGATGAGGGGATCGCCACCTCGCGGATGAGCGGCGCGATCGCCGCGCCGTGGCGGCGTCACAGGCATGGACGGCCTGGCGGGGCGGCGGTGAGACAGGAAGAGCCCGGCGACCGTGAAGGTCGCCAGGCTCTCTGGTAGCCGTCGCCAACGCCCCGGAGTCAGCGGCCGCCTATTCCTGCCACCACTCCGCGTCGTCGTCCTTCGTCTCGGCCCTGGCGGGCGCGGGAACCGGCTTCTCGGCGCCGTTGGCGGCGGCGGGGATGGCCGGCTTCGGCGGTGCCGCGGCGATCGCGGGCTCCGGCTCGGCGGCCGGGAGCGGCGCGCCACCGAGCAGCTGGCGCAGCTGCGCGAGGTGGCTGGTGATGCTGTCGCGCTGACGGGTCAGCTCGTCGACCTGGCGCTGGGCGACCGAGCGGCTGCGCTCGGACTCGGCCTTCGCCTCGGAGACGATGGACTCGGCGCTCGCCTTGGCCTCGGAGACGACCTGGTCGGCGTTCTTGCGCGCGTTGGCCAGCAGCTGCTTGGCGTGCGTGTCGGCCTCGCGGCGGGTCTGCTCGGCCTGCTGCGTGGCCTTGGTGGCCCGCTGCTCGGCGGTGGCCGCCCGCTGCTCGGCGGTGGCCGTCAGCTGCTGGGCCGCGGCCTGCGCGTTGGCGTGGCGCTCGGCCTCCTGGCGCTCGGCCTCCTCGCGCCTGGCGGCGAGCTGGATCTCGAACTCCGCCTCGTCCTGGGCCCGCTTGGCCTCGGACTCCTCGAGCACCCGCTGGGCCTGGGCGCGCATCTCGTCGGCCTGGCGCTTGGCGGTGGTGAGGACCTCGTCGCGCTCGCGCTTGGTCGAGGCGCGCAGCTGGGCCACCTCGCGCTCGGTGGTGGTGCGCAGCTTGGCGATCTCACGCTCGGAGTCGGCGCGCTTCTCGGCCACCTCGTGGTCGGCGGTGGCGCGCAGCTTGGAGACCTCGCGCTCGGTGGTGGCGGTCAGCTCGTCGGCCTCGCGGCGGGCCGTCGAGCGGATCTCCTCGGCCTCGCGCTCCGCGCTGGTGCGCATCTCGTCGACCTCGCGGGTGGCGAGGGCGCGCTTCTCGGCCGCCTCGTTCTCGGCGGCGGCGCGCAGGTCGGCGGCCTCGACCTTGGACGCCGCCTTGATCTCGTTCGCCTCGGACCTGGCCGCCTGGACCAGCTCGGTCGCCTGCTCCTCCGCCAGGCGGAGCAGTTGCTCGATGCGGGCGCCGAGCCCCGAGTAGGTCGGGCGCTCCTGCTCCTGAAGCTGGCGCTGGGAGTCGGACAGATCCCGCTGCAGGCCCTGAACCTGCTCCCGGGACTGCCGGAGCTCGCTGTCGAGCTGCTTCAGGTGGTCGTGGACCTGGTGCCGGTCATAGCCACGGAGCACCACGTCGAATTCCCGAGCGGGGGCGTCTTCAAAGAAGTTGTTGAGCTGGGCGTCGATGTCGGACTGCATGGAGGCTCGATCCTGGGTTGTCGAGACGGCTACACGGGCCGGACGGGGGTTTCAGGCATCCGAAGCGGGAGCCGGGGCGGGATCCACGTCCGGTGGTACGCCAGCGTACTCCGCCGGTGCCGAGTTGGCGGTCTCGTCCGGCTTTATGCGTGACTTGTTACGTATCAGCGTTTCTTGCATTCGGCGTGACCTCGGCTTGCCTTTCCGCGGCCTGCACGAGTTCGGTGAGCATTCCCCCGACGTCTTTGGGGTGAAGAAAAGCGATCGAGGAGCCCAGGGATCCGTGGCGCGGCTGCTTGTCGAGGAGGCGGACACCCCTGTCGCCGATCTTCTCCAGGGCCTGCACGACGTCCGGGACGCCGAAGGCGACATGATGAACACCTTCCCCGCGCTTCGCGAGAAATTTGCCGACCGGCGTGTCGGGGCCGAGCGGTTCGAGGAGCTGGATATAAGATCCACCGCCCTCGCCGTCGGCGATGTGCAGCATGGCCTCCTTCACTCCCTGCTCGGTGTTCACCTCGCGGGCCACCACCGTGAGCTCGAAGATCCGCTCGAACAAAGCGATCTTCTCCTCAAGGTCGTGGCAGGCGATTCCCACATGATCGATGCGCATGAACATAGGGACATCCTCCATGGCGATCGCTGATGTACTCATGGGTATGGTGGCAAAGTCGCCCCAAGCCCGCCAGGGAGGCTCCACTTATGTCTGGTTCCGTCATCGTCGCCGGAGCTCGTACGCCCATCGGAAGACTGCTCGGCTCGCTGTCCGGCCTGTCGGCCGCCGAACTCGGCGGCATCGCCATCAAGGCCGCGCTGGAGCGTTCCGGCGTCGCCCCCGAGGCGGTGCAGTACGTGATCATGGGGCAGGTGCTCCAGGCGGGCGCCGGTCAGATCCCCTCCCGCCAGGCCGCCGTCAAGGCGGGCGTCCCGATGACCGTGCCGTCCCTGACGATCAACAAGGTCTGCCTCTCCGGCCTGGACGCCATCGCCCTGGCCGACCAGCTCATCCGCGCCGGCGAGTTCGACATCGTGGTCGCGGGCGGCATGGAGTCCATGTCGAACGCCCCGCACCTGCTGCCCGGCCTGCGCAGGGGCGTGAAGTACGGCTCCGCCGGCATCGTCGACTCGATGGCCTTCGACGGCCTCACCGACGCCTACGACCAGGTGGCCATGGGCGAGTCCACCGAGCGGCACAACGCGCGCCTCGGCCTCACCCGCGAGGAGCAGGACGCGTACTCCGCCCGCTCCCACGAGCTCGCCGCGGCCGCGATCAAGAACGGGACGCTCGACGACGAGATCGTGCCGGTGGCCATCCCGCAGCGCAAGGGCGAGCCGGTGGTCTTCTCCGCCGACGAGGGTGTGCGCGGGGACACCACCGTCGAGATCCTGTCGCGGCTGCGGCCCGCGTTCGCCAAGGACGGCACGATCACCGCCGGGTCGGCCTCGCAGATCTCCGACGGCGCCTGCGCGGTGGTCGTGATGTCCAGGGCCAAGGCCGAGGAGCTCGGCCTCGACTGGCTGGCCGAGATCGGCGCCCACGGCAACGTCGCCGGGCCCGACAACTCGCTCCAGTCGCAGCCCGCCAACGCGATCAAGCACGCCCTCGGCAAGCAGGGACTCTCGGTCGGCGACCTCGACCTGCTGGAGATCAACGAGGCCTTCGCGCAGGTCGTCCTCCAGTCGGCCAAGGAGCTCGGCGTCTCCCTCGACAGGATCAACGTCAACGGCGGCGGCATCGCCGTCGGCCACCCGATCGGCGCCTCAGGCGCCCGCATCGTGCTCACCCTCGCCCACGAGCTCAGGCGCAGGGGCGGCGGTCTCGGCGCGGCCGGTCTCTGCGGTGGTGGCGGGCAGGGCGACGCCCTGATCATCCGCGTCCCCTCGGCATGACCGCGGAGGTCTCCGACCTGGTCGCGATGGCCAGGGAGGGAAGGCCGCGGGCCGTGGCCCGGCTGATCTCCATGGTCGAGAACGGCTCCCCGCGACTGCGGGAGATCACCGGGCTGCTCTGCGCGGACCGGCCGCACCGGGCCCGGATCATCGGGCTCACCGGCTCTCCCGGCGTCGGCAAGTCCACCTCGACCGGCATGCTGGTCCACGCGTTCCGCAAGCGGGACTTGAGGGTCGGCGTGCTCGCCGTCGACCCGTCCTCGCCGTTCACCGGCGGCGCGCTGCTGGGCGACCGGGTCCGGATGCAGGACCACGCCACCGACCCGGACGTGTTCATCAGGTCGATGGCGAGCCGGGGGCACCTGGGAGGGCTGTCGTGGGCCACGCCCCAGGCGTTGCGCGTCCTGGAGGCGGCCGGCTGCGAGGTCATCCTCGTCGAGACCGTCGGGGTCGGCCAGGCGGAGGTGGACATCGCCTCGATGGCCGACACCACCGTCGTGCTGCTCGCCCCCGGGATGGGCGACGGCATCCAGGCGGCCAAGGCGGGCATCCTGGAGATCGCCGACGTGTTCGTGGTGAACAAGGCCGATCGCGAGGGCGCCCAGGCAACCGTCCGCGAGCTCCGCAACATGATCGCCCTGGTCGAGCGGCCCTGGAGGCCGCCGATCGTGCAGACCGTGGCCTACCGGGGCGAGGGGGGCGAGGAGGTGGTCGGCGCCCTTGACGACCACCTGGCCTATCTGGAGGCGTCGGGCGAGCTCGTCCGCCGCCGCCACGCCAGGGCGAGGGACGAGATCGAGGCGATCGCCCTCACCACCCTGCGCTCCCGCTTCGCCCACCTGCACGGCGACCGGCGCCTCGACGCCCTCGCCACCCGCGTCCTGGACGCGGGACTCGACCCCTACACCGCGGCGGACGAGCTCCTGGCCGCCGCGGGCTGAGCGAGGTCCGCGTTCCGGTGTCCGAACCCGTGTGCCGGGGCTCGGACACCGGGGCTCAGGTCTCGTCGGCGAACTTGACGGTGACCTTCTCGAAGCCGAGACCCTTCAGCAGGCCCTCAAGCATGATCTTGGTGTTCTGGTCGGCCCGGTTGCGCAGGTCGCTGGCCTGGGCGGCCTCGGCGATCTTCCTCTCGGCCAGCATGTAGAGCTCCCGCTGGTCGGCGGGGGAGGAGGACAGCAGGTCCTCGACCCGGTCGAAGAGACCGCGTTGCTGGGCGTAGACGTACGAGCGCTTGTTGTCGAGATTCGGCTTCTCCAGCTGGGCGCGGGGCAGCTTCACCGTGACCTCGGTACGGTCGGGGGAGACCGTCAGGGCGTTGCCGGCGATGCCGCCGAAGTCGACGTAGGCGTCGACGCCGCCGGCTCCGACGAAGAGCGTCCGGCTGCCCTTGACCGCGTCGGGCAGGAAGGCCGCGTCCTTCTCCAGGTCGACCACGACCTGGAAGTTGCCGGTGGCGGCCTCGAAGCGGCTGAGGTTGTGGATGGACTCCAGCAGCACCGGCTGGCTGCGATCGACCGTCTCCTCGCCGAACGGGTTCAGCCACGACCAGGTGAGGCGGGCGCCCACGACGAGAAGGACGACGACGACGAGCAGCCCGGCGAGGAAACGCCAGCCGCGCCCGCGTCGGGCCGCCTGGGGCGCCGCGGGCGGAGCTTCTTGGGAGGCTTTCACAGCGCTCTCCTTCCCCGGACGATGACCTTCTCACGCGGAGCCTATGCCGATCTTCCTATCCCCGTGGCGACGGGAGCGCGCCGCCTTCGGCGAAGGGGACGCGCCAGGGGCCGTCCAGGGTGCTCGCTCCCGGGGACGGGGGTCCGCCGGGTGCCTGGTGGCCGGTGCCGGGCCGGGGTTCGGGGCCGGTCGAGGCGCCCCCCGCCCCCTGCCCGGTCTGCCCTGTCTGAGAGGTCTGCCCTGCCTGGCCCCCGAAGTGAGTGCTTTGTAGCCGGCAGCCGGTGAAGTCGGCGTAGTAGAGCCGGAGCCAGTCGCGCCGCTGGACGTCCGTGAGGCCGGAGAACCACGCCGCGGCGTAGCGGTGTTCCGGGAGCGGTCCGCCGGGCAGAGGCTCGCCGCGCAGCCACGCGGCCACGATGTCGCGGTAGCCCGCCGCGGGGGTGGCGTCGCACCGGGCGGCCAGGCCGTCGACGAACTCGTCGGCCGCCTTCTCGGCGAACCCGGCCGCCAGGTCGTCGACGTGGATCGCGATCACGCCCGCGGCGACCGGGGTGGTGTCGCGCCGTGGGTGCTGCTCCACCCGGGAGAACTCCCCGGGCGTCCCCGCCAGCCGGGACGCGATCTTGATGAACTCCGCGCTCAGCTCGGGCAGGCCGGCGCGCATCCCCGGGTGCACGCAGACCATGATCGGCCATTCCTGGCAGCTGTAGACGACCTGCTGGGCCGAGACCGGCTGTTGCTCGGTGAACAGCCGGGCCATGCCGGTCCCCGCGGCCAGCACCGCGATCAGCGCGGCGGCCAGCACCAGGGCCTGGCGCGTCACGACCGCCGCCCAGCCGAGCAGCAGCGCCGAGCTGATCCCCACCAGCCAGAGCGTCTGGTCGGTGAACGCCGCCGCGTTCAGCCCCTGGAACGGGTCGTACGGCTCCCGCGTCGCGGGGGCGAGCCGGTCGCCCCAGGCCGGCCCCTGGCACAGCCAGGTGAACAGGCTGTAGCAGCCGAGCCCGGCCAGGACCGGGGTGATCGTCCACGGCAGCAGCCAGCCGACCACCCAGCCGATGACGACGTACAGCGCCAGTCCGGCCGCGCCCATCACCAGGCCGCTGGGCAGCAGCCGCCCGGCCTGCTCCGTGATCATGGTTCTGACCGCCAGGACCACGACGGTGGCGGTGAACGCGCCCCCCGACACCACCAGGATCGCGAGTGGCGCCCGCACCGCCTGCCACGGCGTCATCGACCGCCCGCGTGTCCCGCGCCGCCTGCGCACCGCCACCCAGGCGGCGAACGCGGCCGCCACCGGGCCGGTCAGCCGGAGCGAGCCGATCACCGCGACGACGATGTTCTCCCACGCGCTGACACCGGGAACCAGGACGCTCCACGCCGCGACCACCCCGAGCACGAGCAGGATGGCGACGGCCATCAGCCCGCTCTGCTGGAGTTCCTCGCGTGAAACGCCCCTGTGCTCACGCACCGGCCGGCGTGGTGAGAACCCACGCCGTGTCGGTGTAGCCGAAGTCCGTCCGGCGTTCGAACGCCGTCAAGTTGTCGTTCATCAAGCACCCCCCGTGCCGTGAATGTGCGGACGCCGGTCCCCTCGGCACCGGTCCGGCTCGCGTCCCCCGCAGGCCGGACTGAGTCATCGTGGCCACTTGGCCACGGCCTCACCATTCGATGTGGGAACCATAACGGAGCGTGACGTTTGGCGTCCGGGTTCTTGGTGAAGCCATCAGTCCGGTGACTCTACGTATATGGGCGAACCGGGATGAGGCCGCGCTACCGTAGCCCTGTGGTTACAGGTCAGCTGAATCTCCCGTTTGACCCCATCGAACGTGCCGCGGAGACATGGCGCGTTCACTTCGGGCCCTCCTCGGCCATGGCCGCCGTCACATCGATCATGAGAGCGCACCAGATCCTGCTGTCGCAACTGGACACGCTGCTCAAACCGCATGACTTGACCTTCGCCCGGTACGAGGCGCTGGTGCTGCTGACCTTCAGCAGGACGGGGGCGCTGCCGCTCTCCAAGATCGGCGAGCGCCTGATGGTCCACCCCACGAGCGTGACCAACACCGTGAGCCGCCTGGAACGTGCCGGTCTGGTGCGGCGCATGCCCAACCCCCGCGACGGCCGGGGCGTGCTCGCCGAGATCACCGACCGGGGCCGCGAGACCGTCCGCCGGGCGACCGCCGACCTGATGGACGCCGACTTCGCCCTGCCCATGTACGACGAGACGAAGCTGGACCAGATGTTCGACCTGTTCAGAACCCTCCGCGTGGCCGCCGGCGACTTCCAGTACTGAAGGCGACGCGTCGCGGTGAGGCCGCTCTTACCCGGCTCCTTCCCTCGTCGAACGAGGCCGCTCGTTCCTCGCGACCCCGCTCTCCTCGGTCCAGTCCCCGGCGCCGCCTCACGTCTCCGGCAGCGGTCCCCCGCAGCGCGCGGCCGTACGCCTGGCCAAGAATTAATAGGACGTCCTAGTATCTGCATGAGGCCACAAGCCGGATAAGAAGCCACATGCCGTACAAGGGAGTTGGCCATGGACGCTGAGCGGATCGAGGCGGGACGGGCTCGCTGGCAGGCGCGGTTCGACGGGGCGCGCAAGCGCGAGGCGGAGTTCCGCACCCTCTCCGGGATCGACGTGGAGCCGGTCTACGGGCCCGAGGGCGGCGATCCGCGCATGGAGCGCATCGGCTGGCCCGGCGAGTACCCGTTCACGCGCGGTCTGCACCCCACCGGCTACCGGGGCAAGGCGTGGACCATCAGGCAGTTCGCCGGGTTCGGCAACGCCAGGCAGACCAACGAGCGCTACAAGATGATCCTCGGCGCGGGCGGCGGCGGGCTGAGCGTGGCCTTCGACATGCCGACGCTGATGGGCCGCGACTCCGACGACCCGCGCTCGCTCGGCGAGGTCGGCCACTGCGGCGTGGCGATCGACTCCGCGCTGGACATGGACCTGCTCTTCGACGGCATCCCGCTCGGCGACACCACCACCTCGATGACGATCAGCGGCCCGGCCGTCCCGATCTTCTGCATGTACGTCGTCGCCGCCGAACGGCAGGGGGTGCCCCTCGGGAAGCTCAACGGGACCCTGCAGACCGACATCTTCAAGGAGTACATCGCGCAGAAGGAGTGGCTGTTCGCCCCCGAACCGCACCTGCGGCTGATCGGCGACCTGATGGAGTTCTGCGCCACCGAGATCCCCGCGTACAAGCCGCTCAGCGTGTCCGGCTACCACATCCGCGAGGCCGGGTCCACGGCCGCCCAGGAGCTGGCCTTCACCCTGGCCGACGGGTTCGGCTACGTGGAACTGGGCCTGTCGCGCGGCCTGGACGTCGACGTCTTCGCCCCGGGCCTGTCCTTCTTCTTCGACGCGCACATCGACTTCTTCGAGGAGATCGCGAAGTTCAGGGCCGCCCGGCGGATCTGGGCGCGGTGGCTGCGCGACGTCTACGGCGCGAAGACCGACAAGGCCCAGTGGCTGCGCTTCCACACCCAGACGGCCGGTGTGTCGCTGACCGCGCAGCAGCCGTACAACAACGTGGTGCGCACCGCGGTCGAGGCGCTCGCGGCGGTGCTCGGCGGCACCAACTCGCTGCACACCAACGCGCTCGACGAGGTCCTCGCGCTGCCCTCCGAGAAGGCGGCGGAGATCGCGCTGCGCACCCAGCAGGTGCTCATGGAGGAGACCGAGATCGTCAACGTCGCCGACCCGCTCGGCGGCTCCTGGTACGTGGAGGCGCTGACCGACCGGCTGGAGGCCGAGGCCGAGGCGATCTTCACGAGGATCAGGGAGATGGGCTCGGACGGCACGATGACCTCGGGCATCCTGCGCGGCATCGAGGACGGCTGGTTCATGTCCGAGATCGCCGAGGCGGCCTTCGACTACCAGCGAAAGCTGGAGAAGGGCGAGAAGAGGATCGTCGGGGTGAACTGCCACACGGCCTCCATCGACGAGCCGCTGGAGATCCTCCGGGTCAGTCATGAGGTCGAGCGCGAGCAGAACCGCGTCCTGGCCGAGCGCCGCGCCACCCGCGACCAGGCGGCCGCGGACGCAGCCCTGGCCACGATGGTGCAGGTCGCCAAGGGTGAGGGCAACATGATCCCCGCCATGCTCGACGCGGCCAGGGCCGAGGCCACGCTGGGCGAGATCTGCGACGCGCTGCGCGACGAATGGGGCGTCTACACCGAACCGGCCCGCTTCTAGCGGTGGCGCGTCGGGGCATCGACCGGGATACGGCAGGATTGGAGTCATGAGCCCAGCGGACTTCACTCGACCCGGATCGCTCTACGGCGCCGTCGATCTCGGCGCCCGCAAGCAGGCACTCGAGGCACAGGCGCGGCGGGAGACCACCGCGCAGGAAACCGGCGGTGTTCCGGCGCCGGTCATCGACATCGACGACGCCAACTTCGCGACCGAGGTCGTCGAACGCTCCATGAACGGCCTCGTGCTGCTGGAGCTCACCGTCACCCGTGCCGAGCAGGCCAAGCAGTACAGCCAGCTTCTGGAGAAACTGGCCGCGGAGAACACCGGCCGGTGGGTCCTGGCCAGGGTCGACGTCGAGCTCAGCCCGCAGATCGCGCAGGCGCTCCGGGTGCAGAACGTGCCCGCCCTGTACGCGATCTTCCAGGGGCAGCCGGTGGCCGTCGTCCCGGGCATCGCCACCGAGCCGCAGCTGCGCGACTGGCTGTCGCAGCTGATGGAGGCACTGGCCCAGTACCTCCCGCCCCCCGGTGAGGAGGCCGCGAACGGGGCGGAGGAGCAGCAGCCGCAGGAACCCCCGGTCGACCCGGACGTGCTCGCCGCCGAGCAGGCCATCGACGCCGGTGACCTCGACGGCGCGGTGGCCGCGTACGAGCGGCTGCTGGCCCGCTCGCCGAACGACCAGGACGCCAAGCTGGGCCTGGCCGGCCTCGGCCTGATCCGCCGTACCCAGGACGTCGACCCGGCCGGCCTGCAGAGCCGCCTGGCCGACCCCGCCGACATCGAGGCCCAGCTCCTGGCCGCCGACTTCGAGATGCTCTCCGGCGAGGTGGACAAGGCCTTCGACCGGCTCGTCGACGTGGTGCGCCGCACCTCGGGCGCCGACCGCGACACGGCCAGGGTGCACCTGCTCGGACTGTTCGACACGCTCCCCGGTGACGACCCCTCCATCGGCAGGGCCCGCAGGAACCTGGCCAGCGCCCTGTTCTGAGCCCTGTTCCGAGCGGCGTTCCGGGCGATCGGCGGTCCGGGCACCCGGCTCACGGTCCGGATCGAGGGCCGGGTGACAGCCAGGCGACATGGGGTTGGAAGCAGTTGGTGGTGGAGCAGGTATCAGTACACGTGAGTGATCTTGAAAGAGTGGGTTAAGGCACAGGGTGTCCACCCGATCACCGCTTACCGGTGGTATCGGGAAGGCGCCTGGCCCGTGCCCGCCTGTAAGGTCGGACGGCTGATCCTGGCCCAGACGTCGATCCCGTCGCCTCGCACGACGCAACCACCATGGGGTAGGCCTGCGTCTCTTCGGCGGAGGCGTCTTCGTCGACCTGCCCGCCTCCACCGACCCCACCTCGGCGGTCGCGGGCGGCTACGAGATCCAGATCGACGCCACCGACACCGCCACGGCTGACAAGACCACCGGCTCCCTCTACGGCTTCATGCGCTACCGAGGCGGGCGTCTGTCTCTTCGCCGATCGGGTAGTCATTGATCATGACTCCTACGTTACGTTAACGGTCAACGACGTACCGTGACGGGGAGGGTTAATGCGGGTCCACCAGGCCTACCGCTACGCCCTGGACCCCACCCCCGAGCAGGCGCGCCTGCTCGCCTCCCACTGCGGCGCGTCCCGGTTCGCCTTCAACTGGGGCCTGGCCCGCATCAAGGCCGCGATGGATCAGCGTGCGGCCGAGCAGTCCTACGACATCGCCGATGAGATGCTGACCGAGGTGCCGTGGTCGCTGTATGGCCTGCGCCGCGCCTGGAACGCCTCCAAAGAGGTCATCGCCCCGTGGTGGGCCGACAACTCCAAAGAGGCGTACAACAGCGGCTTGGACGGGGTGGTACGGGCGTTGAGGAACTGGTCGGCCTCCCGCAACAGCACCCGTAAGGGGCCGAAGATCGGGTTTCCCCGGTTCAAGTCCAAGCACCGCGCCGTTTCCTCGTGCCGGTTCACCACCGGAGCGATCCGGGTGGAGGCCGA